>CAZOSA010000219.1:0-3949 GCA_964582155.1 uncultured Enterobacteriaceae bacterium | reverse complement strand
TCGTTCACGCAATCACGCGCCCGCTCGGTCATGTGGTACTTGGCGATCGCCGAGATCACGGAGGGTTTCTCGCCCAGGTCCACCGCGCCCGCGGTCATGACACGCGTCGCGTCCATCATGTAGGTGTTGGCCGCGATGCGGCCGAGCGCCTCTTCGACGCCCTCCAGCCTGCCGATCGGCGTCCTGAACTGGGTGCGCACGCGCGCGTAGGCCCCGGTCGCGTGTGTGAGCGCCTTGGCGCCGCCCACGGAGGAAGTGGGCAGCGAGATCGAGCGGCCCGCCGCGAGGCAGTTCATCAGCATCTTCCAGCCCTTGCCCGCGTATTCGCGCCCGCCGATGATCCACTCGAGTGGCACGAACACGTCCTTGCCCGAATTGGGGCCGTTCTGGAACACGGCGTTCAGCGGCAGGTGGCGCCGGCCGATGTTCACGCCCGGCGTGCTGGTGGGGATCAGCGCGCAGGTGATGCCGAGGTCTTCCTTTGCGCCCAGGAGGTGCTCGGGGTCGTAGAGTCGGAACGCGAGGCCGAGCAGCGTGGCTACCGGGCCGAGCGTGATGTAGCGCTTGTCCCAGGTGAGGCGCATGCCGAGCGTGTCTTTGCCCTGCCAGGTGCCTTTGCACACTACGCCGAAGTCCGGAATCGAGGCCGCATCCGAACCGGCTTCCGGGCTGGTGAGCGCGAAGCAGGGGATTTCCTGGCCTTTGGCGAGGCGCGGCAGGTAGTGGTTCTTCTGCTGCTCGGTACCGTAATGCAGCAGCAGCTCGGCGGGCCCGAGGGAATTGGGCACCATCACCGTGACGGCGAGCGCATTGGAGCGCGAGGAGAGTTTCATCACCACCGCCGAATGGCCGAGGGCCGAGAATCCCAGCCCGCCGTACTTTTTCGGGATGATCATGCCGAAGAAGCCCCTGTCCTTGAGGTATTGCCACAGCTGCGGCGGCAGGTCGTAGCGCTCGTGCGTGATCTCCCAGTCGTTGGCCATGGCGCAGGCTTCGTCCACCGGCCCGTCGAGGAAGGCCTGCTCTTCGGCCGTCAGCTTCGGCGCGGGCGTATGCAGCAGCCGTTCCCAGTCGGGGTGGCCGGAGAAAAGATCCCCATCCCACCATACAGTACCGGCGTCGATCGCTTCCCTCTCGGTTTGCGACATGTCCGGGAGGATGCGCCGGTAGATCGCGAGCAGCGGGTCGCTGAGCGCCCGCCGGCGCAACACCGCAATGTTGAGCACGGCGGCGATCGCGAAGAACGCCGCGGCCAGCACGGCATTGGTGGTGGCGGAAAGCCCGAGCACCGTCGCCCAGGTGGCGCCCATCACGCCAGCGGCGGCAGACCAGACGAAGATCGGCGCGCGGAAGTAGGCAAGCAGGACGAAGACGACGAGCGTGGCGAAAGCGAATGCGGTCATGGCGATGTCCTCGTGGCCGGCCTTCAGGCCGCGATCTTGACGTGCAGCTTGCCCGCGAGCGGCGCCAGCAGCCCGGCGCTCATGAACGCGCTCAGCCTGTCCTCCAGCACGCGCGCGTCGTAGCGGTCCTCGGGCTTGGCCCCGGCGATCAGCTGCACGGTGTCGGTGGCCGCGAGCGTGTAGGCGAGCGTGCCGAACATGAAATGCATGCGCCACACCAGCTCGTCCTTGGGCAGTTCGGGCAGCGCCCTGACGAAGGCCGCCTTGAAGCGCTCCATCGCCGCGGCATACATCTGGCCGATGAGCTGGCGGATCGGCTTCGCGGGCTCGGTGTAGGCGCGCCCGAGGAGGCGGGTGAAGTTGCGCCCGCCGCCGCGCGTATCCTCGATCATGCGCAGGCTCGCGCCGATGAAGGCGCGGATGATGGCGTCGGGGCTGAGCGCCTTGCCGGCGGCGTCCTTCTCCAGGCGCTCGAGTTCCGCGATGCGCTCGGCGTTCATCGCGTCCAGGCGCCGGCGGAACACCGCCTCGATCAGCGCGTCCTTGGAGCCGAAGTGGTAGTTGACCGCGGCGAGGTTGACTCCAGCCTTCGCCGTCAGCATGCGCATCGACGCACCCCCGAAGCCGTGCTGCATGAAGAGCTCCTCGGCGGCGTCGAGGATGCGGGTCTGGGTTTCATGCAGGGGCTTGATGGCGCGCAGGTTCATGGCTTGAGGCCTCGTCAAAGTTGCAAAACTGATTCAAACGAACGTTTGAATGATAGAAGGCTTGCCCCTTACGCGTCAAGGGGTTCCGGCGGCGCTGCTGAATTAAAATCCGCGCCTCTGCATGGCGACCCACGAGCACGGCCTGGCCCCGGCGCTGCCCTCCCGCGGCAGCGAATGGCGGGTATTGAGCATCCTGCTGCCCTACCTGTGGGAATACCGCTGGCGCGTGGGCGCGGCGCTCGCGCTGCTGATCGGCGCCAAGCTGGCCAACGTCGCGGTGCCGCTGGTATTGAAGGAAGTGGTCGACGGGCTCGACCCCACGCTCGCGGTGCTGGTGGTGCCGGCGGCGCTGCTGGCCGCCTACGGCCTGCTGCGCTTTTCCACCACCCTGTTCGCCGAGCTGCGGGACGTGTTGTTCGTGCGCGTCACGCAGCGCGCCATCCGGCGCGTGGCGCTGGGCGTATTCCGCCACCTGCACAGCCTGTCGCTGCGCTTCCACCTCGATCGCCAGACCGGCGGCATGACGCGCGACATCGAGCGCGGCACGCGCGGCATTTCCACCCTGCTGTCGTACCTAATTTTCTCCATCCTCCCGGTGATCCTGGAGTTCGCCCTGGTGGCGGCGGTGCTGCTGGCGAAGTTCGACTGGCGCTTCGCCGCCATCACCTTCGGCGCGGTCGCCGCGTACATCGGCTTCACCTTCTTCGTCTCGGAATGGCGCATCGCGATCCGCAGGCGCGCCAACGAGCTCGATTCGCGGGCCAATACGCGCGCCGTCGACAGCCTGCTCAATTACGAGACAGTGAAGTACTTCGGCAACGAGGAATTCGAGGCCGGGCGCTACGACGAGAGCCTGCGCCGCTACGAGTCGGCCGCCACCGTCAGCGAAGCCTCGCTCGGTCTGCTCAACATCGGCCAGAGCCTGGTGATCGCGGTGGCGGTCACCGCGCTCATGTACCTCGCCGCCGACGGCGTGGCGACGCAAAAGCTCACCCTCGGTGACCTGGTGCTGGTGAACGCGCTGCTGATCCAGCTCTACATCCCGCTCAACGCCCTCGGCATGGTGTACCGCGAGATCAAACAGTCGCTCGCCGACATGGACCGCATGTTCCGGCTGCTGTCGGAGAACCTGGAAGTGAAGGACCGGCCGGGCGCGACGGCACTGACGAGCGGGCCGGCCACGGTCGAATTCCGCGCGGTGGATTTCTCCTACGAGCCGGCACGGCAGATCCTGCAGCAGGTGTCGTTCGCCATTCCGGCTGGCCACCGCGTGGCGGTGGTCGGACATTCCGGCTCGGGCAAGTCGACGCTCGCACGGCTCCTATACCGCTTCTACGACGTGGGCGGCGGGGCGATCCTGGTCAACGGCAGGGACATCCGCGAGTTCACGCAGAAGAGCCTGCGTGCGGCGATCGGCATCGTGCCGCAGGACACGGTGCTGTTCAACGACACCATCCTCTACAACATCCAGTACGGCCGGCCGGATGCGGCGCCGGAGGAAGTGATCGAAGCGGCGCGCGCGGCGCACATCCACGACGTCATCGAGACCCTGCCGCTGAAGTACCAGGGCACGGTGGGCGAGCGCGGACTGAAGCTTTCCGGCGGCGAGAAGCAGCGCGTGGCGATCGCGCGCGCGATCCTGAAGAATCCCTCGATCCTGATCTTCGACGAGGCCACCTCGGCGCTCGATTCCACGTCGGAGCAAGCGATCCAGGCGGAGCTCGAGCGCATCGCCCGCGGCCGCACCACGCTGGTGATCGCGCACCGCCTGTCCACGGTGATGGGCGCCGACCAGATCCTGGTGCTCGACCACGGCCGCATCGTCGAGCGCGGCACGCA
>CAZOSA010000218.1:0-3958 GCA_964582155.1 uncultured Enterobacteriaceae bacterium | reverse complement strand
ATTTCGTAGACGTGCATGCGATTGAGGATCGGCTCGGGGATGCGCGCGGCGTCGTTGGCGGTGGCGAACCACACCGCGCCCGAGGCGTCGATCGGCACCTCGGCGAATTCGTCCACGAAACGCATGGCGGTGTCCACTTCGAGCAGGCCGTAGAGCGCGCCGAGCGGATCGTACTGGCCCTCGGCGCTTGCCTTGTCGATCTCGTCCACCACCATCACCGGGTTCGCGTAGTCGCCGTTGAGGAAGGTCTCGAACACCTTGCCGGGTTTGGCGTTCTTCCACTGCGAGGAGGCGCCGCTGAGGATCCAGCCGGCGGTGAGGGAGCTCATCGGCACGAAGCCGTAGCCGGTGCCCAGGAGCTGCGCGATGCGCCGCGCGAAGTGCGTCTTGCCGATGCCAGGCGCGCCGAGCAGCAGCATCGGCGGCAGCTCGACGGCGTCCTCGGAGTCCATGCACAGCGCGAGCTGCTTGCGGATGTCCTCGAGCACACTGCCGAAATTGGGCAGTTCCTCGAGCAAATGGTCCATTTGCGGCATGGCGGAAGGCTTGACCGTGAAGCGCTGGCCGCCGACGCGCAGCATCTTGTCGTAGAGCGCGCGCAGCGCCTCGTTGGCGCTGGGAGGAAGCTCCTGCAGCGCTTTCTCCACCGCAGGGACGTCGTACACGTCCTTGAATCCCGCAATCGGAATAGCCACGTTGGCCGACATTTGTGCCTCCTTGCCGCTTGTTATTCGCCGGTACCGCTACCCGAGCGAAAACGCTAACAGACACCCGACAACGAAGCAACTCCCGCGCCAGCTTTCTGGCAGTCCATGGCGCCGAGTGCCAGAATCGCGCCATCCTCATAGGGCATTTGCCTCGCCCGGGGAGTTCATGCTTGAATGTCCGCATGACCCGCTGGTTCTTCGGCTATTTCTTCTACTTCCCGCGCCCTCTGGCGGAGGGGAACGGCTAGCCGCAGTCCAGCGCAACCGAGAAACCGCCAGAGCAGAGATGCCTGGCGGTTTTTTTTTGATCCTTGAGGCCCAAACCATGACCGTATCCACCGATTCCTTCCTCGGCACCGTGCCCGCCGACAAGACTTCGCTCACCGACGACGAGCGCATCGAAGATGTCGTGCCGCTGCCGCCGCCCGAGCACCTGATCCGCTTTTTCCCGGTCCAGGGCACGCCGATGGAAACGTTGATCGCCGACACGCGGCGCAAGGTGCGCGCCATTCTGCAGGGCAAGTCCGACCGTCTGCTGGTGGTGATGGGGCCCTGCTCGATCCATGATCCGGCCGCGGCCGTGGAGTACGCCGGGCGCCTCGCCGCCGAGCGGCGCCTGCGCGAGGGCGAGCTCGAGCTCATCATGCGCGTGTATTTCGAGAAGCCGCGCACCACGGTGGGCTGGAAAGGATTGATCAACGATCCCTACCTGAACGGGAGCTTTCGCATCAATGAGGGCTTGAGGATCGCGCGGGACCTGCTCCTGCGCATCAACCAGGCCGGCGTGCCGGCGGGCTGCGAGTTCCTCGACGTGATCTCGCCCCAGTACATGGGCGACCTGGTGTCCTGGGGCGCGATCGGCGCGCGCACCACCGAGTCGCAGGTGCACCGCGAGCTGGCCTCGGGCCTGTCGGCGCCGGTCGGCTTCAAGAACGGCACCGACGGCAACGTGAGGATCGCTGTGGACGCGATCCTCGCCGCGGGACAAAAGCACCATTTCCTCTCGGTGCACAAGACCGGGCAGGTGGCGATCGTGCAGACGCGCGGCAACGACGACTGCCACATCATCCTGCGCGGCGGGAAAGCGCCGAACTACGACGCGGCGAGCATCGCCGCCGCCTGCGCCGAACTGGCCAGGGCGAAGCTGCCCGAGCGCCTGATGATCGACTGCTCGCACGCCAACGCCGCCAAGCAGTTCAAGCGCCAGATGGACGTGGCGCGCGAGGTCGCCGCGCAGATCGCCGCGGGTGAGCGGCGCATCATCGGCGCGATGGTCGAGTCGCACCTGGTGGAGGGCCGCCAGGAACTGACGCCGGGCAAGCCGCTGCAATACGGGCAGAGCGTCACCGATGCCTGCCTGGGATGGAAGGATTCGCTGGAGGTGCTGGAGGCCCTCGCCGGCGCGGTGAAGGAGCGCAGGAAGCAGGCCAGGAGCAGGCGTTAGGCGAGCCGCTAGAATCGCTGCCGTGGTTTCCCTGACGCCGCGGCAGTGGTTCTGGCTCGCGCTCGCCGCGACGCTGCCTTTCCGCTTCTGGCTCGCGGCGGCGCTGCCGATCACGGCCGACGAGGCCTACTTCGTCCTCTGGGGGCGGCACCCCGCTCTCGGCTTCTACGACCACCCGCCGATGGTGGGCTGGCTGCTCGCGCCGCTCCTCGCCGTTTCGCAGGCCGAGTGGGTCGTGCGCCTGCCCTCGATCCTGCTGCCGGCGGCGCTCGCGCTCCTCGTGCGGCACGCGCTTAGCGCCTGGTTCGCTCGCGACGCCGACACCGCCGACCTGGCGGCCCTGGCGGTGCTGATCGTGCCGATGAACGTGTGGAACGTGCTCATCACCACCGACACGCCGCTCGCGTTCTTCTCGGTGGCCTCGACGCTCGCCTTCGCGCGGCAGCGGTTCTTCCTCGCCGGCGTGCTGCTCGGCCTCGCGTTCCTGTCCAAGTACTTAGCGGTGCTCCTCGGGCTCGCCTACCTCGTCTGGGCGCTCGCCGCACGCCGCCCGGGCGCCTTCGGCCTCGCTTTCCTCGGCGCGCTGCCCGCCGGATTGCTCAATCTGTACTGGAACTGGCAGGCGTGCTGGTGCAACGTCATGTTCAACGCCATCAACCGGCACGACGACGCGGGGTTCTCATGGGGCACGCCCGCGATGTACGCGGGCTCGCTCGCCTATCTGGCCGCGCCGCTCCTGTGGGTCGCCTGGAAAGAGCGCGCACGGCTGCGCGCGGCGCTGCCACGGCCCGAGGTCGGCGTCCTGCTCGCGGCCTGGCTGGTGCCGCTCGCGGTGTTCGCGCTGCTCTCGCCCGTGAAGCGCATCGGTCTGCACTGGCTGCTCGCCTTCGTGCCCGCGATCGTGCTGACGCTGGCGCTCGCGCTCGAGCGCCGGGCCCTCGTTGTCACGCTGCGCTGGTTCGGCGTGATCGCGGTAGTCCAAATATTGATAAGCGTCGTGATTGCAGCAATGCCGCTCGAATCCTGGAGAGTGCCCCTGGAGAGATGGTCGAAACCGGGGAGCTATGAGCGCCTGGCCCAACGATGGGTCCTGCTTTCCGATCCCCGAGCGGTCCTGCAGCCGCTCGGGCCGCTCCTGGCGCGCTACCGGCTCGTGACCGAAGGCTATTCGGTCGCCGCGCAGCTTGCGTTCCACACGCGCCGCCGCGTGCCCGTGTTCGGCGCGGGCTCCTCGCATGCGCGCCACGACGACATCCTCACCGACTGGCGCCGGTACGACGGGCGCGACCTGCTCGTGTTGCGCCGCGAGCCGCCGGATCTCGAGGTCTACCGGCCGCTCTTTCGCGAGGTGGAGGCGCGCGAAGTCCCGGCGCTCGGCACGATGCACTACGCGGTACTCGGGCGCGGTTTCGACTATGGCGCCTACCGCGAGCGTGTGCTGACCGTGGTGCGCGAGCGCTGGTATCGCATCCCGCCCTGGCTGCCGGTGGGCGGCTGCTACTTCTTCGAGCGCTACGGGTTCAAGTGAGCGCTCGCGACCTGGTGCAACTGCTGCGCCCGCACCACTGGGTGAAGAACGGCTTCGTGCTTGCGGGATTGCTGTTCGGCCATGCCTGGGACCAGCCTGGATACGTGTTGGCGGCCGTGTCGGCAACGCTGGCTTTCTGCCTGGCTTCCAGCGCCGTCTACGCCTTCAACGACGCGCACGACGCGCCACGCGACCGCGAGCACCCGGACAAGAAGGAGCGCCCGGTGGCGTGCGGCGCGATTGCCCCGGCCGCGGCGCGGGCCATCGCGGCGCTGCTCG
>CAZOSA010000217.1:0-3961 GCA_964582155.1 uncultured Enterobacteriaceae bacterium | reverse complement strand
ACCAGCGCTTGGCGTGGTACACCGGGCTGGGGCGACCGACGTAGTGCTTCAGGTCATCGCGGAATTCCGCCTCGAACGCGGGGTCACGGCGCGCTTCCCGGTACGCGGCGAGCAGTTCCTCGAGCGCGTGCGTCAGCGTCTCGGCGACAAACACGCCGCCGTAGGGCCCGAAGTGCCCGCGCGCGTCGGGCAAGTCATGCATCCGCATTCCTGACCTCCGCGATGAACGCCGCGATCTTCGCGGCGTCTTTGATTCCCTTCGCCGACTCCACTGCGCTGGAAACGTCCACCGCCCAGGGCTGCAGCTGCCGCACGGCCCGGCCGACGTTGTCCCTGGCGAGGCCGCCCGACAGGACCAGCGGGCGCTCGAGCCGCGCCGGCACCAGCGACCAGTCGAAGCGCGCGCCGACCCCGCCATACTCCTCCACATGCGCGTCGAGCAGCCAGCCGCTCGCCGCGGCAAACGGGTGCAGGTATTTTAGCAAATCGACCCCTTGCGCCACGCGGCAGGCTTTGATGTACGGCAGGCCGAACTGCGCGCAGAATTCGGGGGGTTCCTCGCCATGGAACTGCAGCATCGCGGGGTGCACTCGGCCGATCACCTGCGCCACTTGCGCGGCATCGGGATTCACGAACAGCGCGACCGCCTGCACGAATGGCGGCAGCGTCGCGCGAATCTCTCGCGCCCGCTCCACGCTCAGGAAGCGCGGGCTGGGCGGGTAGAACACCAGGCCGATGGCGTCAGCGCCTGCCAGCGCGGCGGCCTCGGCATCGCCCGGGCGCGTGATGCCGCAGATCTTGATGCGCGTCCTCATGGCGCGACCGGGAGGCTCAACTTGCGCGCCTGGGTCGCCGGCAGACCCCAGCGTGCTTCGTATTGCACTTTCTCTAGGTACAGGCCTTGCGCGGCGAATGTCGGGGCTGCGCGTGCGCGCTCGCGCGATGCGAGCACCTCGCCGGCCCATGCCGGCGGGTGCTTGCCCTTGCCCACGTACACCAGCAGGCCCACGATGTTGCGCACCATGTGGTGCAGGAAGGCGTTGGCGCTCAGCACGAAGTCGATGCGCTCGCCGCGCGCGTCGATTTCCAGCGTGTGCAGCGTGCGTACGGGCGTCTTCGCCTGGCACTCTGCCGAGCGGAACGCCGAGAAATCGTGCACGCCGAGCAGCAGGCGCGCCGCGTCGCGCATTGCCGCGACCTCGAGTGGCAGGTGAAACCAGCCTGCATACCGGGCGGCAAGCGCCGGGCGCACTGGTCGGTTGAGAAGCACATAGCGATAAGTGCGGGACACGGCCGAGTAGCGTGCGTGAAACTGGTCCGCCGCCACATGCGCCCATTGCACGGCGACCGACTCGGGCAGCAAAGCGTTCACCCCGCGCACCCAGGCGCTTTCCGGACGCATCGTGGCGCTGTCGAAATGCACCACCTGCTGGCGCGCGTGCACGCCCCGGTCAGTGCGGCCCGCACAGGTCACCTGGACCTGCGACCCGGCGATTGTCGACACGGCCGCTTCGAGCGCATCCTGGACAGTACCCCCGCCCGGCTGCGTCTGCCAGCCGAGGAAGCGGCTGCCGTCGTATTCCAATGCCAGCGCGATTCTCATGACCATGAAATGACGGAGCCACGGTGCACGACGCTAGGCGCGCCGCGACCGTGGCTCAATAGTGGCGCGCTCGATCCTAGCCCAGCTTCGCGAGCAATTGGTTGGCCTGGGCCTGCTGCGCCACGTCGCCTTCCCTCACCACTTCGCCCAGCAACTCGCGCGCACCGTCCTTGTCGCCCATTTCCTCGTAGGCCTTGGCAAGGTCCAGCTTGGTCGCCACCTCCTGCCACCTGGGATCATCAGCGCCCGGCCCGGCGGCGGGCGCGTCCCCCACCGTCCCCAGGTCGAGGTCGATTGCCGACAAGTCCATCGCGGGCGCCGCGGGCGCCTCCGCCTGCGCGTCGCTGCCGCCCAAATTGAGGTCGAAGTCAAGCCCGCCGCTCGCGGTTTGAGCGCTCGGCGTGCGCGCCGCTGGCGCCTGTGCAGCAGGCACTGTGGTCGGCAGGTCGAAGTTCAAGCCGCCAGAGTCGGCGGCCTTGTCGGAGCCACCGCCCAAGTCGAAGTCCAGCCCGCTGGACGCCGCCTTTGTCTCGGTGGGGTCGATAATCAGCGTACCGCTGAGCGAGAAATCGCTCTTTTGTTCATTGCCTGCATGCGTCCCGCCTCCCAGGTCCAGATCGAGGGCGCGCGCGGGTGCAGCCGCCCCATCGGCGCTTGCACCGCCCCCAATTTCGAAATCGACGGTCGGGGCCGTCGCGGCAGCCGCCGGCGCAGCGGCGACGGGTACATAGCCGGCGCCACCGTAGAGAGCATTACCCGGGTCGATGGATCGTCCCAGCTTCGCCGCCTTGTCCCAATCCGGGCCACTGCCGTGGGTAATGTTCTTCAGCCTCAGTGCGCTCTGCTCGAACGATGTCGCATCGCGCCGGTTGGCGTAGATCTCGAGCAGCTTGGCGTGCACCGGAATTCGGTTGGCATCCCTGTGCAACGCTTCCTTCAGGATCTCCTCCGCTTGCGTGTCCCGGCCATATGCCATGTAGACGTCAGCCTCGGCGATCGGATCCACGTCGTCAGCGTCCATGCCCGCCACGCCGGACTGGCTCACGGACGCCTGCGATACGCTTGCGGGACCGACCTGCGCCGACGCCGACGCGTCTCTGGCGCCAGCCACGGGCTCGACAGGCAGCGCGCCCAGCACGCTGTCCTGGAACTTGCTGCCGGCGGATTTCTTCTTCCGCTGCGAGGCCCACACACCATAGCCTCCAAGCAACAAGATCACGACACCCAGGCCACCGAGGGCGACCGGGTCGTCCAGAAACTCGTCGACCATGCTCCGCTCAGCCAGCGGCGGAGCCGGGATTGGTTTGGGTTTTGGCTTCGCCGCGACCGGGGCGGGCGCGGTAATGGAGGGCTTGGGCGATTCTGCAACCGGCTTTGGAGCTTCCGGCGCGGGCTTCGCCGGTCCCGCTGCAGGCTCGACCGGGGTTTGAGCGGCGGGTTTAGCTTCCGGCGCCTTTGCCGCTTGCGGCGCCGGCGCGGACTTTGGGGGTTCGGGCGCCATGGCGGCGGGTGCCGCTGGGGGCGCCGGCTTGGCCGCCGCCTGCTGGTTCAGCTCCGCGAGCCGCTGGTTCTGCAACTGGAGCATCTTTTGCAAGTCGGCGACGTTCTTTTCGAGGTCACCGACGCGCGATTGTGCTTCCTTCAGCGCCCGCTCGCGCGCGGCCAGGTCGTCTTCCCGCGCAGCGCGCGCCGCAGCCGACGCCGGCTGCTTGGGATCGGCCTTCGACAGCTTCAACTGGTCCTTGGCCTGCGCGGGTTTCGGCTCCTCGGCCTTGGGCGTGATTTCCCCGGCCGCGCTGCGCTCGGCGGCAACCGGCGCAGGCGGCGTTGCCGCGACAGCCGCGCCGAGGCGACTCCTGTACTCCGCGAAATCCGCGTGCTGCGCCACGACCAGGCGGCTGGCGTCCGCGGCGTCGACCGCCGCCAAGGCGTCGTCATCCGGAATGTTAAGAATGCGCCCGGCCCGCACCAGATTGACGTTGTTGCGGATGAAGGCGTCTTCGTTGGCGCGCTGCAGCGCCACCAGCATCTGATTGAAGGTCACACCCTCGGGGCGATACAGGCGCGCGATTGCGCCCAAGGTGTCGCCCTTCTTTACTTCGTAGGTCTTGACCTCGGGCGTCGGCACCGGCTTGACTTCCGACGGCGCGGGCGCGGCGGCGACCGGCCGCTCCTCGATGCGTGGTTCCGCCTTCACCGCTTCGGCGGCCGCGGCCGCGGGCGCCTCCTCAGTCGGCGCAACCGGCGCAGTCGAAGCAGCCGGCGCAGTCGAAGCAGCCGGCGCAGCCGACAGTGCCGGCGGAGGTGTCGGTGTCGGTGTCGGCGCAGCCACAGCCGGCGCCGCGGCGGCACGCGCGG
>CAZOSA010000216.1:0-3970 GCA_964582155.1 uncultured Enterobacteriaceae bacterium | reverse complement strand
AAGATCACCTCGGAGTTCGCCACGTCGTTCACCTGGTTGGACACCGCCCCGGAGCCGATGCCCTCGAGCAGCGCAGCGACCGACGAGGCGTGGCACAAGCGCGTGCAGTGGTCCACGTTGTTCGAGCCGAAGCCCGTGCGCACCAGCTTTTGGAACAGATAGGCCTCTTCATTCGACCCCTTCGCCGAGCCGAAGCCGGCGAGCGCGCCGCGATCCTGATCGCGGATGCGCCTGAGGCCCGCTGCGGCAAGACCCAGCGCCTCGTCCCAGGTCGTTTCGCGGAACACCGCGCCCCAGTTGCCCGGGTCCACCTTGAAGTCGGCCGACTTCTTCACGCCCTGCCTGCGGATGAGCGGTTTGGTCAACCGGTGCGGATGGTGCGCGTAGTCGAAGCCGTAGCGCCCCTTCACGCACAGGCGCCCGTGGTTCGAGGGGCCGTCCTTGCCGGTGACAAACTGGATCACGTTCTCTTTTACATGGTACGTGAGGAGGCACCCCACGCCGCAGAACGGGCACACCGAGTCCACGGTCTTGTCGATCACCTGCAAACCGACCTCGCGCGCCGGCATCAGCGCCCCGGTCGGACAGGCCTGCACGCACTCGCCGCAGGCCACGCAGGTGGAGGCGCCCATCGGATCGTCGAAGTCGAATACGATCTTCGCGTGCTCGCCGCGCGAGGCGTAGCCGATGACGTCGTTCACCTGCTCCTCGCGGCAGGCCCGCAGGCAGCGCGTGCACTGGATGCAGGCGTCGAGGTTGACCGCGATAGCGGGGTGCGAGAGGTCGGCCTTGGGCTGGTGGCGCGCCTTGAAGCGCGGCAAACCGATATTGAGTTTCTGCGCCCACTGGTCGAGTTCGGAATCCTTCCGATACTCCTTCTCCGGCATGTCGGAGAGCAGCAGTTCCAGCACCATCTTCTGCGACAGTAATGCGCGCGGCGAGTCGCTGGTGACCTCCATGCCTTCTTTCGGATAGCGGCAGCAGGCAGGCGCGAGGGTGCGCTCGCCCTTCACTTCCACTACGCAGGCGCGGCAGTTGCCGTCGGGCCGCAGGCCCGGCGCGTAACAAAGGCGCGGAATCTCGACGCCGTGGCGCTGCGCCGTTTCTATGATGGTCTCGTCCGGGCGCCCGACCACGGTCCGCCCGTTCAGCCTGAACTCGATCGGCAGCGTCGCCAGTTGCCGGGTGCTTGCGCGGTCCATCACGCCACTTCGTGAGCGAAGTACTTCATCACGCACTGTACAGGGTTCGGCGCCGCCTGGCCCAGGCCGCAGATCGAAGCGTCCATCATCGCCTGTGAGAGTTCGCCCAGCAGCGGTTGGTTCCAGCGCTTTTCGTCCATCAGGGCGAGCGCCTTGGCGGTGCCGACCCGGCAGGGCGTGCACTGGCCGCAGGATTCGTCCTTGAAGAATCTCATCAGGTTCTTCGCCGCGGCGGCCGCATTGTCGTGCTGCGACAGGACGACGATCGCCGCCGAACCGATGAAGCAGCCGTGCGGCTGCAGCGTGTCGAAATCGAGCGGGAGGTCGCCCTTGGACGCGGGCAGGATGCCGCCGGAGGCGCCGCCCGGCAGGTAGGCGTAGAAGGCGTGCCCTTCGAGCATGCCGCCGCAATACTCCTCGATCAGTTCATTCGCCGTGATGCCTGCGGGGGCGAGGTGCACGCCGGGCTTTTGCACGCGGCCCGACACCGAAAAGGCGCGCAGCCCCTGCCTGCCGTGCCTGCCGTGGGAGGCGAACCACTGCGCGCCTTTTTTCACGATCTCGCGCACCCAGTACACGGTTTCCATATTGTGTTCGAGCGTGGGGTAGCCGAACAGGCCCACCTGCGCGACGTAAGGCGGGCGCAGGCGCGGCATGCCGCGCTTGCCCTCGATCGATTCGATCATCGCGGACTCTTCGCCGCAGATGTAGGCACCGGCGCCCCGGCGCAGGTGGATCGGCGGCAGCGCGCAGGGCGCGTTCTTTTTCAGTTTGGCCAGTTCCAGCTCCAGCACCGCGCGGCAGCCTGCGTATTCATCGCGCAGGTAGACGTAGATTTCGCCCACACCCGCGCACCACGCGGCGACCAGCATGCCCTCGAGGAAGCGGTGCGGATCGCGCTCCAGGTACCAGCGGTCCTTGAAGGTGCCCGGCTCGCCTTCGTCGATATTCACCGCCATCAGGCGCGGCTCGGGCTCGGCGGCGACCAGGCGCCACTTGCGGCCGGCGGGAAATCCGGCGCCGCCCAGGCCGCGCAGGCCCGAGTCTTCCATGATCTTGGTGAGGTCCTCGCGCTTGCGCTTGCCGGCGAGGCAGTCGGCGAGCAGCTGGTAGCCGCCTTCGCGGCGGTAGCGCGCGTAATCCACGTGCGGCGGCTCGGGGCAGCGGGTCTGCTTTGCCGCCACCGTGTCGCGCACGTTTTCCACGGTGGCATTGCCCACCGGGTTCTGGTGCACCACCGCACAGGGTGCGACTTCGCATCGGCCCACGCAGGGCGCCGGGATCACGCGCACCTCCTTGCCGAGGATCGCGGGCAGCTTCTTCAGCAGATCCTGCGCGCCCGCCATTTCGCAGGCGATGGAATCGCAGACTCGTACCGTCAGTGCGGGCGGGGCCGGCTCGCCTTCTTTCACCACGTCGAAGTGGTGGTAGAAGGTCGCCACCTCGTACACTTCGGCCATCGACAGGCGCATCTCCTGCGCGAGCGCCGCGAGGCGCGCCGCGGAAAGATGGCCGTAGGTGTCCTGAATCCTGTGCAGGTGCTCGATCAGCAGGTCGCGCCGGCGCGGTGCCTCGCCAAGCAGCGCCCGGACCTCCTCCAGCGCCTGCGCATCGACGCTGCGTCCCTTGGGCGTTCCGCGTGCTTTCATTGCATTCCCATGTTGCCGCACATTATCCGGCAGGCGGGCGGCCCGCTATCTTGACTGCGGTCAAGCGCTTGGGGACTATAGTCAAACCATGCCCTACGCGGTAAAGGAAATCTTCTACACGCTGCAAGGTGAGGGCGCGAACGCAGGCACGCCCGCCGTGTTCTGCCGCTTTGCGGGCTGCAACCTCTGGTCCGGACGCGAGCAGGACCGCGCGCGCGCGGTGTGCAAGTTCTGCGACACGGAGTTTGTGGGCACTGACGGGCCGGGCGGCGGCCGCTTCGAGACCGCTGATACGCTCGCGCACGCAATCGACGCGGCGTGGCCGGCGGGCGCCGGTTCGGGCCGGTTTGTCGTGTGTACCGGCGGCGAGCCGCTGCTGCAGCTCGATGAAGTGCTAGTCGAATCCCTGCATGCGCGCGGCTTCCGCGTGGCGGTGGAGACGAACGGCACGCAGGCCGTGCCGCGCGGCGTGGACTGGGTGTGCGTGAGCCCCAAGGCGGGCGCCGCGCTCCGGGTGGAACGCGGTGATGAACTGAAGCTGGTGTTCCCGCAGACTGGCGCAGAACCGGAGCTCTTCGAGCGAATGCGATTCGAACACTTCTTCCTGCAGCCGATGGATGGCCCGGTACGCGCGGCGAATACGCGGCTCGCGGTCGACTACTGCCTCGCACACCCGCGCTGGCGTCTGAGTCTGCAAATCCACAAGCTCATCGGCATACCATAGGGCGATGGAAATCTGTTACCGCTTCGGCTTCGACGCCGCGCACTATTTCGGCAGCTACCCCGAAGGCCACCTCTACCGCGGCATGCACGGGCACTCGTTCCAGGTCGAGGTGGCGCTGGAGGGCGAACCCGACTCGCGTACCGGCTTCGTCGCGGATTTCGGCGAGCTCGAGCGGGCCTGCGCGGAGCTGCGTGCCGCGATCGATCACCGGCTGCTGAACGAAATCGAGGGCCTCGCCCAGCCTAGCCTGGAAAACCTCGCGCTCTGGTTCTGGCGGCGGCTCGCTGCGCGCTTTGCCGCGCTCGCGCGAGTGACGGTGCGGCGCGATTCGTCCGGCCAGAGCTGCACTTTTCGCGGTCCCGGGGACCGTGCAGCGAGTCACTTGACGACCGAGC
>CAZOSA010000215.1:0-3982 GCA_964582155.1 uncultured Enterobacteriaceae bacterium | reverse complement strand
CGCTCATCGGCATGGTCTGCCCGCTGACCGAGTGGGAGGACGCGCTGCGCGGCGGTGCGCGCCCCGATTCCTTCGTAGGGCGCTGGGTGCAGCGCCTGCTCTATTACCGCGCCCCCGAATGGGTGTTCACGGCGCTCTACGTCGCCTGGGCGGCGGCGACGCTCCTCACGCTGCGCCTGGTTCCGCCTCGCCCGCGCCGGTTGTCCTGATCCCGCAGGCAAGGTAGGCTAGGACCCCACCAGAGGAGGAGGAGAAAACAATGAACGATCGTTCGCGGATTCGCATTGCCGTGCCCGTACTCGCCGTGACCGCGCTGCTCGCCGGCGCGTCCGCGCTGGCGCAGTCGGTGGACGGTCCGAAAGTGGAATGGAAGCTCGCGACCTGGGGCAAGCCGCGCGCCTTTACTTCCGGCGTCGAGACGCTCGCCAAGCACGTCAGCGAGCGCACGGGCGGCAAATTCACCATCACCATCGGCTACGGCACCCTCGGAGGCGAGAGGGAGATCCTCGACATCCTGAACTCCGGCGGCCTGCAGATGACCACGATCTGCTCGTCTTACCACCCGGACAAGCACCCCGCCTACACCGGGCTCGACCTGCCGTTCCTGCCGCTGCCGGACTTCGACACGCAATGGGCGGTGCACGATGCCTACCACGCGCACCCGTACATCCGGCAGGAGCTGGGGCGATGGAATGCGATGCCCTACTCCTCCAACCTGCTGCCGCAGTACGAGTTCATCGGCAAGGGCAATCCGCCCAGGACGCTCGCCGACTTCAAAGGCATGCGGGTGCGCGCCATCGGCGGCATCGGCGACGCGATGAAGAACATCGGCGCGGTTCCCACCTCGGTGCCGGCGACCGAGGTGTACACCTCGATCGAGCGCGGCACCGTGGCAGCGGCGTCGTTCCCCTCCACCTACGCGCACGCCGCGTACAAGATCCACGAGGTCGGGAACTGGTTCACGACGAACCTGTCGCCCGGCACGCAGGCCTGCCCGACGCTCATCAACAGGAACGCCTGGGCGCAGATTCCGGCGCAATACCAGAAGCTGTTCGAGGAAGCGCGGCCGATGGTGAAGCAGGCGCTGGTGGCGGCCTACGGCAAGGCCGATGAAAAGAACCTGCCGCTGTTCAAGCGCAAGCTCACCTTCGTCACCTACACGCCGGCCGAGCTCGCCAAGTTCCACCAGCTCGGCGCGCAGCCGGTATGGGACGCCTGGGTGGCCGAGATGAGCGCCAAGGGCATTCCGGCGCGGGAACTGTTCGATCTGATCTTCGCCACGGCCGCCAAGGCACGCAAATAATGGCGCGCTGACGCGGGCGGCCCGGGGGGAGCGCGATGGCCGGACCGTCCGATTCGCTTGGCGACGTGCCGCGGCCGCCGGCCGGGGCGCCGCCGCTCGCCTGGGCCCACTGGGCCTACGCCAAGCTGGAAGACAGCCTGAACCTGGTGGCCGCCGCGGCCATCTTCGGCGTGATGGCCTTCGGCGTGGCGCAGATCCTGAGCCGCAGCGTCTCGTCGTGGCTGCATGCGCTGGTTCCCGCGATCCCGCCGATCGCCATCCACGGCTACATCGACTACATCGAGTTCATCGCCGTGTTCTACGCGATCCTCGGCATCGCCTACTGCCAGCGCCTCGGCGGCCACATCCGCATGGAGATCGTGGTCGCCAACTTCCGCGGCCGGATGCTCTGGGCGCTCGAATCGCTGGCGGTGCTGATCGCGGTGGGGGTGACCGTGCTGCTCATCATCGGCACCTGGGACAACTTCATCAACGCCTGGACCAAGGGCGATTCGTCGATGGACATCAACCTGCAGCTGTGGCCCTCGAAGCTCATGGTGCCGCTGATGCTCGGCGTGCTGCTGGTGCGCCTGCTGCTGCAGCTCTGGGGCTACGCGCGGCTGCTGCGCGACCCCGGCCTCCCGGCGCTGGCGGTGCCGTTGCCCGCGACGGCGGCGGAAGCCGCACGGCGCGAGATCGAAGAGGCGATCGGCAAGCTCGAATCCGCCGCCGGCCCGGGCGGCACGCCGCGCGGCTGAAGCCATGGACCCGCTGACCATCGGCGTGCTCGGCGCCGCCGCCCTCGTCGCGCTCGCGGTGCTGGGCGTGCGCATCGCCTATGCCGCGGCCCTGGTCGGCACTCTCGGCCTGATGATCCTGATGGGCGATCCCTACGCCGCGCTTGTCACCGCCGGCACGGTGCCCTACGCCAAAGGCACGAGCTACGAGCTCTCCGTCCTGCCGATGTTCATCCTCATCGGCTACCTCGCCTATTACGCCGGCATGACCACCACCAGCTTCGAGGCCGCGAAGCGCTGGTTCGGCTGGCTGCCCGGGGGCCTCGCCATCGGCACCATCTTCGCGGTGGCGGCCTTCTCCGCGGTCTCCGGCGCGAGCACCGCGGCCGCCGCGGTCTTCGCCCGCGTCGCGATTCCCGAGATGCTGAAGGCGCGCTACGACCGCCGGCTCGCCGCCGGCGTGGTGGCCGCGGGCTCGACCCTCGATTCGCTCATCCCGCCCTCGGCGCTGCTCGTCATCTACGGCATCATCGTCGAGCAGTCGATCGGCGATCTGCTGATCGCGGGATTCGTGCCGGGCATCATCTCCGCCCTGGTGTACTGCGCGATCGTGGTCATCCGCTGCAAGCTGAACCCCGACCTGGGCCGGCCGATCACGGGCTACTCCTGGACGCAGCGCTGGCAATCGCTGCCGCCCACCGCCCCGATCTGGATCGTGGTGGTGCTGATCTTCACCTCGATGCTGTTCGGCTGGGCGACGCCGACCGAGGCGGGCGCGCTCGGCGCGTTCTCGACGCTGCTGTTCGCCTGGCGCCACGGCATGAACTGGGGTCAATTCAGGGGCGCGATGCTCGACGCCGCCAAGCTCTCGGTGATGATCTTCACCATCATCTGGGGCGTGCTGATCTTCGTGCGCTTCCTCGGCTATGCCAACCTGCCGCTCGCCTTCTCCGGCTGGATCGAGAGCCTCGCGCTGCACCCCCTGCTGGTGCTGCTCGCCATCTACGCCATCTACCTGGTGCTCGGCTGCTTCATGGACGCGATCGGCATGATGCTGCTCACCCTGCCGATCGTGTTCCCGGTGATCGAAAACCTCGGCTACGACCCGATCTGGTTCGGCATCATCGTGGTCAAGCTATGCGGCATCGGCCTGCTCACGCCGCCGGTGGGACTGTGCGCCTTCGTGGTGAACGGCGTGCGCCCCGACATCCCGCTCGGCGACGTGTTCCGCGGCATCTGGCCCTTCGTGCTCGCCGACGTCGCGACCGTTGCCCTGCTCACGGCTTACCCTGAGCTGGTCACTTTCGTCGTGGACCTCAAGCCGCGCTGAGCGCGGCCCATGAGAAAAGCTCCCTGAACACCGCGTCGCGGATCTCGCGCCGCGACAGCACCAGGTCGTGCAGCCCTCCCGGGAAAGCGAGCACCGACGCCTCGCGCCCGAGCGTGCGGCCCCACCGTGCGACGTGGCGCCACTCGAGCACGATGTCGGCCTCGTCCGAATGCATGGTCAGCACCGGGCAGCCGATCTCCAGGCCGGCGTGCACTTTCGCCTGCGCGGCGAGGATCGCCCCGATCCAGCCGAAGTAGGCGGGAAAACCGTAGAGCGGCTTGAGCTTCAGGTCGAAGTCCCATTCACCGCCGAAATCGCGGTGGATGCTGCGCACGTAGGCATCCGACAGCGCCTTCGGATCGTTGAGGAACGGGAAAGCGTGGCCGGCTAGCGCGGCAACACCAAGTTGCGCGCGCTTGAACGGCGTCACCTTCCAGTCGAAGAACGGGCTGTTGAGCCAAAGCGCCCTTACCTGCTCCCGGCGTTCTCCCTGGCTCGCGTACAGCGCACAGACCAGCCCGCCGGTCGAGTGGCCCGCGAGCAGCACCGGCGCGCCGATCTCCTCGAGCGCGCGCGTGAGGTCGGCGAAGTACTCGGCGATGTCCTTGCAGAAGCAGGGATGCTGGTGCGCCA
>CAZOSA010000214.1:0-4005 GCA_964582155.1 uncultured Enterobacteriaceae bacterium | reverse complement strand
CGTGATGCCACCACCAGCAGCGGGCGCAAGACTGAGGCAAAGGCGCGCGCGCGTCCTGCGCGAACGCGCCATCGAAGCCGTGCTGTTCCTGGCCGCGCTCGTTTCGGTGTTCACCACCGCCGGCATCGTCTACATCCTGGTGAAGGAATCGGTGGTGTTTTTCCAGGCGGTCCCGCTATGGGACTTCCTCACCGACACGCAGTGGACGCCGCTGTTCGACGACCAGCACTTCGGCATCATGGTGCTCCTCTCGGGCACCCTTACCAGCTCGATGGTGGCCCTCTCGGTGGCGATTCCGCTCGGCACCGTGATCGCCATCTATCTGTCGGAGTTCGCGCCGTTCAAGCTGCGCGAAATCGCCAAGCCTTTCCTCGAGCTGCTGGGCGGCGTGCCGACCATCGTCTACGGCTATTTCGCGCTGCTGTTCGTCACGCCGCTCCTGCAGCGGCTCTACCCCGGTCTGCCCGGATTCAATCTGCTGGCGGCGGGGCTGGTGATGGGCATCATGATCATTCCCTACGTCGCCTCGATCTCGGAGGACGCCATGCGCGCGGTGCCGATGAGCCTGCGCGAAGGCTCTTACGCAATCGGCGCCACGCGCCTGCAGACCGCGCTGCGCGTCGTATTCCCCGCGGCCTTCTCGGGGGTCGCCGCGGCCTACATCCTCGGCATTTCGCGCGCGGTGGGCGAAACCATGATCCTCGCCGTCGCCGCTGGCATGCAGCCCAACCTCACCTTCAATCCGCTCGAGCCCGCCGCCACCATCACCTCGTACATCGTGCAGGTGGCGCTGGGCGACCTGCCGCATGGCTCAATCGGCTACCAGACCATTTTCGCCGCCGGGCTGACGCTGATGCTGCTGACGCTGGTGTTCAATATCGCCGGGCACGTTCTGCGCAGGCGCTTCCGTGAAGCCTACTGAAATCCGGGCGCTGATCGCCGCGCACAAGCGCTACGACGCGCTGTTCGCGCTCGTCGGCGTACTCGCGCTGATGATCGGCGTGCTGACCTTCGCGGCGCTGTTCGCGGACATGGCGATCAAAGGCGCCGGACGGCTCGACTGGGATTTCTTCACTTCCTTTCCGTCCCGCCGCGCCGGCCAGGCCGGCATCCTCTCGGCGTGGGTCGGCTCCACCCTGGTGATGCTGGTCACCGCTTTCTTCGCCGTGCCGCTCGGCGTCGCCGCCGGCGTGTACCTCGAGGAATACGCGCGCAAGAACTGGGTCACCGATCTCATCGAGATCAACATCACCAACCTCGCCGGCGTGCCCTCGATCGTCTACGGGCTGCTCGCGCTCGGCCTGTTCGTCTACCAGTTCGGCTTCGGGCAAAGCATCCTGTCCGCCGGGCTCACGCTCGCGCTCCTGATCCTGCCGGTGGTGATCGTGGCCACGCGCGAGGCCATCCGCTCGATCCCGCAGGTGATCCGCGAGGGCTCCTACGCGCTGGGCGCCACCAGGTGGCAGACCGTGCGCTACCACATCCTGCCTTACTCTTCCGCGGGCATCCTGACCGGGATCATCATCGGCATGGCGCGCGCCATCGGCGAAACGGCGCCGATCATCACCATCGGCGCCCTGACCTTCATCGCCTTCCTGCCGCCCGCGCCGCTGCAAGCCGGGGCGCCGTTCCTGTCCTTCGAGTGGCTGCTGTCCCCGTTTACGGTGATGCCGATCCAGATGTTCAATTGGACCTCACGGCCCGAGGCGGCCTTCCAGACCAACGCCGCGGCGGCCGGATTCGTGCTGGTCGCCATGACCCTCGCCATGAATGCGCTCGCCATTTGGCTGCGCTACCGATTGCGCCGTAACATCAAATGGTGAACGACCTCCCCGCAACGCAGATCGCCGCCAAGGCCGAAGTCCGGGAATTGTCGTTTTACTACGGCGATTTCCAGGCGCTCAAGCGCATCAGCATGACGGTGCACGAGCGCAAAGTCACGGCGCTGATCGGTCCTTCAGGCTGCGGCAAATCCACGTTTCTGCGCTGCTTCAACCGCATGCACGACCTCTACCCGGGCAACCGCTACGACGGCCGGATCGTGCTGCACCCCGACAACACCGACCTCCTCGCCCGCGACGTGGACCCGATCGAGGTGCGCATGCGCACCGGCATGGTGTTCCAGAAACCCAACCCGTTCCCGAAGTCGATCTTCGAGAACGTGGCCTACGGGCTGCGCGTGCGCGGCGAGCGCTCGCGCCGCACGATCGAACAGAAGGTGGAGCAGGCGCTCGGGGACGCGGCGCTGTTCGAGGAAGTCAAGCACCGCCTGCACGAGCCGGCCTTCAACCTCTCGGGCGGCCAGCAGCAGCGCCTGTGCATCGCACGCGCCCTCGCCACCGATCCGGAACTGCTGCTGTTCGACGAGCCGACCTCGGCGCTCGACCCGATCGCCACGGCCGCGATCGAGGAACTGATCCACGACCTGAAAGCAAAGGTTACGATCCTGATCGTGACGCACAACATGCAGCAGGCCGCGCGCGTGTCGGACTTCACCGCCTACATGTACCTCGGCGAGCTGATCGAGTTCGGCGTCACGGACGAGCTGTTCATCAAGCCGCAGATGAAGCAGACGGAGGATTACATTACCGGGCGCTTCGGATGAGCGAGCACGCCTCCAAGCAGTACGACCTCGACCTGGACTCGATCCGCTCGCGCGTGCTGCAGATGGGCGGGCTGGTCGAATCGCAGATCCGGCGCGCCATCGACGCGCTGGGCTCGGGCGATCTCGCCCTCATCGACCAGGTAATCGCCGACGACCACCGCGTGAACGGCATGGAAGTCGCGCTCGACGGCGACTGCAGCCAGCTGATCGTCAAGCGCCAGCCGGCGGCCTCGGACCTGAGGATGATTTTCGCCATCGCCAAGACGGTGACCGACCTCGAGCGCATCGGCGACGAGGCGCAGAAGATGGCGCGCATGGCAAAGAGCATCCACCAGCGCGGCAACGCGCAGGTGCCCCCGGCGGTCGACGTGCGCCACGCCGCCGAACTTGCGATCTCGATGCTGCGCCGGGCGCTGGACGCCTTCGCGCGCCTGGACTGCGACAGCGCGGCCCAGGTGATCCGCGACGATGCCGGCATCGACAGCGAGTTCCGCGCCATCCTGCGCCAGCTCATCACCTACATGATGGAAGATCCGCGCACCATCACCACCGCGCTCGAGATCATCTGGATCGCCAAGGCGATCGAGCGCATCGGCGATCACGCGAAGAACATGTGTGAGTACGTGATCTACATCGTCAAGGGCACCGACGTACGGCATGCGAGAATCTAGTGGCCGCCAGCGTGCTCGTGGTGGAGGACGAGCCGCAGATCCAGGAGCTGGTCGCAATCAACCTCGAACACGCCGGCTACCGGGTGGTGCGGGCGTCGAGCGCCGAGCAGGCGGACGCCGCGATCCGCGATGAGCTGCCCGATGTCGTGGTGCTCGACTGGATGCTGCCGGGCGAGTCTGGACTCGCGTTCGCGCGCCGGCTGCGCGCGGCCGAGCGCACGCGCGAGTTGCCGATCCTGATGCTGACGGCGCGCGCCATGGAGCAGGACAAGCTCTCGGGCCTGGAGGCCGGCGCCGACGATTACCTCACCAAGCCGTTCTCGCCCAGGGAGCTGGCGGCGCGTATCAAGGCGGTGCTGCGCAGGCGCGCGCCGCAACTCTCCGGCGACCGCATCGAGCTGGACGGCCTGCGGCTCGATCCGGCGTCGCACCGCGTCACGGCGGGCGACCGGCAGCTCGCACTCTCGCCTGCGGAATTCCGGCTGCTGCACTTCCTCATGACGCACCCGGACCGCGTGTACTCTCGCAGCCAGCTCCTCGACCTGGTATGGGGCGACCATGTCTACATCGAGGAGCGTACCGTGGATGTGCACATCCGGCGCTTGCGCAAGGCGCTCGAGCCATCGGCCCATGACCGGCTGATCAGTACCGTGCGCGGCGCGGGCTACGCGCTGCGGGCCGCTTGAGCCGCATCGCGCGCGCGTCCGCCGCGTCGGCTGCGGCGGTGGC
>CAZOSA010000213.1:0-4007 GCA_964582155.1 uncultured Enterobacteriaceae bacterium | reverse complement strand
GTCGCTTGGCGGCGCTTCGGGCGCATTGCTTTATCTGCTCGGTCTGGGCGGTGAGATCTTCGTGCTGACATCGATCTATCTCGTGATGCCGGTGGAACGGCTTTCGCTGCGGCATGCGTTGATCGGCGCGATCACAGCCGCAGTGCTGTGGGAGCTCACGCGGCACGTGCTGGTGTGGTATTTCGCGACGTTGTCGCAGGTGAATCTCGTCTATGGGTCGTTGACCACCTCGATCGTCGTGCTGCTGAGTCTCGAAATCGCAGCCACCGCACTGCTTCTGGGCGCCCAGGTGATTTCCGAGTACGAGCGGGTGGGCAAAGGCCAGGACGCGCCGACCAAGGCGCTGCGCACAACCTGACGCCGTTCAAGCGCGGTCATTCGGCGCGGATGTTGGCTGCGCGTACGATTTTTTCACCAATAGCGGCCCTCGATGCGGCATAAGCGCCATTGTGCGACGCTGCGCCGGGGCTGCATAGCACCGAGGGGGCATTCCATGAAACGTCGCGCGGGCAGCCTCGGATTGGTTTTCCTATCCGTTCAATGAAGCCAGTTCTCCGCCGCGAGACCGGGCACCCTCGCAAACTCCCGCATGTTCCTGGTAACTACGGTGGCGCCAATACTCAATGCATGCGCGGCTAGCAATGTATCCAGCGGGCCGATCTCCCTGAGCAGATTCAGCAGATTGCCCTTGCGTCGGGGCAGGATGGAAATCACGCTAGCATACGGACAGGAAAATCAATGGCAGCGCATGGCGTTCACACGCCCGAAAGCCGGGCGTTGGCCATCGTCAGGCGCTCGACCAGGATCTCCATGAAGGCGCGGTCGAACTTGTGGCGGCAGGTGTCGGAGGCCTGCGTCAGTTTCTGCGTCGGCACCGAGATGATCTTGGAATCAGCCATCACCGTGACGTCGGCGCCGCGCAGCTGCTCGTCCTTGGACAGGTAGGCCATCTCGCCGAAGCATTCCCCGGCGCGCAGGATGTTGAGCAGCTTGCCCTTGCGGGTCACGCGCACCTGCCCTTCGGCGAGCAGGCAGAAGAAGTTGCCGGGCTCGCCCTCGACCATCAGCAGTTCGCCTGCCTGCGCGCCGCGCCAGTTGGAAATGCGCGCCACTTCCCACAGCTCGGCGTCGGTGAAATTGGCGAAAAATGCGAGCTTCCTCAGCGATCCGAACTTGTCCGAATCGGCGAAATGCTCCTTGCGCCCGCCGAGCGCCTCGTTCCTGAACACTTCCGCCAGTTCGAGGGAGAAGTCCTCCCAGGTCTTGTAGCGCTGCGCCAGCTCCTTGGCCATGGCGCGCTTCACGATCGCGTCGAGCGCGGCCGGGATCTGCGGGCGGTAGGAGGAGGGCGGCTGCGGCTCGACGTTGGCGATCTGGTAGATCAGGCTGAAGTTGTTGGTGGCCTGGAACGGCAGCCGGCCGGCGAGCAGCTGGTACATCACCACGCCGAGCGAATAGATGTCGGTCTGGTGGTTGAGGGCGTGCTCCTTCACCTGCTCGGGCGACATGTAGGCCGGCGAGCCGATGGCCGAGATCTGGGTGGCGTCGCCGCTCGCGATCAGCGCCGCGCCGAAGTCCGAGACCTTCACGTCGGTCTCGCCCGTGTACAGGATGTTGGCGGGCTTCAGGTCGCGGTGCGTGATGCCCATCTTCTGCGCGAATTCCAGCGCGCGCGTGCACTTGAAGACGATCTCCACCACGCGGTCGATCGGCAGCAGGTCCTGCGCGTCGCCATGCTGCTCCAGCGTGCCGCCGTCGACGAACTCCATGACGATGTACTGCTGCTTGTCGTCCGCCACCGCATCGTAGATCTGGCAGATGTGCGGGTGCTGGAGCTTGCCGGCGAGGGAGGCCTCGGTGACGAAGAGCTTGCGGTACAGCTTGCCGCGGTCCGTGTTCTGGAACGCCTCCGGCACCACCACCTTGACCGCGACGTTGCGGCTGTAGAACGGGTCGTTGCACAGGTAGACGACGCTGGTCGCGCCGCGCCCCAGCTCGCGCAGCACGGGGTACTTGCCGATGCGCTCGGGAGCCGCCGTGTCGTTCATGGCGCCTTGCGGGGCTTGCGCGCCCGCGCCACTGCCGCCTTCACCTGCGCCGGCGCGGTGCCCCCGGCATGGTCGCGCGCGGCCACCGAGCCTTCCAGCGACAGGCTCTGGAACACGTCCTCGCCGATCGCCGGCGAAAAGCGCTTGAGCACGGCGAGCGGCAGCCCGGAGAGGTCGCAGCCTACGGCCTGCGCTTCGCGCACCGCGCGCGCCACCACGCCGTGCGCGTCGCGGAACGGCACGCCCTTCCTCACCAGGTAGTCGGCGAGATCGGTGGCCGTGGCGAAGCCCTCGAGCGCCGCCGCGCGCATGGCCGCGGGCACCGGCTGCATGCCCGCCACCAGCTCCGCGAACACGGCGAGCGAGTCCCTGAGCGTATCCGCGGCATCGAAGAGGGGCTCCTTGTCCTCCTGGTTGTCCTTGTTGTAGGCGAGCGGCTGGCTCTTCATCAGCGCGAGCAGCGCCACGAGGCTCCCGATCGCGCGCGCGCTCTTGCCGCGCACCAGCTCGGGCAGGTCGGGGTTCTTCTTCTGCGGCATGATCGAGCTGCCGGTGCACAAGCGATCGGGCAGGCGCACGAAGCCGAAGCGCTGGTTCATCCACAGCACGATCTCTTCGGCGAAGCGCGACAGGTGCACCATGGCGAGCGCGGCATGCGCGCAGAACTCCACCGCGAAATCGCGGTCCGACACGGCGTCGATCGAATTGGCGGCGATCGCCCCGAATCCCAGCTCGCGTGCCACGCGCTCGCGGTCGATCGCAAACGTGGTCCCGGCGAGCGCCGCCGCGCCCAGAGGCAGCACATTGACGCGCTCGCGGCAGCC
Source organism: uncultured Enterobacteriaceae bacterium (assembly GCA_964582155.1). Taxonomy (GTDB): domain Bacteria; phylum Pseudomonadota; class Gammaproteobacteria; order Burkholderiales; family SG8-39; genus JAABQT01. The sequence continues at coordinate 1,135 of CAZOSA010000213.1, read as the reverse complement.
GGCAAGGCGCGCGCGGTCGCGCTCGAACATCTCGTAATACGCCATCAGGTGGTGGCCAAAGGTCACCGGCTGCGCCACCTGCAGATGCGTGAGACCCGGCATCACCAGCGCGGCGTGGCGCTCGGCCTGCGCCAGCAGCGCGTCCTGCAACCGGGTGAGCCGCGCGTCGATGGCGTCGATCTCGTCGCGCAGCCACAGGCGCATGTCGGTGGCTACCTGGTCGTTGCGGGAACGCGCGGTATGCAGGCGCTTGCCGGCCTCGCCCACGAGTTGCGTCAGCCGGCGCTCGATGTTGAGATGCACGTCCTCGGCCTCGAGCGACCAGCCGAACTGGCCCGCGTCGATTTCCTCGCGTATCGTTTTCATGCCGCGCTCGATATCGGCGAGATCGCCTTTGGCGATGACGCCGCAGGCGGCGAGCATGCGCGCGTGCGCGAGCGAGGCCGCGATGTCGTGCGGCGCCAGGCGCCGGTCAAAATGCACGGACGCGCCAAAGCGCTGGACCAGGTCGCTCACCGGCTCATCGAAGCGCTCGGACCAGGGCGCGGGCGCACGCGCGGCTCCGCGCTTATTGCGCGGCGGCCGCTTGGAAGCTGGAGGGGCCATGGGGCATACTCGGAACCGCGGCGCGCCGCAGTATGCCAATGAGTATAAAGCAAAACTTTCCAGACCCTGCCTTGCCGGACTTCCGCAACCTCGGCGTTATCGCCCGCGTGCTGCTCGGGGTCAACGCGCTCGCCTTCGCCGCCGCGCTGGTCGCCGAACCGATGTGGGGCGCGGCGCTGGAGCGCTTCCTGCGCGGCGCGGCGCTGATCGAGCCGGTGCTGCTGGTGACCTTGGTGCTGCTGTACTTGCTCGCTCCGCTGCTCGCGCGGCTGCGCTACTGGCAGGGCTGCGTGGTGGCGGTGGTGCTGGCGCTCGCCGCCAGCGGCGGGCTGCACCTGGCGCTGGCCGGTGTGGATGCGGTGGCCGCACCCGGGCTCGCGCGCACCCTGGTACTGGCGGCGCTGACCGCGGCCGCGTTGCTCGCCTACCTGCGCCTGCTGACCAAGGCCTATTCCCCGGCGCTGGCGGAAGCGCGGCTGCAGGCGCTGCAGTCGCGCATCCGGCCGCATTTCCTGTTCAACAGCCTGAA
>CAZOSA010000212.1:0-4066 GCA_964582155.1 uncultured Enterobacteriaceae bacterium | reverse complement strand
ACTGGGATCGAACCAGTGGCCCCTGCTGTGTGAGAGCAGTGCTCTACCGCTGAGCTAACGACCCGGCCTGCGAGGGCCGGATTCTAAGTGTTCTCGTGGGCCGCGGGCAACCCGCTGCGCTCGAAGAACCCGTGCACCAGGCCTCCCGCGATCATCGCCGCGACGAACGCGAAAGCCTCGGCGTTCAGGTTGGACAGCGCGGTGAGCGCGGGTCCCGGGCAGTAGCCGCCGATTCCCCAGCCGAGGCCGAAGATCGCCGCGCCGAGCACCAGTGGCAAGTCGATGTGCTTGCGCTCCGGCACGAAGAAGCGCCCGCCGAGCAGCGGGCCCGGGCGCTTGAGCACCAAGGGCCGGAAAAACGCCGCAGTCATCGCCACTGCGCCGCCCATCACCAGCAGCAGGCTGGGATCCCAGTTGCCGGTCACGTCCAGGAAGTCGAGCACCTTGCGCGGGTTGGCCATGCCCGAGAGCCACAGGCCGATGCCGAACAGGAGCCCCGAGCCGAAGGCGGAGACGTAGCCGATCACGACGCGACTCCGAAACCGTGGCGCACGACATATACCGCGATCGCGCCGGTGACCATGAAGGTGACGACCGCCACCAGCGCGCGCAGCGATAACCTGCCCAGCCCGCATACGCCGTGGCCGCTGGTGCAGCCGTTGCCCATGCGTGTGCCGTAGCCGACCAGCAACCCGGATGCGACCACCCAGCCCAGCCCGAAGCCCGCGCGCGGCGCGGGGGCGTAGCCGAGCGCGTGCCAGAGAAAACCTGCGGCGATGAGGCCGGCGATGAACCAGGCGCGCCAGGCCGCGTCGCCCGGCACGCGCGCCGCGAGGCCGTGGAGGATGCCAGCGATGCCGGCGATGCGGCCGTTGGCCGCGAGCAACCACACGCTCGCGAGGCCGATCAGCACGCCGCCGGCAAGCGCGGAGACAGGAGTGAAATTTTCCATCCGGCGATACTATACGGCCATGCTCATCTTCCGGCAGTTGTTCGACCCGCTGTCCTCGTCCTACACCTACCTGCTGGGCGACGCGGGCACGCGCCAGGCGCTGCTCATCGACCCGGTGTTCGAGCAGGCGCGGCGCGAAGTCGCCCTGGTGGAGGAACTGGGGCTGAAGCTCGCCTGGACGCTGGAGACGCACGTGCATGCGGACCACGTAACCGGGGCATGGCTGCTGCGCGAGCGGCTGGGCAGCCGCATCGCCATCTCCAAGGCGAGCGGCGCCCAGGGCGCGGATCGCTATCTCGAGCCCGGCGAGCGCGTGGTATTCGGCAAGCGCCACCTGGAAGCGCGCGCCACGCCCGGGCACACCAACGGCTGTCTGAGCTACGTGCTCGAGGACCGCGCCATGGTATTCACCGGCGATGCGGTGCTGATCCGCGGCTGCGGCCGCACTGACTTCCAGCAAGGCAGCGCGCGCACGCTGTTTCGTTCGGTGCGCGAGCAGATATTCCCGCTGCCCGAGAACTGCCTGATCTATCCTGCGCACGATTACCACGGGTTCACTGCCTCGAGCGTGGGCGAAGAGAAGCTCTACAACCCGCGTCTCGCGGAGAGCGTGGGCGAGGGCGATTTCGTCGGCTACATGGAGCACCTCGGGCTTGCGCATCCCAAGCAGATGGAGGCGGCGGTGCCGGCCAATCTGCAGTGCGGCCGGCCGGCGCAGGAGCGCGCATTGGCGGACGAACCGGACTGGGCGCCGCTTACCTACACCTTCGCCGGCATCTGGGAACTGCAGCCCAACTGGCTGGAAGAGCACCGGCGCGAGGTGCAGATCGTGGACGTGCGCGAGGCCGACGAGTTCAGCGGGCCCCTGGGCCACATCGACGGCGCGCGCCTGCTGCCCCTTGGCATGCTCGCCGCGCGCGCGAAGGACCTGGATACGCTCACGCCGGTGGTCACGGTATGCCGCTCCGGCGCCCGCTCGGCGCAGGCCACGGTGCTGCTGAACAAGGCCGGCTTCGTGCGGGTCGCCAACCTCGCCGGCGGCATGCTGCGCTGGCGCGCGCAGCGCTACCCGGTGGAAGGCGGTACGGATTAAACAGGGTCTGTCCCCTTTTATGACCGTGCGCACCCGTTTCGCTCCCAGCCCGACCGGCTTCCTGCATATCGGCGGCGCGCGCACCGCGCTTTTTTCCTGGGCCTATGCGCGCCGCCACGCCGGCAAATTCGTCCTGCGCATCGAGGACACCGACCTCGAGCGCTCCACGCGAGTGTCGGTGGACGCGATCCTCGAGAGCCTGCAATGGCTCGGCATCGACTGGGACGAAGGGCCGTTCTTCCAGATGCAACGCCTCGCGCGCTACAAGGAGGCCGCCGACAGGCTCATCGCCGCAGGCCACGCCTACCGCTGCTGGGCGACCAGGGAGGAGCTCGACACGCTGCGCGAGGCGCAACGTGCGCGCGGCGAAAAACCGCGCTACGACGGACGCTGGCGCCCCGAGCGCGCCAGGGCGGCCGGGCTCAAGCCGCCCGTGGACCGCACGCCGGTGATCCGATTTCGCACGCCGGAGGAAGGCTCGGTCGGCTGGAACGACCTGGTGAAGGGGCCGATCGAGTTTCCCAACGCGGAGCTCGACGACCTGGTGATCCTGCGGTCCGACCACGTACCGACTTACAATTTCGGCGTGGTGGTGGACGATCTGGACATGGCCATCACGCAGGTGATCCGGGGTGACGACCACGTCAACAACACTCCGCGCCAGATCCACATGTTCCGCGCCCTGGGCGAGCAGCTGCCCGAGTTCGCGCACGTGCCGATGATCCTCGGCGCCGACGGCGAGCGCCTGTCCAAGCGCCACGGCGCAGTGAGCGTCACGCAGTACCGGGATGAGGGCTTTCTGCCGGAGGCCCTGGTGAACACCCTCGCGCGCCTTGGGTGGTCCCACGGCGACGCGGAGATGTTCTCCATGGCCCGGCTCGTCGAGTGGTTCGACCTCGCGCACGTGAGCCGCTCGCCCGCCAGGTTCGACGTCGAGAAACTTTCCTGGCTCAATCAGCAGTACCTGAAGGCGGCGCCCGATGATCGGCTCGCAGGCCTGGTGGCGCCGCTGCTGCAGGAGGGTGCGGGACCGCCGCTCGAGCGCGTCGTCGCGTTGCTCAAGGAACGCACCGCGACGGTGAACGAGCTTGCGGCGCAGGCCGGGATGTTCTACGCCGATCCCGGCGCGCAAGACGCGCCGGCGGAGGCGCGGCCGGCACTCGCGGCGCTCGCTCGCGAACTCAAGGGCATGGCGTGGGAGCGAAAGGCGCTGGGCGCCGCGGTGTCCTCGGCGGCCAAGGCGCACAACCTCAAAATGCCGCAGCTGGCGATGCCGCTGCGGCGCATCCTCACCGGGCGCGAGCAGACGCCCTCGATCGACGCGGTGCTCGAGTTGCTCGGGCGCGAGACGGTACTCGCGCGCCTGGCGAAAGCGCTCCAATGAGAGCGTTCCTTGCGTTCGTCATCGGCGTTTTTGCGGCCGGGGCCCAGGCCCAGCAGCTCGAACCCGGCGAATGGGAATTCAGTTCCAGCCTGAACGCACCCGGCATGCCGCGGCCAACCCCCACGGGCTATCGCACCTGCATCACCAGGGAACAGGCCCGCGATCCGATGCGCTGGGGCGCCAATCCCAACCAGCCGGCCGACTGCAGGGTGACGACCCTCAAGCTCGGCCCCGACTCGGTCTCCTGGGAGATGGAGTGTCCCGCCTCGGGCATGCGCGGCACCGGCAAGGCGCGCATCGGCCGCGGCAGCATGGAGAGCGAAACGCAGATCGGCGCCGGTCGCAGCGTGGAGCTGCGCACCCGCACGCAGGGGCGCCGGCTCGGGCCCTGCAAGTCGTAGCAAGTCGCGGATTTGCTTGTCGAATCCGGCGGCGCGCGGCTATAATTCGCGCCCTGTGTCGGGGGTATAGCTCAGCTGGGAGAGCGCTTGCATGGCATGCAAGAGGTCACCGGTTCGATCCCGGTTACCTCCACCAGGCCCGACTCGATTCTTGGTCCGAGTCCCCATCGTCTAGAGGCCTAGGACACCGCCCTTTCACGGCGGTAACCGGGGTTCGAATCCCCGTGGGGACGCCA
>CAZOSA010000211.1:0-4069 GCA_964582155.1 uncultured Enterobacteriaceae bacterium | reverse complement strand
CATCGCCATGCCATCGCAGGTCTTGTCGCCGGAGGGCGTGTGGTACTTGTACATGGTCGGTCCGCCGCCGGTGGCAAGCAGCACCGCCTGCGCCTGCACGAACACGAATTCGCCGCTGCGAATATCCATCATCAGCACGCCCGCGAGCGCATCGCCGTTGCGGGTCTTCACGAACTCGAGTGCGCGATGCTCCTCCAGCCGCCCGATGCCGCGCGCCCACACCTGCTCTGCGAGGCGGTTGATGATTTCGATGCCGGTGAGATCGCCCTTGTGCACGGTGCGGTCGAAGGTCTGCCCCGCGAACGCCTTCTGGTGGAGGGTGCCGTCGGGGTTGCGGTCGAAGAAGCAGCCCAGCTCGTTCTCGAGCTCGCGGATGCGCTCGACCGCCACCGAGACCAGCGTCCACGCCAGTTCCTGGTCGGGCAGCCACTTGCCGCCCTCGATGGTGTCCATGAAATGGCGCTCGACCGAGTCCTCGGGCGCGAGCGCGACGTTGTAGCCGCCCTGCACCATGCGCGTGCAGCCGCATTTCCCCAGCAGCCCCTTCACCGCGATGGTGATGGACAGCTTCGGGTCGGCCTGGTGCGCGTGCAGCGCTGCGAACAGCCCGGCCCCGCCGGATCCGAGGATGAGGATGTCGGTTTTCAGCCTACGCATCGAGTCGAACCGAAAAGAAGATCAAAAACAATATCTGAACCGCCAAGCCGCCAAAGAGCATTCAAGAAACTGATCGAATGAAACTCCGCAGGGACAATTGGGGGCACCACGACGCAATGTCATAGAGAAGCGGAGAATTGTTCTGCTCCTGCTTTTGAATGCATCTTGGCGTCTTGGCGGTTAATTGTTTTTCACGCCGAGGGAAGCGAGGGCAGCGGCGCGTTTCGAGCGCGCAGCCGCATTCACTTCCGTGTAGAGGCTGCCGCCGTGGCTGTCCATCGACACCAGCAGCGGCCCGAAGCCTTTCACACGGAACTTCCACAGCGATTCGGGATTGAGGTCGTCGAGGTCCACGTCCTCGATCGCTTCGACCCAGGTCGTCTCGAGCGCGGCTGCGCCGCCGATGACGGCGAGATAGGCGCCACCGAGTTCCTTGAACGCGGCGGCCGAGCCCTCGCGCAAGCCCCCTTTGCCGATGATGATGCGCGCGCCGTATTCCTGCATCAGCGGGCGGGTGAAGCGTTCCATGCGGTCGCTGGTGGTGGTGCCGACGCAGATCGGCGCGTAGCCTGTAGGGTAACTATTTGATTTTTCTATTTTTCTAACATTGGGCGCAGTGTGAAGCACGGCCTGGCCGCGAAGATCGAAGCGCGTCTTGCGCCCGCGGTCGAACATATGGATCTGCGTCGCGTCGCGGATGCCGTAGAGCGTGCCGTTCAGCGTGACGGTGTCGTTCACGCGGAGCTTCCTCACCTGCTCCTCCGTCACCGGCATCTGAAAATCAAAATGTGTCACAGAAGACCCTTATTAACCGCCAAGGCGCCAAACTACATTCAAATTCATTCTTTTACATAATGCAGGTGTATGCGGCATTACGCGTCTTACTTATTCGGTCTTTGAATGCTTTTTGGCGTCTTGGCGGTTCAATATTTGTTTGCTTTTCCTGGCATCTTGGCGGTTCTATCTAGAAACCATAGGTCACGCCGCTAGGCGTAAAAGTCGCGCGGGCGCGGCGGGCAGAGTGGCATTGCATGTTCACGGCCACCGGGTTCATCGTGATATGGGTCGCGGCGGTCTCGACGTGCACCGCGAACGCGGTCGAGTCGCCGCCCAGCCCCTGGGGGCCGACGCCGAGCTGGTTCACGGCGCGCGTCAATTCCGCTTCGAGCTTCGCGCCCTCGGGGTCCTCGCAGCGCGTGCCGAGCGGGCGCGTCGCGGCGGTCTTCGAGAGGTGCACGCACAAATCGGCGGAACCGCCCACGCCGACGCCGACAATCGTCGGCGGGCAGGTCTTGCCGCCCGCGTCGAGCACGCAATCCACGACGAAGGTCTTGATCGCGTCCACGCCGTCGGCCGGCACCGCCATTTTCAGCCAGGAATTGTTCTCCGAACCCGAGCCCTTGGGGATCATCTCGATCTCCAGCGTGTCGGCGAGATCGGTGAAGTCGAAGTGGATGACCGGGACGTTGCGGCCGCATGAGGTCTGCTCGTTCACGCGGGTGGTGGGATGCACGATCGAGGACCTGAAGGAATATTCGCGCGTCGAGCGCGCGCAGCCGCGCCGGATCGCTTCCTTGAGCGCGGCCCCGTCCACCTCGACGTTGCGCCCGATCCAGACGTTGTAGATCGGGATGCCGGTGTCCTGGCACAGCAGGTTGTTGTTCTGCTCGGCGACCTGGATGTTCTTGATCATCGTCCCGAGGATCGCCTTGCCGGTGGCATGGGTCTCGCCCCGGTCGAGCCGCTTGAATCCGTCCTTGATGTCGGGCGGCAGCATCTTGAGCGCGCGGATGTACAGTTCCTTGCACGCCTCCTCGACCTGCTTCAGGTCAATCTTCACTCTTCACCCGGAAATTCGCGAGTCGTGATTCGTGAGTCGTGACTCGACCTCCTCATCCCTCATCTCCTGAACTGAGCGCCCGCTCAGTTCACCTGGAGCTTGCGCTCGCGGATCACCTTCGCCCAGCGCGCCGATTCCTCCTTCATCGCCCTGGCGAATTCCGCCGGCGTGTTAGCGGCCGGAGCCATGCCGAGCTCGTCGAAGCGTTTCTTCACGTCCGCGCTCGCGAGTACCTTCATCATGTCGGCATGGACCTTGTCGAGTATCGCCTGCGGCGTGCCGGCCGGAGCCACCAGCCCGAACCAGCCCAGGTTCTCGAAACCGGGCAGCGTCTCGGCCACCGCGGGGACGTTCGGCACCTGGGGCGCGCGCTTCCTGCTGGTCACCGCGAGCGCGCGGATCCGGTTCTGCTGCACGAAACCGATCGCCGCGGAGAGATTGGGTGTCAGGAATATGATCTGCCCCGCGACCAGGTCCACCAGCGCCGGGCCCTCGCCCTTGTACGGGACGTGCACCGCGTCGATGCCCGCGGTGTGGAGGAAGTTCTCGGCGGCGAGGTGAGTTTGCGTGCCGAACCCTGCCGAGCCGAAGGTGATCGAGCCGGGCTTTGCCCTGGCAATCGCGATCATCTCCTTGATGCTCTTCGCCGGGAAACTGGGGTGCGCCGCGATGATCTGCGGGCCGCTCGCGACATTGGTGATCGCCACGAAATCCCTCTCGGCGTTGAACGCCAGCTTCCTGTACATGTGCTGGTTCGCCGTCACCACGGAGCCCGAAGGCATGAACAGCGTGTAGCCGTCGGGCGCCGCCTTCGCCGCGAGCTCGGCCCCGATGTTGCCGCCCGCGCCCGCGCGGTTGTCGACCAGGATGGTCTGGCCCCACATGTCGTTCAGCTTCTGGGCGACGATGCGCGTCACGATGTCGGTCGCGCCGCCCGGCGCGAACGGCACGATGATCCGCACCGGCTTGGCGGGGTAGGCCTGTCCTGAGCCTGTCGAAGCGGTCTGGGCGTTGGCCGCGCAGGCCAGGAAGGCTGAGATCGCAAGCGCGATGAATTTCGCGAACTTCATGATTTCCTCCGGATTTTCTTAATGGACCGCAGATTGACCGCCTAACCTTACTCCATCGCCCCCCGCCGCAGCAAGGCGCCGCGCTACAAACCGCTTGCCTCCACCACGAGACTCCGCAATTCGCGGCGCAGCCGCTCGCGCACCGCGCGATAGGCCGGGCGGTCAATGACGTTTGCAATCTCGTAGGGGTCGCGGTCGAGATCGTACAGTTCATCGAGTTCCCGCTCGCGGCCGCGGTTCACCCAGTGTATGTACTTGTAACGGTCGGTGCGCACGCTCTTGTAGGTCATGCCCACGAGCCAGGGATAGGCGTTTTCCGCCCAGTACTCGATCAGGAAGGACTTGCGCCAGCCCGCGCGGCTTCCCTGCCTGCCGCCGGCGAGCAGCGGCAGCAGCGAGCGTCCCTGGATCTGCGCGCCCGGCTCGCCCCCGGCGAGCCGGATCAGCGTCGGCGCGATGTCCTGGCAGATGACGAGGTCGCGCACGCGCAAGCCGGGCTTGA
>CAZOSA010000210.1:0-4096 GCA_964582155.1 uncultured Enterobacteriaceae bacterium | reverse complement strand
TGGGCGAAGATTACCGCGGCGGCGTTCGCCGCCAACGCGGCCTTGACCACCTCACGCGGGTAGACGCTGGTCTGCGTGAGGGTGCCGCGAAACAGCTCCTCGGTCGCCGTGACGCGATGTTGCGCATCCAGGTAGATGCACACGAACACTTCGTGCGGGCGGCCGCTGAGCGCGAGGCGCAGGTAGTCGCGCACTGCCCCGGGCGAGGCGAGGGCGGTGCCGGATTTCAGCTCTTCGCGCAGTGACCGGCGCGCGAGTTCCAGCACCGCGGCGAACTGGGCGGCCTTCGCCGTCCCCAGGCCGCGAACCGCCAGCAACGCGGTCAGGTCGGCGGCGAGCAGACCGGCGATGCCGCCGAATCCTGCGAGTAGCTCGCGTGCCAGGTCCACGGCGCTCTTGCCGCGGAGGCCCGAGCGCAGGCACACGGCGACCAGTTCCGCGTCCGAAAGGCTCCCGGCGCCCTGCGCCAGCAGTCGTTCGCGCGGCCGTTCCAGCAGCGGCCAGTCGGCGATGCCCAATGCGGCCCCCTGCGAATTCCCCTAGAATCCCGCTTCCATTAACGCGCCAGCCCAACGCAAGATGACCCTGAAGGGCAAAAGGCTGTTGCTGGGCATCACCGGTGGCATCGCTGCCTACAAGGCCGCCCAGCTCGCCCGCCTCCTGCTGAAGGACGGCGCCGACGTGCGCGTCGTGATGACCGAGGCCGCCACCCGCTTTGTCACGCCCGTCACCCTGCAGGCGCTCAGCGGCCAGACTGTGTGGACCGACCTGTGGGACCCACGCGTGCCTGACAGCATGGGGCACATCGAGCTGTCGCGCGACCGCGAGCTGATCGTCGTGGCGCCGGCCAGCGCCGATTTCCTCGGCAAGCTGGCGGCCGGTCTGGCCGATGACCTGCTCTCGACACTTTGCCTGGCGCGGCGCTGCCCGCTGATGGCGGCGCCGGCGATGAATGTCGAGATGTGGGAGAACCCGGCGATGCAGAGGAACCTGCACACGCTGCGCGGCGACGGCGTGTTCCTCGCCGGCCCGGCGGCGGGCGACCAGGCCTGTGGCGAGGTCGGCATGGGCCGCATGCTCGAGCCCGAAGAGATCGTCGCGGAGATCGAGGCTTTCTTCCAGCCGAAACTGCTCGCTGGCAAGCGCGTGCTGGTGACGGCAGGCCCGACTGAAGAGCCGATCGACCCGGTGCGCGCGATCACCAACGCGAGCTCCGGCAGGATGGGCTACGCGGTGGCGCGCGCCGCGCGTGAGGCGGGCGCGACGGTCACACTGGTGAGCGGACCGGTCTCCCTGGCGACGCCTGCGGGCGTAGAGCGCGTCGACGTGAAGAGCGCCGAGCAGATGTTCGACGCGGTGAAGAAGGCCGTGGCGGCGAGCGACGTGTTCATCGCCGTGGCGGCGGTCGCCGACTACAAGGTGAAGAACCGCGCCGCCCAGAAAATCAAGAAAGGCGCGGGCGGCATGACGCTCGAGCTCGCCGAGAACCCCGATATTCTCGCCTGGGTGGCGGCATTGAAGAACGCGCCGTTCTGCGTCGGCTTTGCCGCCGAGAGCGAGAAGCTGGCGCAAAACGCGAAAGCCAAGCGCGCGAAGAAAGGCGTCCCGCTGCTGGCCGCCAACCTCGCGCAGCGCGCGCTGGGCGCCGAGGACAACGAGATCACGCTGTTCGACGATGCCGGGGAACATCCCTTGGGCCGTGGGCCCAAGCTACAGCTCGCGCGCAGGCTGGTCGCGCACATCGCCGGCATGCTCGCAGGAGAAAAGCGCGCGAGTGCGAAAGCTTGAAGTCCGGGTCCTCGACCCGAGGCTCCGCGGTAACCTCCCCCAGTACGCCACGGCGGGCGCCGCGGGCCTCGACCTGCGCGCCTGCCTGGATGCCCCGCTCGTGCTGCAGCCGGGCGACAGCCAACTGGTGCCCTCGGGACTCGCCATCCATCTGGGCGACGCCGGGTTGGCGGCGATCCTGCTGCCGCGCTCGGGCCTGGGCGCCAAGCACGGCATTGTGCTGGGCAACCTGGTCGGGCTGATCGACTCCGACTACCAGGGACAGATCTTCGTTTCGGTCTGGAACCGCGGCAAGGCGGCGTTCACCATCGAGCCGCTCGAGCGCATTGCGCAGCTGGTGGTGGTGCCGGTGGTGCAGGTCCAGTTCGAGGTGGTGGAGGAGTTCGCCGCCAGCGCGCGCGGCGCCGGCGGCTTCGGCAGCACCGGCAAGGCCTAACTAAGGGAATCCGCCCAGATCGTTCGCGCCCAGCTCCACGCGTAGTTGCCCTCGGCCGCGCTGCGCGCCGCCGACACGCCGCCCGCGCCTTTCACCGGGACGAGCGTCTTCTGGCCGTCGTCCCACTGGTGCACTGAAGAGACGCGGATCCCTTCCGTCCCGGAGACGAAGCTGTAGCAGGTGTTGATGATCTTCAGCGGCTGCGGCTGGCGGCCGCTCAGCTGCTCGATCACGGCGGCGGCCACGATCTTGCCGTGGTTGTTCGCCATGCTGGCGGATTTCGGCATCGCCGGCGCCGACAGCGTCGCGTCGCCCAGCACGTGCACGCCCTTCACCGCCTTCGATTCCATGGTGCGCCAGTCGACGTCGCACCAGCGGTTATTGTGCGTGATGAGGCCGGCCTGCAGCGCGATGTCGCCGGCGCGCTGGGGCGGCACCACGTTGAGCACGTCGCCCTTCACGTCCTCGACCTCGAGCTTCACCGTCATGGTGCGCCCGTCCACGCCGACGGCCTTGGCGTTGCCGCGGAACTCGAGGATGCCACCGTAGAGGTCTTTCCAGGCCGCCTTGAACAGGCCGCCCTTGGAGGTGACGTCCGGGTTGGCGTCGAGCACCAGCACCTTGGAACGCGGTTTGGCCGCCTTGAAGTAGGCCGCAACCATGCTCGCGCGCTCGTAAGGCCCGGGCGCGCAGCGGTACGGGGCGGTCGGGATCGATAGAACGTAGACGCCGCCGTCCTGCATGCGCTCGAGCTGACGGCGCAACGCGATCGTCTGCGCGCCGGCCTTCCACGCGTGCAGCACGCGGCCGGCTTTCATTGCCTCCTCGTACCCCTGGATGTCGCCGAACGTGAAGTCGATGCCGGGCGAAACGATCAAGCGGTCGTAGGCGAGGTCTCCGCCACGCTCCAGCTTGACCACCTTCTTCGCCGCGTCCACGGTGACAACCTCGTCGCCGACCATCTGCACGCCGTACTTGCGCAGCCCGTCGTAGCCATGGCGCACCTGCTCCATGTCGGTGAAGCCGGCGAGCACCAGGTTGGAGATCGGACAGGAGGTGAAGATGTTGGCGCGTTCCACCAGCACGACCTCGATGGCGGGATCCCACATGCGGATGTACTTGGCGGCAGTGGCGCCGCCGAAGCCGGCGCCGACCACCACCACGCGCCCCTTGGTGCCGAAGGTGGCGCAGCCCGCCGCGGACAGCGCGGCCGCCGCGCCGGCCAGCTTGAGGAAATCGCGACGCCTGAATGCGTTCATGGCTGCCTCCTCAACGCTGCGCGGTGAAGTACGCCGCGAGCTGCTCGATCTGCTGGTCGGTGTAGCCCTTGGAGATCTGGTGCATCACCGTCGCCGGGCGCGTGCCGTTGCGGAAAGCGGTCATGCGCGCGATGAACTGGTCTTTCGCCAGGCCGGCGAGCGGATTCACGTCTCTCGTGACCGCGCGGCCGTCGGTGCCGTGGCAGATTGCGCAGGCTGCAGCCAGGTTGCGCGGCGCGCTGTCCTGCGCCGCGACGGTGAATGACGCGGCGGCAAGCACCGCCAGCAGGGCAATTCTCATGGCGTTCCTACTTGTTGCCGGTTCAGGCGACCGGCGCGGCGGCAGCCGGCGAGGAGGCCGGCGCCTGCTCTTCGAATTGCAGCACGATCTTGTCGGCGTCGTCCACGTCCACCGTAACCTTGCCGCCGTGCGCCAGCTTGCCGAACAGCAGCTCGTCGGCGAGCGCCCGCCGGATGGTGTCCTGGATGAGGCGCGCCATCGGCCGCGCGCCCATCAGCGGATCGAAGCCCTTCTTCGCCAGGTGGTCCTTCAGCTTCTGAGTGAAGTGCGGCTCCACCTTCTTCTCCTGCAGCTGCTCCTCGAGCTGCATCA
>CAZOSA010000209.1:0-4107 GCA_964582155.1 uncultured Enterobacteriaceae bacterium | reverse complement strand
GCCAACTTCAGTGTTTCGTAGCCCCGGAACTCGGTCTTGCCGCCGGCGTAATCCAGGCCCGCGGCCGCGCCAAACTTGCTTGCCGCACGCGCGCGCTCGCGCTGCGCCTGCATGGCCGCCTCGAATCCCGCCATGTCGAGCATCACGCCGCGCTCGCGGCAGATGTCGGCGGTGAGGTCCACCGGGAAGCCGAAGGTGTCGTAGAGGCGGAACGCGGTCTCGCCGTCGAGCAGTTTCTCGCCCGAGGCGAGCGCCGACTCGAGTACGCCCATGCCGTTCTCCAGCGTCTCGGCGAAGCGCTCCTCTTCCTGCTTCAGGACCTCGGCCACCCTCTTCGCCGCGCCCCTGAGTTCCGGATAGGCGTCGCCCATCGCCTGGTCCAGGTCGGCGACCAGCCGGTGGAAGAACGGCTGCTTCTGGCCGAGCTTGTAGCCGTGCCGGATGGCGCGGCGCACGATGCGCCGCAGGACATAGCCGCGGCCCTCGTTGCCCGGGATCACACCGTCCACGATGAGGAACGAACAGGCGCGGATGTGGTCGGCGATGACGTTGAGCGAGGGGTTCTTCAGTTGTTTCTGCCCCGTGTCCCGCGCCGCCGCCCTGATCAGGTGCTGGAACAGGTCGATTTCGTAGTTCGAGTGCTTGCCCTGCAGCACGGCCGCGATGCGCTCCAGCCCCATGCCCGTGTCGACACAGGGCTTGGGCAGCGGCGTGAGCACGCCCTTGGCGTCTCGGTCGTACTGCATGAACACCAGGTTCCAAATCTCGATGTAGCGATCGCCGTCGGCGTCGGCGGATCCAGGCGGCCCGCCGGCGATGCCGGAACCATGGTCGTAGAAGATCTCGCTGCAGGGGCCGCAGGGGCCGGTGTCGGCCATCTGCCAGAAATTGTCCGACTGGTACTTCTGGCCGCCCGGCTTGTCGCCGACGCGCACCACGCGCTCCTGCGGCACGCCGATGGTCTTCGTCCACAGGTCGTAGGCCTCGTCGTCGGTCTCGTAGACCGTGGTCCAGAGCTTCTCCGGCGACAGCTTGTACACCCTGGTAAGCAATTCCCAAGCGTAGCGAATTGCGTCATTCTTGAAGTAGTCGCCGAAACTGAAGTTGCCCAGCATCTCGAAGAAGGTGTGGTGGCGCGCGGTGTAGCCGACGTTCTCCAGGTCGTTGTGCTTGCCGCCGGCGCGCACGCATCGTTGGGACGTCGTGGCGCGCGTGGTAGCGCGCTTCTCCTTGCCCAGGAACACGTCCTTGAACTGCACCATGCCCGAGTTGACGAACAGCAGACTCGGGTCGTTGGCCGGCACGAGCGAGCTGGACGCCACGATGGCGTGGCCCTTCGACTTGAAATACTCGAGGAAGCCCGCGCGGATTTCGTTCGATTTCATACGCCCGGTATTCTAAAGGAAGGCCTGCGGCCCAAAGGAGCGCCTGCGGCGCTGGGGCGCCGCAGGCGCTCCGTCGTGCCGCGCTAGGCCGCGAGCCGGCCGTACTTCACCAGCCGGGCGCGGATACCCGTCTGCGTGCGCTGGTGCGCCGCGGCGAGATCGCCGAGCGCATTCCCCGAGTCGAACGACGCCAGAAGCTTGCGGTCTTCGTCTTCCGTCCACGGCTCCCCGGTCTTCGCCGGCAGCTGCTGCTTGCGCCGCTCGAACTGCGCGGCGCGCTCCAGCGCTTCGACTGCGGTATACAGAGCGCGCACCGTCTGCGGCCGCTGGTAGGCGCCTTCCGCCGGAAACACTTCACCGCTTTCCGGATCGACGCCGTTGGCGAGCGACTTCACGATTGCCAATGCCTGTGCCTGTTCCATTGCCATCACCCCCTTTCCGCGCAAGTCGCGCTGGGTGATAAACGCCTAGTCGGCGTCGTCGGATGACAGGAGCTTCCTGATCGTGTCGTGGGAAAAACCGCGGCCCTGGAGAAACCGCATGCGGCGCGCGCGTTCCTCGCGCGAATTTGCTGTTGCGCGGTACTTGCGCTGCAGGATCGAGGCGGCACGCGCCAGCTCGCTGCCGATGGAGACGCGCGCGATCAGTTCCTGGTTGACGCCTTTGGCCTTCAGGTCGAGCCGGATGCGGGCCGCACCGTACTTGCGCGCGAGCTGGCGCGTGCGGATCTCGGCATAGCGCTCGTCGGAGAGTTGCCTCTTCGCCGCCAGCGCATCGAGCAGTTGCCCGAGCGCCTCTGGCGATTCGGCGTGCGGGGCGAGCTTGCGGGCAAGTTCGGCGCGGGAGTGCTCGCGGCGCGCGAGGTGCCTTAGCGCCCGCGCTTTGAGCGCCGCGGACGTGTCAGGACCGTCCATTCTCAGCCGTTGCTGCCGCCCCGCCTGCGGGTCGGGAGGTGCTCGACCTTTTTGTCTTCGATCGCCTCGGCTTCGACTGCGGCAGCTGCGGCCGGGGCTTTCACGCCCGCCTTCTCGCGGATCTTCATCTCGATCTCGCGCGCGAGCTCGGCGTTTTCCTTGAGGAATTCGCGCGAATTGTCTTTGCCCTGTCCGAGACGGTCGCCCTTGTAGATGTACCAGGCGCCCGACTTCTCGAGCACGCCGTGCACCACGCCCAGCTCCAGCACTTCGCCTTCGCGCGAAATGCCCTCGCCGTACAGGATGTCGAATTCCGCGGTGCGGAAGGGCGGCGCCACCTTGTTCTTCACGATCTTGACCCGCGTCTCCGAGCCGATCACCTCGTCGCCCTTCTTGATCGCGCCGATGCGCCGGATGTCGATGCGGGCCGAGGCGTAGAACTTGAGCGCGTTGCCGCCGGTGGTGGTTTCGGGACTGCCGAACATGACGCCGATCTTCATCCGGATCTGGTTGATGAAGATGACCAGCGTATTGGTGCGCTTGATGTTGGAGGTGAGTTTCCTCAGTGCCTGGCTCATCAATCGCGCCTGCAGGCCCATCTGCGGCTCGCCCATTTCACCCTCGATTTCGGCCTTGGGCGTGAGCGCCGCCACCGAGTCCACCACGATCACCTCTACCGCACCGGAGCGCACCAGCATGTCGGCGATCTCGAGCGCCTGCTCGCCGGTGTCGGGCTGCGAAATCAGCAGTTCGTCGATGTTGACGCCGAGCTTCTTGGCGTATTGCGGATCGAGCGCGTTTTCCGCGTCGATGAAGGCGGCCGTGCCGCCCATCTTCTGCGCTTCCGCGATCACTTGCAGGGTCAGCGTCGTCTTGCCCGAGGACTCGGGCCCGTAGATCTCGACCACCCGGCCACGCGGCAGGCCGCCGACGCCGAGGGCCAGGTCCAGGCCCAGCGACCCGGTGGAGATCACCTGGATGTCCTTGATGGCCGCGGAGTCCATGCGCATGATGGAGCCCTTGCCGTACTGCTTCTCGATTTGAGACAGTGCCGCGGCCAGCGCCTTGGATTTGTTCTCGTCCACGTTGTACCTCTTGTTCTGGCTGTCGGCATCTGCGGCAGGCTGGGCCTGGGCCGGCACCGGATACTGTATAAACGTCCATGTATTGTAGCCGTTGACGCGGACCTGTCAACGCGGCTGGGGTAACATCCGGTTTTCCTAATACAGACAACAGCTTGGGAGAAATGAGATGGCCAAGATCGCATTCCTCGGATTGGGCGTGATGGGCTACCCGATGGCAGGTCACCTGCTGAAAAAGGGCGGCCATGACGTGACCGTGTACAACCGTTCGCCGGCCAAGGCGCAGCAGTGGGTCAAGGAATGCGGCGGCAAGTCCGCCCCCACCCCGCGCGAGGCGGCGCAGGGCGCCGATTTCGTCATGATGTGCGTCGGCAACGACGACGACGTGCGCGCGGTCGCCTACGGTGATAACGGGGCGCTCGCGGGACTGAAAAAGGGGGCGGTGCTGGTAGACCACACCACCGCCTCCGCGGTCGTCGCGCGCGAATTGCACGGCAAGTGCAAGGAGAAGGGCGTCGGCTTTGTCGACGCGCCGGTCTCCGGCGGCCAGGCAGGCGCGGTCAACGGACAACTGGGCATCATGTGCGGCGGCGAGCAGGCCGATTTCGACCGGGCCAAACCGGTGCTCGACGTCTACGCCAAGATGTGCGCCCTGATCGGCGGCCCGGGCTCGGGCCAGCTCACCAAGATGGTCAACCAGGTCGCCATCGTCGGCCTGCTGCAGGG
>CAZOSA010000208.1:0-4126 GCA_964582155.1 uncultured Enterobacteriaceae bacterium | reverse complement strand
GCGCACTTCGGCGGAAGGCGAATACACGCGCAGCAGTTCGTAGCTCAACTCGAACTGGCTGCCGTCCGAGAACACGAGTTCCATCCGCCGCGACTTCTGGTGCAGCTTGATTTCGGTGGGTCGTGGCGTATTGCTTTCCATGCCTACTTCTGTGACGGCGGGACATAGCCGGATGCCACGTCGGCGCCGCTGCCGAAGAAATGGTTCTCCATCTGCTGCGCGAGGTAATCGCGCGCTTTCTTGTCGGCGAGGTTGAGCCGGTTCTCGTTCACCAGCATCTTCTGCTGTTCGAGCCACTGCCGCCACGCTTCCTTCGACACGTTCTCGAAGATGCGCTTGCCGAGCGCGCCGGGATAGGGCGGGAAATCGAGCGCCTCGGCCTCGCGCCCGAGCTTGATGCACTTGACCATGCGCGCCATGAGGGAACTCCACCGGACGGCCGTCGCAGGTACGACGACCCGTTTGTCGAGTATAGCGCTCTCAATGATCGAGACCATAAGGCGGCAGGGTGTCGCGGCGGAGTCTACTGCCTCCTTCCTCTCCTACTCGCGCACCCGCGCGAGCTTCTTCACATCCGGCAGCCGGCGCAGCGCGCGCATGACGCGCGCCAGGTGCCGGCGGTTGGACACCTCGACCACCAGCAGCATCATCGTATAAACCGCGCGATCCTCGTCCATGCTGATGGAATCGATGTTCGAGCCGGAATCGGCGATCTCCGACGCCACCTTCGCCAGCACGCCGCGCCGGTTCTCCACCATCACCTTGATCGCCGCCTGATACAGGCGGGTGCCCGCCGGGTCCCACTCGACGTCGATCCATTGCTCGGGCTCGTTCTTGCGCGAGCGCTCGATGTGCCCGCACTCGGCGCTGTGCACCACCAGCCCCTGGCCCTTCTTCATCGAACCGACGATCGCATCCCCGGGGATCGGCCAGCAGCAGGTGGCGAGCTGCACCGCCATGCCCTCGGTGCCGCGGATGACGACCTGGGCGGCCTTGCCCTTCACGTCCTGGGCGGCCTCCGTGCGCTTCAACAGCCGCCGCGCCACGACCGCAGGCAGTTGCTTGCCCAGGCCGATGTCGGCGAGCAGCTCCTGCTTGGTGCGGCCGACGGTCTCGCGGATCACGCGTTCCCAGTTCGCGTCGTCGATATCCGCGAGCGAAGCCCCCTGCGCCTTGAGCGCCTGCTCCAGCAGCCGCTCGCCGAGCGCCGACGACTCGTCGTAGCGCATGGTCTTGAGGAAATGGCGGATGTTGGCGCGCGCTTTTCCGGTGCGCACGTATTGCAGCCAGGCCGGGTTGGGTTTGGCGTGGCTTGCGGTGATGATCTCCACGCGGTCGCCGTTCCTCAGTTCCGTGCGCAGCGGCGCCAGTTCGCCGTTGACCTTCGCCGCGACGCAGCGGTTGCCGATGTCGGTGTGCACGAGGTAGGCGAAATCCACCGAGGTGGCGCCGCGCGGCAGCGACAGGATCTTGCCCTGCGGCGTGAACACGTAGACCTCGTCGGGGAACAGGTCCACCTTCACGTGCTCGAGGAACTCGTGCGGGTCCCCGGATCGATTCTGGATCTCGAGCAGCGACTGCAGCCACTGGTGGGTCTGCTTCTGCAGCTCGGTGAGCGACTCGGCGCCGTCCTTGTACATCCAGTGCGACGCGACGCCCGCCTCCGCCAGGTGATGCATCGGCTCGGTGCGGATCTGCGCCTCGACCGGCACGCCGAAGGGGCCGATCAGCGCCGTGTGCAGCGACCGGTAGCCGTTGCCCTTGGGGATGGCGATGTAGTCCTTGAATTTGCCCGGCACCGGCTTGTACAGCGTGTGCAGCGCACCGAGCGCGAGGTAGCAGGTGGGCACATCCTTGACGATGACGCGAATGCCGTAGATGTCGTGCACCTCGGAAAACGACAGGTGCTTTTCGATCATCTTGCGGTAGATCGAGTAGATGTGCTTCTCGCGCCCGAACACCGTGGCCGGAATGCGCGCGTCCTCGAGCTGCGCCCTGATCGCCGTTTCGATCTTGCCCACGACCTCACGCCGGTTGCCGCGTGCCGACTTGGTGGCCTTGCCGAGCACCTTGTAGCGCAAGGGGTAGAGGTGCGCGAAGGCCAGCTCCTGCAACTCGTGGAACAGCGTGTTCAGCCCCAGGCGGTTGGCGATCGGGGCGTAGATCTCCATGGTCTCGCGCGCCACGCGCCGGCGCTTGGCCGGCGGCACCGCATCGAGCGTGCGCATGTTGTGCAGGCGGTCGGCGAGCTTGATGAGAATGACCCGCACGTCGCGCGCCATCGCCAGAAGCATTTTGCGGAAGTTTTCGGCCTGCGCGTCCTCGGCCGACTGGAACTCGATCTTGTCGAGCTTCGAGAGGCCGTCGACCAGATCCGCCACCGGCTTGCCGAAGGTATCGGAAATCTCGGCCTTGGTGACCGAGGTGTCCTCCATCACGTCGTGCAGCAGTGCGGCCATCAGCGCCTGGCCGTCGAGGTGCCAGCCGGCCAGGATCTCGGCCACCGCCAGCGGGTGCGAGATGTAGGGGTCGCCCGACTGGCGCTTCTGCCCCGCGTGCGCCGCTTTCGAGAAGCGATACGCGTCCTCAAGGCGTGCGATATCCGCCTTCTTGAGGTAGCCGAAGCGGTCCTGGTCGAGACTTTGTACGGCGGCCATGCGGAAAGATTACCGCAGGCCGTGCCGCTCAGGGAGTCTGCGGCGTGGGCGCCGTGGGGTTGCGCCTGAGCACTTCGATGCCAATTTTGCCCGAAGCGATCTCGCGCAGTGCAATCACGGTGGATTTGTCGCGGTTGGGCTCGACCAGCGGCGAGGCGCCGGCGCCGAGCTGGCGCGCGCGATAAGTCGCTGCGAGGGTCATATGGAAGCGATTTGGAATTCTTTGCAGGCAGTCATCTACGGTAATGCGGGCCATGTTCAGCTTTCCGGTTTGAAGACTTCGGGGTGCCGCGCCAGTTGCCGGCCGGTGACCAGGCGTTCCGCGCGCACGACCGCCCCCAGGTCTTTCAGGGCATCGTCGAAGTTATTGTTAATTATAGCGTATTTGAACTCGACGGCGTGGGTCATTTCTTCTGCTGCATTCTTGAGCCGGCGGCGGATAACGTCGTCCGAGTCCTGTGCGCGCTTGCGCAGCCGGCGCTCCAGTTCGGCCATGGAGGGCGGCAGGATGAAGATGCCGATGCAGCCGGAATGGAGACGGCGCACCTGCTCGGCGCCCTGCCAGTCGATCTCCAGGACCAGGTCCAGCCCGGCGGCACGCGTGTTCTCGATCACTTTCTGCGATGTCGCGTAGCGGTACCCGTGTACCTCCGCGCTCTCGAGGAACTCGCCTTGCTCGAGCATGGCCTGGAAGCGCTGCGCGTCCACGAAGTGATACTCCCGGCCCTCCTGCTCCCCGGGGCGCGGAGGCCGCGTGGTGTAGGACACCGAGAGCGACACGCCCGTATCCTGTGCAAGCAGCGCCTTGATCAGGGAGGACTTGCCCGCGCCCGAGGGCGCGGTGACGACGAAAAGCAGGCCCTTCATTCGATGTTCTGCACCTGTTCGCGAATCTGCTCGATGAGGAGCTTGAGCTCCAGCGCGCAGTCGGCGATTTCCCGCGTCGCCGCCTTGGAGGCGAGCGTATTGGCCTCGCGGTTGAGCTCCTGCGCGAGAAAATCCAGGCGCTTGCCCGCTGCTCCGCCCTTGGAAAGGGTGCGCTCGACTTCCTCGACGTGCGTGCCGAGCCGCTGCAGTTCCTCCTCGACGTCGGTCTTCACCGCGAATACCGCGAGTTCAGTGCGCAGGCGCTCGTCGTCGGCCGTGCCCAGCGCTTCGCGCACGCGCTGCGCGAGCCGTGCCTGGTAGGCGGCGTTCGCCTCGGGCACCAGCGGCGCGACCTCGGCCAGGCGCTTGCGCATCTCGGCGGCGCGGCCCGCGAGGAGGGTGGCGAGCTTGGCGCCTTCGCGCGCGCGCGCCGCGCACAACTCCTCCACCGCGCGCTTGGCAAGCGCAGCGACCGCGCTCCTGAGCTCCTCCGCGTCAAGCGCGCTGCCGGCGAGCACGCCCGGCCAGCGCAGCACGTCTCCCAGGCGCAGCGGTGCGGCCTGCGGGAACGCGCGCTGCGCCTCCCCGGCGACGCGGCGCAG
>CAZOSA010000207.1:0-4131 GCA_964582155.1 uncultured Enterobacteriaceae bacterium | reverse complement strand
TCCATGTACTCCGACATGTCGAAGCGGATCAGCTCGATCCCCATGCAGTAGGCGAGCTGGCGCGCCACCTCGGTCTTGCCGACGCCGGTGGGGCCCGAGAACAGGAAGTTGCCGATTGGTTTTTGCGGGTTGCCCAGCCCGGAGCGCGCCATCTTGATGGCCGCGGCGAGCGCGCCGATGGCCTGATCCTGGCCGAACACCACCGCCTTCAGGTCGCGGTCCAGGTTGGCAAGCGCGCTGCGATCGTCGCTGGACACACTGCGCGGCGGGATGCGCGCGATCTTGGCGACGATGTCCTCGATCTCCGCCTTGCCGATGACGCGCTTCTGCTTGCTCTTGGGCGCGATGCGCTGTGCCGCGCCGGCCTCGTCGATGACGTCGATGGCCTTGTCCGGCAGGTGTCGATCGTTGATGAAGCGCGCCGAGAGCTCCGCCGCCGAGGTGAGCGCGGTGGCGGTGTACTTGACGCTGTGGTGCGCCTCGAAGCGCGTCTTCAGGCCCTTGAGGATTTCCACCGTCTCTTCGATCGAGGGCTCGACCACGTCGATCTTCTGGAAGCGGCGCGACAGCGCGTGGTCCTTCTCGAATACGCCGCGGTACTCGTTGTAGGTAGTGGCGCCGATGCACTTCAACTGCCCGTTGGAAAGTACGGGCTTGAGCAGGTTGGAGGCGTCCAGCGTGCCGCCCGAGGCAGCGCCCGCACCGATGACCGTGTGAATTTCGTCGATGAACAGAACGGCGTTCGGGTTGTCCACCAGCTGCTTGAGCACTGCCTTCAGGCGCTGCTCGAAGTCGCCGCGGTACTTGGTGCCGGCAAGCAGCGCGCCCATGTCGAGCGCGTACACCGTACACTTGCCGAGCAGCTCAGGCACGTTGCACTCGACGATGCGGCGCGCCAGGCCCTCGGCGATCGCGGTCTTGCCGACGCCGGCCTCGCCCACCAGCAGCGGGTTGTTCTTGCGCCGCCGGCACAGTGTCTGGATGACGCGCTCGAGTTCCCTCTCGCGTCCGATCAGCGGGTCGATCTTGCCGGCGAGCGCCAGCGTGTTCAGGTTCTGGGTGTAGTTGTCGAGCGGGCTGTTGGCGGGCTCGGCCTGCGTCTCCTCGCCGGTTTCCTGCTCGCCCTTGCCCTGGTGCGGCTGCGGCGTCTTGGTGATGCCGTGGGAGATGAAGTTGACCACGTCGAGGCGCGTCACCCCCTGCTGCTGCAGGAAGTAGACCGCGTGCGAGTCCTTCTCGCCGAAGATCGCCACCAGCACGTTGGCGCCGGTGACCTCTTTCTTGCCGGAGGACTGCACGTGCAGGATGGCGCGCTGGATCACCCGCTGGAAGCCCAGGGTCGGCTGCGTGTCGATCTCACGGTCGGCGGCGATGCGTGGCGTCTGTTCGGCGACGTGCTGGGCCAGGTTCCTGCGCAACTCGTCGAGGCTGGCGCCGCAGGCGCGCAGCACCTCGGCCGCGGTGGGGTTGTCGAGCAGCGCCAGCAGCAGGTGCTCGACGGTGATGAACTCGTGCCGCTTCTGGCGCGCCTCGACGAACGCCATGTGCAGGCTGACTTCGAGTTCCTGGGCGATCATGCTACGTTTCCTCCATCACGCACTGTAACGGATGCTGGTGGCGCCGCGCGTACGCGGCGACCTGCTGCACCTTGGTGGTGGCGATGTCCCGCGGGTAGACGCCGCACACACCGATGCCTTCCCGGTGCACCTTCAGCATCACCTGCGTGGCGCGCTCGCGCGTCATGCTGAAGAACTTCTGCAGCACCGCCACCACGAACTCCATCGGCGTGAAATCGTCGTTCAGCAGCATGACCTTGAACATCGGCGGCGGCTGCAGCTTGCTGCGCTGCGCCGCAAGCAGCGTGTCGTCCTTGAACTGCGCCATGCCGCCTAATTGTCGCCGTAGTTCTCAATCGGATCGGACATGCCTTTGCGTTTTCGGTTCCGCGCCCCGTGCACTCGTGAAATACCGGGCGATTACGCGCCCGCTCGCAGCTATCCTAATCAATGTGTACTCGGTGTGCAACGCGTCGCCTGGGGGGCCTTGACTGCCCTTTGGAAGGCGCGTAGAAGCCGCCTTGTGTTTGGATTCAGGCCAATAGGGGGAAGCGGCAATGGCGACAGGCACCGTGAAATGGTTCAATGACGCAAAGGGCTACGGATTCGTCACGCCGGACGATGGCAGCGAAGATCTGTTTGCGCATTTCTCCGCCATCCAGATGGCGGGCTTCAAGACGCTCAAGGAGGGCATGAAGGTGAGCTTCGACGTGGTGCAGGGCCCCAAAGGCAAGCAGGCGTCGAACATCAACAAGGCCTGAGCTTCGCCGCCAGTTGAAAAAAAGGGCCGCGGCAGCGGCCCTTTTCTTTTTCATGCGGCGCCTGTGTGTCACATTCTTTCGATCATTGCCTGGCCGAAACCGGAGCAGGACACCTGCCTGGCGCCCTGCATCAGGCGCGCAAAATCGTAGGTCACTACCTTGTCGCCGATCGCCTTCTGGATCGACTGCACGATCGCGTCGGCCGCCTCGAACCAGCCCATGTGGCGCAGCATCATTTCCGCGGACAGGATCTCCGAGCCAGGATTGACGTAGTCCTTGCCGGCGTATTTGGGCGCTGTGCCGTGGGTGGCCTCGAACATGGCGACCGAATCACTCATGTTGGCCCCCGGCGCGATGCCGATGCCGCCGACCTGTGCGGCGAGCGCGTCCGAGATGAGGTCCCCGGTGAGGTTCAGCGTGGCGATGACGTCGTATTCCGCCGGGCGCAGCAGGATCTGCTGCAGGAAGGCGTCGGTGATCACGTCCTTGACCACGATGTCGCGGCCGCTCTTCGGGTTCTTGTAGCTGCACCAGGGGCCGCCATCCAGCGGCTTGGCGCCGAACTCCTTCTGCGCCAGGGCGTAGCCCCAGTCGCGAAAGCCGCCCTCGGTGAATTTCTGGATATTGCCCTTGTGCACCAGCGCCACCGACTTGCGGTCGTTGTCGATGGCGTACTGGAAGGCCTTGCGGATCAGCCGCTCGGAGCCCTGGACGGACACCGGCTTGATGCCGATCGCAGAGGTGTCCGGGAAGCGGATTTTCGTCACCTTCATCTCGTCGATCAGGTACTTGATCAGCTTCCTGGCCTCGGCCGTGTTCGCCGCCCACTCGATGCCGGCGTAGATGTCCTCGGAGTTCTCCCGGAAGATGACCATGTCGGTCTTCTCCGGCTCCTTGACGGGCGAGGGCACGCCCTTGAACCAGCGGATCGGGCGCAGGCAGACGTACAGGTCGAGTTCCTGGCGCAGTGCCACGTTGATGGAGCGGATGCCGCCGCCGACCGGAGTAGTGAGCGGGCCCTTGATCGACACCACGTACTCCCTGGCTGCGTCGAGGGTCTCCTGCGGCAGCCACACGTTCTCGCCGTAGACCTTGCACGACTTTTCGCCGGCGTACATCTCCATCCAGACAATGCTCTTCTTGCCCGCGTAGGCCTTTTTCACCGCCGCGTCGACCACCTTGATCATCACCGGGGTGATGTCGACGCCGGTGCCGTCGCCCTCGATGAAGGGGATGACGGGGTGGTCGGGGACTGCAAGCGAGAAATCCTTGTTGACGCGGATTTTCTCGCCGCCGGAGGGGACCTTGATGTGCTTGTACGCCATGGAATCTCCTGCGTGAACACGCGGAAAAGGCCGGATTATAGGAGCTTCAGGTCGAACACCCGCTGCGCGAGCCGCCGGCAACCACAGGTCGGCGAGCACGCACAGCAGGACGCCGGTCAGCAGCCTGGACATTCGGCGTGGACATATAAAATATCAATAATATCATTCGGTTATGGAATTTTCCGCGGCGTTGCCCAGGGTGTCCGGTCAACCGGAACGGGACCGCAGCGTTATTGGCTGCGGGGGCGTGGCGGATGCGTCACGCCGACCCGCTTGAGCGCAGTTCAACCAGGAGAGATTAATGAACAAGCTGTTGACCGTGATCGCCGCTGCCATGTTCGCGGCTGTAAGCGCTTCCGCCTTCGCCGCGTCGCATATGGCCGCGCCGATGAAGGACGAGGCGAAAACCGAGAAGAAGATGGACAAGAAGGCTGCCAAGAAGAAGGCCACCAAGAAGGAGGCCGCCAAGAAGGAGGCCGCCAAGAAGGA
>CAZOSA010000206.1:0-4132 GCA_964582155.1 uncultured Enterobacteriaceae bacterium | reverse complement strand
CACTCTCTCCGCCAGCGATTGAACGACGGCGGGCCTCCCCGCATTGCAGACTGGTGAACCTGGTCAGGTCCGGAAGGAAGCAGCCACAGCTGGATCCTGCAGGTGCCGGGGGTAAGGCTCGCCACCCATGCCGGGCAAAGGGGGGATCTCGATCCCCCCTTTGCACCCCCTGATAAAATCACGCGCATGTCCTACCAGGTGCTCGCCCGAAAATGGCGACCGCGCAATTTCGCCGCGCTGGTGGGGCAGGAGCATGTGGTCCGCGCCTTGCGCCATGCGCTGGAGCACAAGCGTTTGCACCACGCGTACCTGTTCACCGGGACGCGCGGCGTCGGCAAGACCACGCTGGCGCGCATTCTCGCCAAGTGCCTGAATTGCGAAACCGGGATCACCGCCGATCCCTGCGGCAAGTGCAGCGCCTGTCTGGAAATCGACGGCGGTCGCTTCATCGACCTGCTGGAAGTCGATGCTGCGACCAATACGCGGGTCGACGAAATGCGCCAGCTGCTCGACACGGCACAATATTCGCCGACGCGCGGGCGCTTCAAGGTGTACGTGATCGACGAAGTGCACATGCTCTCGAATTCGGCATTCAACGCCATGCTGAAGACGCTCGAGGAGCCGCCCGAGCACCTGAAGTTCGTGCTCGCCACCACCGATCCGCAAAGGATTCCGGTCACGGTGCTGTCGCGGTGCCTGCAGTTCAACCTGAAGCAGATGCCGGCAGCGGCGGTCGCGGCCCATGTTGCGCGATTGCTCGAAGCGGAAGGCATCGAGTTCCAGCCGCCAGCCCTGCAGCTCATCGGCCGGGCCGCGGCCGGTAGCATGCGCGACGCGTTGTCGCTGCTCGACCAGGCGATTGCCCACGGCGCGGGCAGAGTCAGCACGGAAGACGTGCGCGACATGCTGGGCTCCGTGGACCAAACTTATCTGCTGCGCTTGCTGGAGTCGGTGGCGGATGCGAACGGTGCGAGCCTGATGGCGATCGCCGACGAGATGCAGGCGCGCAACCTGTCGTTCGACGGCGCGCTGCAGGATCTGGCGGGACTTCTGCTCAAGCTGGCGGTCGTGCACGCGGTTCCGGAGGCGCTCGAAGGAGATCTGCCTGAGCGCGAGCGGGTCCTGGCGCTCGCGCGCCGCGTCGATGCAGAAAGCGTGCAGCTTTGCTATCAGATTGCCGTGCAGGGGCGCGAGGACCTGGCGCTCGCTCCGGACGAGCACGCCGGATTCGTGATGACGCTATTGCGCATGCTTGCGTTCCGGCCGGAGGACGGTTCGGCCCGAGTCGCGCAGGCGGGCGCTGCCGGAGCGGCGCCAGTGCACAAACCGGCTGATGCGGGCGCTGCGCCGGCTCGCGGTTTCGACGGCAATTGGCCGGAACTGGTTCGCAGGCTGCCGGTGGCGGGTGCGGCGCGCGAGCTGGCTCGCAATGCGGCGCTGGTCCGGCATGCCGAGGGCGCGATCGAACTGGTGGTGCCGAAGTCCATGGCGCATCTGGCGGAGCGCAGTTACCTGGATAAGCTGAAGGCGGCGCTCGAACAGCACTTCGGTGCCCGGGTGGCGCTGAAGGTTTCGGCGGGCGACGCGGGAAACGCGACCGCGGTGTCGATCGAGGCGGTCGAACGCGAGTCCCAGCGCGCTGATGCGGCACGCTCGGTCCAGGACGACCGCTTCGTCAAGGATCTGGTCGACATCTTCGACGCCAAGGTGGTCGGCTCGACCATCAAGGCGCGTGCCGACAAAGGCTAGCGAGGGAGGCGACAATGCGCGGGAATATCGGTCAGCTGATGAAGCAGGCCCAGATGATGCAGGAGAACATGCGCCGCATGCAGGAGCAACTGGCGTCCGTGGAGGTAGAGGGTCAGGCAGGCGGCGGCACGGTCAAGGTGATCATGACATGCAAGCACGAAGTAAAGCGGGTCACCATCGATCCAAGCGTGTCCGCCGACGACCGCGAGATGGTCGAGGACCTGATGACGGCGGCGTTCAACGACGCCGCGCGGCGCGTGGATGCGACCGTAGCGGAAAGGATGGGCGGCGTGACCGCGGGCCTGGGTATGCCGCCCGGCATGAAGCTGCCGTTTTGACGTCATGATCCGGGAAGCCGTACCCAACGCCAAGGGCCTCGAACGGCTGGTGGAAGCGCTGCGCGCCCTGCCGGGTGTGGGGCCGCGCTCCGCGCAGCGCATGGCGTACCACCTCTTGCAGCATGACCGGCCCGGCGCCGACCAGTTGGCGCGAGCGCTCGCCGATGCACTGTCGCGGGTGCGCCATTGCTCGAGTTGCAACAACTTCACCGAGGACGAAATTTGCGCGTTGTGCCGCTCGCCGCGCCGCGACCGCTCGTTGCTTTGCGTCGTGGAGACGCCGGCGGATCTCGCGATGGTCGAGCAGACGGCCACCTACTCGGGAATGTATTTTGTTCTCATGGGCCGGTTGTCGCCGCTTGACGGCGTGGGGCCGCGCGATATCGGTTTGGAGCGGCTGCTGGCGCGCGCCGGGGAAAGTGAGTTGGTGGAGGTGGTGCTCGCAACGAACTTCACCAACGAAGGTGAGGCTACCGCGCACTACATCGCGGAGATGCTGCGCTCCCGGGACGTGCGGGTGAGCCGCATTGCTCGCGGCGTGCCTCTGGGCGGAGAGCTCGAATACGTCGACGCCGGAACGCTGTCGCAGGCGCTACTGGATCGCCGCGGCGTTTAATTTGCGGGGCGTAGGGCGGGAGAATCGTCGCGGTGCAGCAATTTATTGACACGTTTTCTCCAGAATCGCTATAATTCCCTCTCTTCGGACGCGGGGTGGAGCAGTCTGGCAGCTCGTCGGGCTCATAACCCGAAGGTCAGAGGTTCAAATCCTCTCCCCGCAACCAACGTTCTTTAAAAATTCGCAGCCGATAAGTGTGGGCGCTCGATGCGGAAGGCTTAAGCATCTAGTGCTCGCATCAAAGTAGTACGAAGTAACTCCGTTGACTTTGAGCGAGAAGTTGGCGCGGCCTCCGGCCGCGTCTGCGGCCGGCAGCAATGCCGGAAGCTTGAAATTTTTTAATTGAAGAGTTTGATCCTGGCTCAGATTGAACGCTGGCGGCATGCCTTACACATGCAAGTCGAACGGCAGCACGGGGGCAACCCTGGTGGCGAGTGGCGAACGGGTGAGTAATGCATCGGAACGTGTCCTCTTGTGGGGGATAACCAGTCGAAAGATTGGCTAATACCGCATGAGATCGAAAGATGAAAGCGGGGGACCGCAAGGCCTCGCGCGAGAGGAGCGGCCGATGCCGGATTAGCTAGTTGGTGGGGTAATGGCCCACCAAGGCTTCGATCCGTAGCTGGTCTGAGAGGACGACCAGCCACACTGGGACTGAGACACGGCCCAGACTCCTACGGGAGGCAGCAGTGGGGAATTTTGGACAATGGGCGCAAGCCTGATCCAGCCATGCCGCGTGTGTGAAGAAGGCCTTCGGGTTGTAAAGCACTTTCGGACGGAACGAAATCGCGCAAACGAATAATCTGCGTGGATGACGGTACCGTAAGAAGAAGCACCGGCTAACTACGTGCCAGCAGCCGCGGTAATACGTAGGGTGCGAGCGTTAATCGGAATTACTGGGCGTAAAGGGTGCGCAGGCGGCGTCGCAAGTCAGGCGTGAAATCCCCGGGCTTAACCTGGGAATGGCACTTGAAACTACGATGCTGGAGTGTGGCAGAGGGAGGTGGAATTCCACGTGTAGCGGTGAAATGCGTAGAGATGTGGAGGAACACCGATGGCGAAGGCAGCCTCCTGGGCCAACACTGACGCTCATGCACGAAAGCGTGGGGAGCAAACAGGATTAGATACCCTGGTAGTCCACGCCCTAAACGATGATGACTAGTTGTTGGAGGAGTTAAATCCTTTAGTAACGCAGCTAACGCGAGAAGTCATCCGCCTGGGGAGTACGGTCGCAAGATTAAAACTCAAAGGAATTGACGGGGGCCCGCACAAGCGGTGGAGCATGTGGTTTAATTCGACGCAACGCGAAGAACCTTACCAGCCCTTGACATGTCCGGACGGTTTCCAGAGATGGATTCCTCCTAGCAATAGGCCGGAACACAGGTGCTGCATGGCTGTCGTCAGCTCGTGTCGTGAGATGTTGGGTTAA
>CAZOSA010000205.1:0-4149 GCA_964582155.1 uncultured Enterobacteriaceae bacterium | reverse complement strand
GGCCGCGGCGCGGGCCATCGCGGCGCTGCTCGCCGCTGCCGCACTCGGCCTCGCCGCCTGGACCGGATGGCCGGTGGCCGCTTTCGTTGCCGCCTACCTCGTTCTCAACGCCGGCTATACGCTCGGGTTGAAACGCGTGCCGGTGCTCGACGTGTTTGCCATTGCCTCCGGCTTCATGCTGCGTCTGCTCGCCGGCACCGCGGGTATCGGCATCGAGCCCTCGCGCTGGCTGCTCGCCTGCGGCTTCCTGCTTACGCTGTTCCTCGGCTTCGCCAAGCGCCGCGCGGAACTCGAGCGCCTCGAGGAGGATGCCGTGCAGCACCGGCCGGTGCTCGAGGCCTACAGCCTGGCGTTCCTCGACAAGGCGGTGTTCGCTTGCGTGGTCGGGATGGTGGTCACCTACGCCTTGTACACGGTCGCCGGAACCACGGTGGCACTGCACGGCACCGAAAACCTGATCTGGACTCTGCCGTGGGTGCTGCTGGGCAGTTTCCGTTATCTGTTCCGCCTGCACTACCGCGGCGGCGGCGGCGACCCGGCGCAGGAGCTGTTGCGCGACCCGCTGCTGGCGGCCGCCGCGCTGGGCTGGGTGGCCACGGTGGCGTGGCTGATCCGTTAGAATTGCCCGCGACCCCGCGTCCACCATGGCCGAACGCCCGCAACAGCTTGCCCATCTCGAGTATCTCGGTGACGCCGCGCGCTACTCCACGCAGATGCACGCGCTGATCCCGAAATGCACCCTGCTGGAGAACTTCACTTCCGGGGAGGTGCGAACGCTGTCGCATTTCATGGACGTGTACCGCGCGTCCGACGGCACCGAGATCATCCGCGAGGGCGACGGCGGCGACTTCATGATGATGGTGATCGAAGGCAACATCGAGGTGCGCAAGCGCGACCGCTGGAACACGCCGCAATTGATCGCGCTGGTCGAGCCGGGCCGCACGCTGGGCGAGATGTCGATGATCGACGGCGAGGCGCGGTTTGCCACCTGCGTCGCCGTGCAGCCGGCGATGGTCGCGGTACTGGACCGGGAGAATCTGGCGCGCATCATCGTCGAGCAGCCGATGCTCGGCGCCAAGATCCTGATGGAGCTGGTGCTGCTGCTCTCGCAGCGCCTGCGCGCCACCAGCGACCGCCTGATGCAACTGCTGGACGAGCAGGGGCAGCGTTTCGTCGGGCTGCTGTAAGCCGCGCCCGGGCCGGCGCGACCCATTCCGCGTGAGCCGCTCCCGACTGATCGTCCTTGCCGCCGTCGCTGCGCTGGTGGCGGCGTTCTTCGCCTTCGGCGGGCAGCGCTATCTCACCTTGGATCAGCTGCGCGCGCAGCAGACGGGCATCCAGGACTATCACGCGTCGCATCCGTGGCAGAGCGCGCTCGGCTATTTTCTGGCCTACGTGGCGGTGACCGGACTTTCCCTTCCCGGGGCGGCGGTGCTGACGCTGTTCGGCGGGGCGATTTTCGGTTTGCTCTGGGGCACGGTGATCGTGTCCTTCGCCTCTTCGGCCGGCGCGACGCTCGCTTTTCTCGCCTCGAGATTCCTGTTGCGCGACTGGGTGCAGGGCCGCTTCGGCGACCGGCTCAAGCCGATCAACGACGGCGTGGCGAAGGAGGGCGCGTTCTACCTTTTCGCGCTGCGCCTGGTGCCGGCCTTCCCGTTCTTCGTCATCAATCTGGTGATGGGGCTGACGACGATCCGCACCTGGACCTTCTACTGGGTCAGCCAGGCCGGAATGCTGGCCGGGACCCTGGTCTACGTCTACGCGGGTACGCAACTCGGGGAATTCAGGCTGTCGGCCGGGCTGGTGGCGGCCTTCACGCTGCTCGGGCTGTTTCCGCTCGTCGCGAAGAAGGTGCTCGATGCGCTCAAGGCGCGGCGAGTGTACGCGCGCTGGCCGCGGCCCGTGCAGTTCGACCGCAACGTGGTGGTGATCGGCGCCGGCTCGGCGGGCCTGGTCAGCGCCCTCATCGCCGCGGCGGTGAAAGCCAAGGTGACGATCGTCGAGAAACACCGCATGGGCGGGGACTGCCTCAACACGGGCTGCGTGCCTTCGAAAGCGCTGATCAAGACGGCGCGGGTTCTTGCGACCATCCGGCGCGCCAAGGAGTACGGGCTGAAGAACGCCGTGGCGCAGTTCGATTTCGCCGAGGTGATGGAACGGGTGCAGCGGGTGATCAGGCAGATCGAGCCGCACGACTCGATTGAGCGCTATGCCTCATTGGGGGTCGAATGCGTCCAGGGCGAGGCAAAAATCGCCTCGCCCTGGATCGTGGTAATTCAAACCCCGCATGGTGAAAAAAAAACCCTGACCACGCGCTCGATCATCATCGCCGCCGGCGGGCGGCCCTTCGTGCCGCCGATCCCGGGCATCGAGCAGACCGGCTACTACACCTCAGACACGCTGTGGGATCTGCGCGAATTGCCGCAGCGCCTGGTGGTGCTGGGCGGCGGGCCGATCGGCTGCGAGCTTGCGCAGGCGTTCGCGCGCCTGGGCGCGCAGGTGACGCAGGTCGAGATGCTGCCGCGGCTGCTCATGCGCGAGGATCCGGAGATCGCGGACATGGTGGCCAAGCGCTTTCGCGAGGAGGGCGTCGAGGTGCGCGTCGGCCACAAGGCGAAGGAGTTCCGCGTCGAGGACGGGCGCAAGGTGCTGATCTGCGAGTACGAGGGGCGCGACCTGGCGATCGGCTTCGATGCCCTGCTGGTTGCCGTCGGGCGCGTGGCGAACACTGAGGGCTACGGGCTGGAGGAACTGGGCATCCCCGTGAGCAGGGCGCGCACCGTGCAGACCAACGAGTATCTGCAGACGACGTATCCCAACATCTACGCCTGCGGCGACGTCGCCGGGCCCTACCAGTTCACGCACACCGCCTCGCACCAGGCCTGGTACGCTGCGGTGAACGCCCTGTTCGGCGGGTTGAAGAAATTCCGCGCCGATTACTCTGTGATTCCCTGGGCCACGTTCACCGACCCGGAGGTGGCGCGCGTGGGCCTGAACGAGACCGACGCGAAAGACAAGGGCATCGCCTACGAAGTCTCGACCTACGGCATCGACGACCTGGATCGCGCCATCGCCGACGAGGAAGCCCACGGCGTGGTGAAGGTGCTGACCGTGCCGGGCAAGGACCGCATCCTGGGCGTCACCATTGCCGGCGAGCATGCGGGCGACCTGATCGCGGAGTTCGTCGCCGCCATGCGCCACGGCATCGGCCTGAACAAGATCCTCGGCACGATCCACATCTACCCGACGCTCGCCGAGGCCAACAAGTACGCGGCGGGCGTGTGGAAGAAGGCGCATGCGCCGCAGCGCCTGCTAGGCTACGCAGCAAGGTTCCACGCATGGATGCGCGGCTGATCTACGATTGGTCCCTCAACGACTTTCGGTCGTCGTCCCCGCGCTGAACGAGGCGCCGGGCATCGAACGCTGCCTCGCCGCGCTCGCGCCGCTGCGTGCGCGCGGGCACGAGGTGGTCGTGGTGGACGGCGGCAGCACCGATGGCACGCCGCAGTTGGCGCAGCCGCTCGCCGACCGCGTGCTGGCGGCGCCGCGTGGGCGTGCCGTGCAGATGAACGCGGGGGCGGCCGCCGCCGCCGGCGATGCGCTGCTCTTCCTGCACGCCGACACGTTCCTGCCGCCGGACGCGGACCGCGCGGTGCTCGCGGCGCTCTCATCGCGCGCCTGGGGCCGCTTCGACGTGGCCATCGCCTCGAGCGATCTGCGCCTCGCGGTAGTCGCGTTCTGCATGAACCGGCGCTCGCGCCTCACGGGCATCGCCACCGGCGACCAGGCGATCTTCGTGCGGCGCGCCGACTTTCCGGGCTACCAGCAGATCGCACTGATGGAGGACGTCGCGTTCAGCAACGCGATGCGGCGCCTCTCGCCGCCCGCCTGCCTGCACGAACGCGTGTCCATCTCGGCGCGTCGCTGGGAGCGCCACGGCGTGCTGCGCACGGTGCTCCTGATGTGGCGGCTGCGCCTGCAGTACTGGCTGGGCGCCGAACCCGATGAGCTGGCGCGCCGATACCCGCACTAGAGTGCTGGTGTTCGCGCGCGCGCCGCGCGCCGGGCGCGTGAAGACGCGCCTCATCCCGCTCCTTGGCGAGCACGGCGCGGCGCGCCTGCACGCGCGCCTGGTGCGCCGGGCGCTGC
>CAZOSA010000204.1:0-4164 GCA_964582155.1 uncultured Enterobacteriaceae bacterium | reverse complement strand
ACTATCTGGAAGAGGCCGAGGAGCACTGCGAGCGCATCGCCATGCTCAAGGCGGGACGCATCGTGGCGCTCGACTCGACCCGGAACCTGCTGGCGAACTTCGCCGGGCCGCACCCGGCCGATCTCGAGGACGTGTTTCTTCGCATCATGCGGCGCCAATGAACGCGACCGGATTCAACACGCTGCTGTACAAGGAGCTGCTGCGTTTCTGGAAGGTCGCGTTCCAGACCGTGGGCGGGCCCGTGCTGAGTGCTCTGCTCTACCTCATCATCTTCGCGCAGGCGTTGGGCGCCCACGTGCGCGTGTTCGAGGGCGTGTCCTATACCGCGTTCCTGGTTCCCGGGCTCGTCATGATGAGCATGCTGCAGAACTCCTTCGCCAATAGTTCCTCCAGCCTCATCCAGTCCAAGATCACCGGCAACCTGGTGTTCGTGCTGGTGGCGCCGATCTCGCACCTGGAGTTCTTCGGCGCCTACGTGCTCGCGTCAATGGCCCGCGGACTGGTGGTGGGCGCAGGGGTGCTGGCGGCTACGCTATGGTTCGTCGAGCTGCGGCTCGCGGCGCCGCTGTGGGCGCTCGCTTTCGCGCTGCTGGGCAGCGCACTGCTCGCGGTGCTGGGTTTGCTCGCCGGCATCTGGGCGGAGAAATTCGACCAGATCGCGGCGTTCCAGAACTTCCTTGTGCTGCCGCTCACCATGCTCTCGGGCGTGTTCTACTCGATTCAAACCCTGCCGCCGCTCTGGCAGCGGATATCGCACCTGAATCCCTTTTTCTACATGATCGACGGCTTTCGCTACGGCTTCTTCGGCGCCTCCGATGCGCCGCCCGCGGCCAGCTTCGCCGTGGTCGCGGTAAGCTTCGCGCTCCTTGCGGCGCTGACCTTGCGGCTGCTGAAGTCCGGCTACAAGCTGAGGACCTGACCATGGTGACTCCCGAAAGCATCCAGAACGGCATCGCCGCCGGCCTCGCCTGCGAGCGCGTCGAGGTGAACGGCGACGGCCAGCATTTCCAGGCGCTCGTGGTATCGAAGGATTTCGCCGGCAAGAGCCGCATCCAGCGCCACCAGCTGGTGTATGCGGCGCTCGGCGAGCGCATGCGCGAAGAGATCCACGCCCTGTCCATGAAGACGCTCACGCCCGAGGAGTTTGCCTCGGGTGGATAAGCTGCTGATCACCGGCGGGCGGCCGCTCGCCGGCGAAGTGCGCGTCTCGGGCGCGAAGAACGCCGCGCTGCCGATCCTGTGCGCGGCGCTCCTCACCGACCAGCCGCTGGTTCTCGACAACGTGCCGCGCCTGGTGGACGTGCGCACCATGGCGAAGCTGCTGGCGCTGATGGGCGTCGCGGTTGGCGACCAGGACAACGGACGCTTGCGGCTGCATGCCGCCAGGATCGCCCATCCGGAGGCCGGCTACGAACTGGTGAAGACCATGCGCGCTTCCGTCCTGGTGCTGGGGCCGCTGCTGGCGCGCTGCGGGCGGGCCAGGGTCTCGCTGCCCGGCGGCTGCGCGATCGGCTTGCGGCCGGTGGACCAGCATGTGAAGGGCCTGCAGGCGATGGGTGCGCAGATCACGGTGGAGCATGGCTACATGAACGCCACCGCGAAGAGGCTGAAAGGCGCGCGCATCGCCATGGACATGGTCACCGTGACCGGCACCGAGAACCTGATGATGGCGGCCACGCTCGCCGAGGGCGACACGGTGCTGGAGAACGCCGCGCGCGAGCCGGAAGTGGTGGACCTCGCCAACTGCCTCAAGGCGATGGGCGCGAGGGTCGAGGGTGCGGGGACGGACGTGATCCGGATCGAGGGCGTGCCGTCGCTCTCAGGCGCGCAGCACCGCGTCATGCCTGACCGGATCGAAACCGGAACCTACCTCGCCGCGGTCGCGGCCGTGGGCGGCAAGGTGCGGCTGACGCATGCGGCGCCCGACATTCTTGGGGCCACGCTGGAGAAGCTGCACGAAGCGGGCGCGAGGATCTCCACCGGCACGGACAGCATCGAGATCGAGATGAACGCCCGGCCGAAGTCGGTGAGCCTGAGCACCGCGCCCTACCCCGGGTTCGCCACCGACATGCAGGCGCAGTTCATGGCGCTCGACTGCGTCGCGCAAGGCACCGCGAGCATCGCCGAGACCATCTTCGAGAACCGCTTCATGCACGCGCTGGAGCTGCAGCGTCTCGGCGCGGACATATCGATCCACGGCAATACTGCGGTGGTGACGGGCGTGGAGAAGCTGCAGGGCGCCAAAGTCATGGCGACCGACCTGCGCGCCTCGGCGAGCCTCGTGGTGGCGGGGCTGGTGGCGCAGGGCGAAACACTGATCGATCGTATCTATCATCTGGACCGGGGCTACGAGGCGCTGGAGCACAAGCTCGCCGGGCTCGGCGCCAAGATCGCGCGGGTGCGGTAAAATCCCCTTCCGAATCAAGTTGGAGGGGCCCTTCGGGGCCTTTTTTCATTTGCACCATGACCGGCATCGGTATCGCGCTCTCCAAGGGACGGATCCTCGAGGAAACGGGGCCGCTGCTCGCGCGCGCCGGTCTCAGCCCTAGGGAAGACCCGGAGCGT
Source organism: uncultured Enterobacteriaceae bacterium (assembly GCA_964582155.1). Lineage (GTDB taxonomy): Bacteria > Pseudomonadota > Gammaproteobacteria > Burkholderiales > SG8-39 > JAABQT01. Next base: position 1,599 of record CAZOSA010000204.1, on the reverse strand, counting down.
TCCCGCAAGCTCGTCATCCCCACGGCGCGCCGGGACGTGAGTCTGGTGATCGTGCGCGCCGCCGATACGCCCACTTACGTCGCGCACGGCGCCGCCGACCTCGGCATCGCCGGCAAGGACGTGCTTGCAGAGCACGGCGGCGAGGGCCTGTACCAGCCGCTCGACCTCGGCATCGGCAAGTGCCGCATGATGGTCGCGGTGCGAAAGGGCTTTGACTACGCGGGCGCGGTGCGCCAGGGCGCGCGGCTGCGGGTCGCCACGAAGTACGTGCAGACCACGCGCGCGTTCTTCGCGGACAAGGGCGTGCACGTGGACCTGATTCATCTTTACGGCTCGATGGAACTGGCGCCGATCATGGGTCTGGCCGACGCCATCGTCGACCTGGTGTCCACGGGCAGGACGCTCAAGGCGAACCAGCTGGAAGCGGTGGAGGAGATCATGCCGGTGTCGGCGCGCCTCATCGTCAACCAGGCGGCGCTGAAGACCAGGCGCGGCCAGTTGCAGCCCCTGATCGACGCCTTCGCCAAGGCGGCGCGGCCATGAAGCTGCGCCGCCTTGGCACTGCGAGCGCCGGCTTCAGCGCCGAGCTCGAGGCGCTCACGCGCTACGGCGCCGCGCAGGACGAGGCGGTCGAAGCAGCGGTGCGCGCCATCATCGCCGACGTGAGAAAACGCGGCGACGCAGCGGTGCTCGAGTACACGCGCAAGTTCGACCGTATCCAGGCGCGCTCGATGCAGGAGCTGGAAGTCTCCAGACCGTCGCTGCAGGCGGCGCTTGCAGCGCTCCCGGCCGTCCAACGCGATGCCTTGCGGGAGGCGGCTGCGCGCGTGCGCGCTTTCCACGAGCGCCAGCTCGCGCAGTCCTGGGACTACACCGAAGCCGACGGCACGCGCCTGGGCCAGCGCGTGGCGCCGCTGGAGAAGGTGGGCGTGTACGTGCCGGGCGGCAAGGCGGCCTACCCGTCCACCGTGCTGATGAACGTAATTCCGGCGAAGGTGGCCGGGGTCGGCGAGATCATCATGGCGAGCCCGAACGCGCAACCCATGGTGCTCGCTGCCGCCGCGCTCGCCGGCGTGGATCGCGTGATCGCGATCGGCGGCGCGCAGGCGGTCGCCGCGCTCGCCTACGGCACCGGGTCCGTGCCGCGGGTGGACAAGATCGTCGGCCCCGGCAATGCCTACGTGGCCGCCGCCAAGCGCCAGGTGTTCGGCCAGGTCGGCATCGACATGATCGCCGGGCCTTCGGAGATCCTGGTGATCGGCGACGGTTCGACGCCCGCCGACTGGATCGCGATGGATCTGTTCGCGCAGGCCGAACACGACGAACTGGCGCAGTCGATCCTGCTGTCGCCTTCGGCCGGGTACCTGGACGCCGTCGAGGCGAGCATGGTCAAGCTGCTGCCGGCGCTGGCGCGTCGCAAGGTGATCGAGGCGTCGCTCTCGGCGCGCGGCGCGCTCATCCAGACGCGCAGCCTGGACGAGGCCTGCGCCATTGCCGATCGCATCGCACCCGAGCACCTGGAGCTCTCGGTGGAAAACCCCGAGGCGCTGCTGCCCAAGCTGCGCCACGCCGGCGCGATCTTCCTCGGCCGCTGGAGCT
>CAZOSA010000203.1:0-4177 GCA_964582155.1 uncultured Enterobacteriaceae bacterium | reverse complement strand
AGTGCGCCTGGTCCCAGTTGTCGCCGACGCCGACATCGACGATCAGCGGGACTTCCAGCTGCGCCACGTTCTGCATGCGCTCGCGCAGCCCTTCCTGTGCCTGCTGCAGTTCCCCCTGCGGCACTTCCAGCACCAGTTCGTCGTGTACCTGCATGATGAGCCTGGTGCCGAGCTTCTCGCGCTCCAGCCAGCCCTGCACCGCGATCATCGCCAGCTTGATCAGGTCCGCCGCCGTGCCCTGCATCGGCGCATTGATCGCCGCGCGCTCCGCGGCCTGGCGCCGCTGCGGGTTGGAAGACCTGATCTCGGGCAGCCAGAGCCGCCGTCCGAACACGGTTTCCACGTATCCATCGGCGCGCGCCTTGTCCCTGGTTTGGTCCATGTAGCGCTTCACGCCCGGATAGCGCGAAAAATACGAATCGATGTAGACCTGCGCTGTGGCGCGCTCGATGCCGAGGTTCTGCGCCAGGCCGAAGGCCGACATGCCGTAGATCAGTCCGAAATTGATCACTTTGGCGGTGCGCCGCTCGTCCGCCGACACCTCGTCGAGCCCGCGCCCGAACACCTCCGCCGCCGTGGCCCGGTGCACGTCGTGCCCGTGCGCGAACGCGTGGCGCAGCCCCGCGTCGCCCGACAGATGGGCCATGATGCGCAGTTCGATCTGGGAGTAATCCGCGCTTACGATCTTGCAGCCCGCGGGGGCGACGAAGGCTTCCCGGATACGCCTGCCCTGCGGCGTGCGGATCGGGATGTTCTGCAGGTTGGGGTCGTTCGACGCGAGGCGCCCCGTCACCGCCACCGCCTGCGAGTAGGTCGTGTGCACCCGCCCGGTCCCGGCGTGGACCATCTTCGGCAGCTTGTCGGTGTAGGTGGATTTCAGCTTCGCCAGGCCGCGGTATTCGAGCAGCAGCCTGGGCAGCGGATACTCCAGCGCGAGCTCGGTCAACACGTCCTCGTCGGTGGAGGGCTGCCCCGAGGGCGTCTTCTTTTTCACCGGCAGCTGCTGCTTGTCGAACAGGATCTCCTGGATCTGCTTGGGCGAATTGAGGTTGAAGGGCTGGCCCGCGGCGGCGTAGGCCTTTTGCTCCAGCGCCAGCATCTCCTTGCCCAGCTCGTGGCTTTGCGCTTCCAGCTTGGCGCCATCGAGCAGCACGCCGTTCCTCTCCATCGCCAGCAGCACGTGCATCACCGGCATTTCGATCGTCTCGTAGACGCGCTTGAGTTTTTCCTCGGCGGCAATTTTCGGATACAGCGCGCCGTGCACCGCCAGCGCGCAGTCCGCGTCCTCCGCCGCGTACTCGGTGGCGCGCCCGATCTCCACTGCCGAGAACGGGATGCGTGCGGCACCTTTGCCGGTGACCTCGTCGTAGGAAATGGTCTTCCAGCCCAGGTGGCGCTGCGACAGCGAATCCAGGTCGTGCCGCTCGTGCACCTCGTAGACGTAGGATTGCAGCAGCGTGTCGTGGGCGATGCCGCCGAGCGCCACGCCATGGTTGGCGAGTATGTGCGCGTCGAACTTCAGGTTCTGCCCGACTTTCCTGTGGCTGGCGCTTTCCAGCCAGGGCCGCAGCAAGCGCAGCGCCAACTCCACGCCGATCTGGTCGGGTGCGCCGGGGTATTGGTGCGCGAGCGGCAGATACGCGGCGCGCTCGCCGCAGGCGAACGACATTCCCACGAGTTGCGCCACCATCGGCTCGAGGCCCGTGGTTTCGGTGTCCAAGCCCGTGAGTTCCGCCTGCTCCATCGCCTGCAGCCAGCTGGCGAGGGATTTTTCATCGTCAAGCGTGACGTACTGGCGGCGCTGCGCCTGCGCGGGCGCCGTTGCCGGCGCCGCAACGGCCTCGCCGCCCACGTCCTTGAGCATGGTCCTGAAACCGAAGCGCTCGAACAGCGCGCGCAGCTTTTCGTCGTCGGGCTCGCCGGCCAGATCCTCGAGCCGCACCGGCAGCGCGACGTCGCGCTTCACCGTGAGCAGGTGCCTGCCCTTGGGCAGCCAGTCGAGCGCCCGCCTCAGGTTCTCGCCCACCGCGCCGCCGATCTCGGCCGCGTGCGCGATGACCTCGTCGAGCGAGCCGTACTGCTGGATCCACTTCGCCGCGGTCTTCGGGCCGACCTTGTCCACGCCGGGCACGTTGTCCACGGCGTCGCCGGTGAGCGCGAGGAAATCGACGATGCGCTCAGGCGCCACGCCGAATTTGTGCAGCACCCCCGGCGCATCGAGCGTCTCGTTCGTCATGGTGTTCACCAGCGTCACGTTCCCGTCCACCAGCTGCGCGAGGTCCTTGTCGCCGGTGGAGATCACGGTGCGCCAGCCCTTGCGTGTCGCTTCCCCCGCCAGCGTGGCGATGACGTCGTCGGCTTCCACGCCCTCGACCGCGAGCATCGGCCAGCCCATCGCCACCACCGCCTCCTTGAGCGGCTCGATCTGCGCGGCGAGCGGCTCGGGCATGGACGGACGATTGGCTTTGTATTGCGCATACGCAGCCTCGCGGAACGTCGGACCGCGCGCGTCGAACACGCAGGCACGCGCCTCGGCCTTGTAGTCCTCCGCCAGCCGCCGTAGCATGCTGAGCACGCCGCGGATCGCGCCGGTCGGCTCGCCGCGCGGGCTCTTCAGTTCGGGCAACGCATGGAACGCCCGGTAAAGGTAAGACGAGCCGTCGACGAGCAGGAGCGTCTTTTGCGGAGCCTTCCCTGACACGATGAACCACGAAAAGCTGCAGAAGCCCGCGCAGCCTGCGCACGGCATGGACGCGCGCGAGGCGTGGCGGGTGTTCGGCATTATGGCAGAGTTCGTCGAGGCGACCGAGCGCCTCGCCCACATCCGCCCCGCGGTGTCCTTGTTCGGCAGCGCGCGCGTCGCGCCCGGCTCGCACTACTACCAGCTCGCCGAGCAGGTGTCGCGCCTGCTCTCGGACGCGGGCTTCGCCGTGATCTCCGGCGGCGGCCCTGGCGTGATGGAAGCTTCCAACAAGGGCGCGTTCGCCGGGCCGTCGCCCGCGATCGGCCTGAACATCGACCTGCCGCGCGAGCAGCAGGCCAACCGATACCAGAACATCAGCCTGCGCTTCAAGCACTTCTTCACGCGCAAGGTGATGTTCGCCAAGTTCGCCACCGCCTACATCGTGCTGCCCGGGGGCTTTGGCACGCTGGACGAGCTGTTCGAGGCGCTGACGCTGGTGCAGACGGGCAAGACGCGCAACATGCCGATCATTCTGATGCATGCGCCGTTCTGGCGCGGGCTCATCGACTGGTTCCGCGAGCGCCTGGTGGCCGAGGGCATGATCGATGCGCTGGACGTGGACCTGCTGCAGGTGATCGACGAGCCGCAGGGCGTGGTGGACGCGATCTTCAGCTACTACGAGAAGCGCGGCTTCGCGCCCTCGCCGCAGGAGCGCGAGGTCCTGCTCAACCTCTAGTAAAATCGCGCGCATGCGCCGCTTCCTCGCCATCGCGCTGGTATCGGCGGCCGTGCAAGCTTTCGCCCAGGCGCCGTGGCCGCACAAGCTCGAGCCGCTGCCCGAGCCGCCGCCCGCGCCGCGCGAAGACGCGGCCGCGGAGCCCGCGGTGCGCATCACCCCGAACAAGGAAGACAAGGTCGAAAAGGCCGTCCACGGCGACCGCACGATTCTGAAAGTGACTCCGCCCGGGGGCAGGCCGTACTACCTCGTCGAGGGTCCCGGCGGCTGGCAGCGCCGCGATGCGCTCGACGACGGCACGCGCGTGCCGATGTGGACGATTCACAGCTTCGACTGACCGGGCGCGACTGACTTGTCGGTCTACACTCCCGTCAGCAAAGCCGGGCTCACGGCCTGGCTGCGCAACTACTCGGTGGGCGCGCTCGAGCGCCTGGAGCCGATCAAGTCGGGCATCGAGAACACCAATTACTTCGTTACCACCGCGCAGGGCCGCTACGTGCTGACGCTGTTCGAGCGCCTGCCGGCGGCGGAGCTGCCCTTCTACCTCAACCTGATGGCGCATCTCGCGCGCCACGGCATTCCCTGCCCGGCGCCGGTCGCCGACCAGTCGGACGCCTACCTGGGGACTCTGAACGGCAAGCCCGCGGCGCTGGTGACGCGCTTGCCGGGGAAGTCGCTCGAGCGCCCGGGCGTCGCCGCCTGCCGGGAGCTCGGCGCGCTGCTCGCGCGCATGCACCTCGCCGGGCGCTCCTTTCCCG
>CAZOSA010000202.1:0-4193 GCA_964582155.1 uncultured Enterobacteriaceae bacterium | reverse complement strand
CCGCCCGGCACCACGGCGCAGCCGAGGGCGAGCGCGCCATGCTCGACCATCGAAGCGGCCGGCGTGAAGTGATAGGAAAAACCGTTCAGCACCAGGTCGCCGGGACGGAATCCCGCGGCATGCAGCGAGCGTCCCGTGCGCCACCAGTCCTTCCCCTGCCCTTCGGCGTCGACCACCGGGCCCGGGGAGACAAAGAGCTTCGCGAGTTTCGCGACCGGCGTGGCGTTCAGGCCGCCGAGGGGCGGCAGCGCCTTCTGCAGTTCGGCGAGGTCGGACTTGCGCGTCACCGGCAGTCTCGCGAGCGCGGCGCGCGTGCCGACCGCGGCCACGTCGACGTCCTTCAGGATGCGCGCCCAGCCGGGCGCGTGGTGCCTGGCATGCGCCAGGTGCTTGGGCAGCGCCGCCATCAGCGCAGCCTCGCGCTCCTCCGGCCGGCGCGCCTCCAGTGCGTCAAAAAAATCGGGGTCAGAGCCCGATTTCATCTCGTTCGCTCGCCATCGTGGAGGTGATCGAAGAAACGACAGGAAAACTCATGCGCGCCGCTCGCGTGCGTGGCCGCCGTGCGCTGCGGGGCAGGCGCGGGAACGCTCGGCTTGCGGCGAGTTTGGCCGGTCATGAGCGTTCCTCCAGGGATTCGAGCGTTGCGCAATCGGCGTTATGACGCATCTTGCCCGCGCTGGCTTGGATCACGCAAGCAAAGCCGCGCTCCGGGGCGTCGAGCGCGACAGCGCGACGGCGCTGTATCAATGCGCCGCACGCCGCCTTACTGGGTGACATAGCCCATGGATTGAGGCAGCCAAAGCGCGATTTCGGGCGCCAGGATGAGGAGCAGGATGCCGAGCGCCATCATCAGCATGTAGGGGACAGCCGCCTTGTTGATCTCGGCCAGCGGCGCCTTGGTGATCGACTTGATCACGACGAGGTTCATTGCCACCGGCGGCGAGATCAGGGCGAGCTCGAGATTGACGGTGAGGAGCACGCCGTACCACACCTTGTCGATGCCGAGCTGGTTCAGGATCGGCAGGATGACGGGCGTGGTGATGAGAATGATCGAGATCGACTCGAGTACCAGGCCGAGCACGAACAGCAGCGCCATTGTCGCGACCAGGAATTCGAGCTTGGTGAGCTTGTACTCCACGACCAGCTTCACCATCTCGTCGGGCACGCCCAGCTTGATGAGGACGTCGCCGAACATGGCGGCGCCGATGATGATGAAGAACAAGACCGCCGAGGTGCGCGCCGCCTCCGCCGCCCCGTCCCACACGTCGCGCAGCGTCAGCGTCCGATAGATCACGGCCGCGATGAGCAGTGACCAGAGGGCCCCGGTGCCTGCCGCTTCGGTGGCGGTGAAAATGCCGAAATACATGCCGAGCAGCACGAAGGGCGGCAGGGTGAGCGCCCAAAAGGATTTGCGGACCGCCGCCGCCATCTCGCGGGCGCTCGCGCGCTTTGGGCGCAGGTTGCGCGTGCCCAGACGCCGCTCGCGCCGCCATTCCATGGTCATGCAATAGAGCGCGAAGATGCCGGCCAGCATCAATCCGGGCAATACGCCGGCCATGAACATGGCGCCGATCGAGGTCTCGGCCACCACGGCGTAGAGGACCATCGGTGCCGAGGGCGGGATCAGAATACCGAGCGTCCCGCCACCCGCTACCGCGCCATAGGCACTCTTGGAGTCATACCCATACTTCAGCATCTGTGGGATCGCGACGGTGCCGATGGTGAGGGCGGTCGCCACCGAGGAGCCCGAAATCGCGGCAAACACGGTGCAGGCGGCGATGGTGGCGATGCCGAGCCCGCCCGGCAGGTGGCCGAACAGCGTGTAGGCGGTGCGGTAGAGATCGTCGACCACCTTTCCCCTGACCATGATTCGCGCCATCAGCATGAACAGCGGGATGGCGGCCAGGAGGTAGACATTGAGCTTGCCGAAGGCCAGCTCGCCGATTCCCGCCACCTGGCCCTCGACCACCAGCAACACCACGAGCGAGAACAGGAACATGCCGGCATACATCGGCATGCCGAGATAGAGGAGGAGGATGAGCGCGCCGAGGAGCAGCAGGAACGTCATTCGAGGGGCCCGGCCCGCAGGCGCGCGACCTCGTCCGCGGCGGCGGGATCCATCGCATCGAGCCCGCGCGCGACGCGCATCAACTGCACCAGCGCCACCAGCAACATCAGCGCGAAGCCCGCCGGAATCAGTGCCTGGATCCACCACAGTGGAATCGGGTGGAGATCGGTCATCATCCCGGTCATGCGGGCGAACGCAGCCGTCGCCCAGCCCTCCCAGATCATGACGGCGGCGGTGACGGCGACCCACAGCAGGCCGAGGGCGGCCAGAGCACGCCTCGGCCCGCCGCCAAGGCGTTCGGACATCGTATCGACCGCCACGTGCTCGCCGCGGAACTGCGCATCGGGGGCGGCGAACATCACCATCGCCACCACCAGCCAACCTACGACCTTGTCGACCCAGACCTGCGGCGCGCCGGCGAAATACCGCATCGCCACCGCGTAGCACATGAAGGCGAAGCAGACGAGGCAGGCAGCCGTCGCGATCTGCAGCCCTGCCGCGCTCATCGCGCGGACGGCGCGCTCGATGCCGTGCATGGTGCGCGCCGCCCGGCCCGCCGGCCGACTACATCTTGTTCATGAGTTCGAGGATCTTGGCGCCGCTTTCAGGCGCGAGCTTGAGGAAAGCGTCGAGCACGGGCTGCTGCATCCTCGCCTTCCACAGCGCAACCTCGGCAGGCGGCAGCACGGTGATCTGCATGCCCTTTTCCCTGAGCTGGCCGACGGCGGCGGCAGCCGTGTCCTCGGTGATCTGCACGATGTCCTGTTCGTTCTTGGCCGCGGCCGCCTCGATGGCGGCGCGATACTCGGGCTTCAGGCCCTGCCACCATTTGGGATTGACGTACATGTGGAAATACACGGTGAAGTACGGCAGCACGGTGCCGAATTTCTGCACCTCGTAGTAGCGGCGCGAAACGGCGGCCGAGATGTCAGTGAGGCCGGCATCGAGCACGCCGGTTTGCAGGCCCTGATAGACCTCCGAACCGGGCATGGCCGAGGGCGCGGCGCCCGCGGCCTTCAGGCTGTTGTCGGTGAGCGAGTTGAGGCCGCGGATCTTGACGCCCTGGAAATCCGCCAGCGTCAGGATCGGCTTTTTACCCGAGGTGAAGATCGAGATCCGCGTGATATAGAGCCACGACAGCGAGTGCACGCCACGCTTTTCCAACAGGCCATCGAGATACTTGCGCGCCTCGGAAGTGGGAAAACGCTTGATCTTCGCCAGATCGGTGAAGTAAAACGGCAGCGTGGGCGCGTTCATCTCCGGGATCGTGGTACCCCACTGGAAATTGACGCTCATGGCCGCTTCGAAGGCGCCGCGGGCCACGCCCGGGAAATTCTCGCCGGCCTTGGCGAGCTGCTCCGACGGATAGAGCTGCACTTCGACGCCGCCCTTGGTGCGCTGCTTCACGTCTTCGGCGAACAAAAGCAGCGCCTTGTGCATATGGTGCGCGGTAGGCACTTGATGGCTCACGCGCATGTTGATCTCGGCGGCGGCACCGGGCCCGGCCGAGACGAGGGCGGCAACCGCCGCGCAGGCAAGCATCGAGACACGCATGGACTTCTCCCTTTGAAAGTTCTTATTCCGCGGCTTCGCGCGGTTTTCGGCGGCGCCGGGCGATCCGGCGGCCGGACTCCAGTTCAATTTACTCGCGCAGCCGCAAGGACACAAGCCCCACCAGCGCGTTGAATTCGTCTGGGGATATTTCATGACGCGTCGCGCGGCCGGCCGCGGATTGATTTTCCGTTATCCGTTACCCTCACGCTCTCCCGCACCAGCCGCTTCGAGCGCGTTGCACGGGGCCTTCTACAGTTTCATTCATGTAACGCCTCAATCGCCTTCGGGTTCGATGCAACGATCTTGAGCAGCTCCCTGGCCGGCCCGGTCGGCTGCGTGCGGTGCTGCTCCCAGTTTTGCAACGTGCGCAGGAGAAAATCGGGCTCTGACCCCGATTTCTACAGCCAGCGCTTGCGGCGCCGGTAGGATTTGACGTCGCGGAAGCTCCTGCGCCCGCCGGAGGAAAAGCCGAGGTAGAACTCCTTCACGTCCTCGTTCTCGGCGAGCGACCTGCCCTCGCCGTCCATCACCACGCGGCCGTTCTCCAGGATGTAGCCGTAGTCGGCGTACT
>CAZOSA010000201.1:0-4201 GCA_964582155.1 uncultured Enterobacteriaceae bacterium | reverse complement strand
CAGGCATCCTGATCACCGAAGGCGTGCGCGGCGAGGGCGGCTACCTGCTGAACAAAGGCGGCGAGCGCTTCATGGAGCGCTACGCGCCAAACACCAAGGACCTCGCCAGCCGCGACGTGGTGTCGCGCGCCATGACCACCGAAATCAAGGAGGGGCGCGGCTGCGGGCCGGATGCCGACTACCTGCTGCTCAAGCTCGACCACCTCGGCCCGGAGGTGATCAACCACCGCCTGCCGGGCATCCGCGAGATCGCCATCAAGTTCGCCAGCGCCGACCCGATCCGCGAGCCGATTCCCGTCGTGCCCACGGCGCATTACCAGATGGGCGGCATCCCGACCAAGTACACGGGACAGGTGGTGGTGCCGGAAGGCGCGAGCCATGAGGCGATCGTGCAAGGCTTCTACGCCGTGGGCGAGTGCGCCTGCGTCTCGGTGCACGGCGCCAACCGCCTGGGCACCAATTCGCTGCTCGACCTGGTCGTCTTCGGCAAGGCGGCGGGCGAGCAGGTCATCAAGGACATCCGCGCGTTGCCCAGCCCGCACCGCAACCTGCCGAAGGACGCGGGCGAGCCGTCGCGTGCGCGCCTGGCGCGCCTCGACTCGGCTGGCTCCGGCGAGCGCGTGGCGGACGTCGGCAACGACCTGCGCCGGACCATGCAGGCGCATTGCGGGATATTCCGATTTCCGGAAGACATGGCGCGGGGCATCGGGAAGGTGAAGGAGATCGCCGGCCGCGGTCAACGGATCTTCATCAAGGACAAGTCGAAGGTCTTCAACACGGCGCGCGTCGAGGCGCTCGAACTGGACAACCTGATCGAGGCTGCGATGGCGACCATCGTCTCGGCCGAGGCGCGCAGGGAGTCGCGTGGCGCGCAATCGCGCAGCGATTTCCCGGAGCGCGACGACAAGAACTGGATGAAGCACACGCTCTGGTACAAGGAGGGCAACCGGCTGGCCTACAAGCCGGTGCACCTCAAGCCCATGACGGTCGAGCCGTTCGAACCCAAGGTGAGAACCTACTGATGCGACTCTCCATTTACCGCTACGACCCGGGCAAGGACGAGCGCCCTTACATGAAGGACTACGAGGTCCAGCTGGAGCACGCGGACCGCATGCTGCTCGACGCACTGGTCAAGGTGAAGGCGCAGGACGACTCCATCGCCTTTCGCCGCTCCTGCCGCGAGGGCGTGTGCGGCTCCGATGCGATGAACATCAACGGCAAGAACGGTCTCGCCTGCGTCACCAAGGTGGCCGACCTTGCGCAGCACGTCACGCTGCGGCCGCTGCCCGGGCTTCCGGTGATCCGCGACCTGATCGTGGACATGACGCAGTTCTTCAAGCAATACCATTCCATCAAACCCTACGTCATCAACCACGACGCGCCGCCCGAGCGAGAGCGCCTGCAGTCGCCCGCGCAGCGCGAGCAGCTGGACGGCTTGTACGAGTGCATCCTGTGCGCCTGCTGCTCGACGGCCTGCCCGTCGTTCTGGTGGAATCCGGACAAGTTCGTGGGGCCCGCGGGCCTGCTGCAGGCCTATCGCTTCATCGCCGACTCGCGCGATCAGGCGACGGCCGAGCGCCTCGACTATCTCGAGGATCCGTACCGGCTGTTCCGCTGTCACACCATCATGAATTGCGTGGACGCCTGCCCCAAGAACCTCAATCCGACCAGGGCGATCGGCAAGATCAAGGAAATCATGGTGAAGAGAGCCGTCTGATGGACCGCGAGGCGCGCGACCGACTGCGGTGGAAGTGCCGTCGCGGCCTGCTCGAGCTCGACCTGGTGCTGGAGCGCTACCTGCGCGGCACGCCTGAGGACCCGGAGCTGTCGGCGCTGCTGGACCTGCCGGACAACGATCTTTGGGACATCGTCAGCGGCCGCACCGACCGCTACGATGCGAGATTCACGGGCATCGTGGCGCGCTTGCGCGCCAGTTGAGGAAGGACGGTATGGACAAAAAAGCGACGCTGACGCTGCACGACGGGCGCAAGATCGAATTCCCGGTGCTCTCCGGCAGCATCGGCCCGGAGGTGGTCGACATCCGCACGCTGTACGCCAAGACGGGGGTATTCACCTACGACCCCGGATTCCTGTCGACCGCCAGTTGCAATTCGACCATCACCTACATCGACGGCGACGCCGGCGTGCTGCTGTACCGCGGCTACCCGATCGAGCAGCTCGCCAAGCACTGCGACTTCCTGGAGGTGTGCTACCTGCTGCTGAACGGCGAGCTGCCCGGCCCCAAGCAGAAGGCGGAGTTCGACCACATCGTCATGCACCACACCATGGTGCATGACCAGTTGAACCGCTTCTTCACGGGATTCCGCCGCGACGCGCACCCGATGGCGGTGATGGTGGGCGTGGTCGGCGCGCTGTCGGCGTTCTACCACGACGCGCTCGACATCAGCGATCCGCACCACCGCTCCGTCTCCGCGTTCCGCCTCATCGCCAAGCTGCCGACCATCGTCGCCATGGCCTACAAGTACAACATGGGCCAGCCGTTCATCTACCCGAAGAACGACCTCTCGTACACGGCGAATTTCATGCGCATGATGTTCGCGGTGCCGTCCGAGGAGTACAAGGTGAACGACGTGCTGGTGCGGGCGCTGGACCGCATCTTCATCCTGCACGCCGACCACGAGCAGAACGCTTCGACCTCGACCGTGCGCCTGTCGGGCTCCTCGGGCGCGAACCCGTTTGCCTGCATCGCTGCAGGTATCGCCTGCCTCTGGGGCCCCGCGCACGGCGGCGCCAACGAGGCCTGCCTGCAGATGCTGGAGGAGATCGGCGACGCCTCCAAGATCGGCGATTTCATCGCCAAGGTGAAGGACAAGAACTCGGGCGTGCGCCTGATGGGCTTTGGCCACCGCGTGTACAAGAGCCATGACCCACGCGCCAAGCTGATGCGCGAGACCTGCCACGAAGTGCTGAGCGAGCTCGGGCTGCACAACGACCGCCTGTTCAAGCTCGCCCTCGCGATGGAAAGAATCGCGCTGGAGGACGAGTACTTCGTCGAACGCAAGCTCTACCCGAATGTCGACTTCTACTCGGGCATCGTGCAGCGCGCGCTGGGCATCCCGGTGTCGATGTTCACCTGCATCTTCGCGCTGGCGCGCACCGTGGGCTGGATCGCGCAGTGGCAGGAGATGATCGCCGATCCCGATTACAAGATCGGCCGCCCGCGCCAGCTGTACAAAGGCGCGCAGCGCCGCGAGGTGGTGCCCCTGGGCGGGAGGTGATGCCATGATGAAAGAGTTCCTCGCCAACTCCTACCTGTTCGGTGGCAACGCGCCTTTTGTCGAGCAGATGTACGAGAACTGGCTGGAGGACCCGCAAGCGGTTTCAGGCGAATGGCGCGAGTACTTCGAGCGCCTGCAGCTGCTGCCGGCGCCGGCCGGAACGGCGGCGCGCGACGTGGCGCACGCGCCGATCGTGGAGTCCTTCGCGCAGCGCGCGAAACAGGGGCCGGCGCGCGCCGCCGCGCCCGCCGCGCTCGACCGCAAGCAGGTCTCGGTGATCCAGCTGGTCGCGGAGTACCGCTTCCGCGGCTGCCTGCTGGCCGACATCGACCCGCTCAGGCGCGTGCAGCGTCCGCATATCGCCGAGCTGGAGCCGGCCTATTACGACCTGACCGACGCCGACATGGACACGATGTTCAACACCGGTTCGTTCATCGGCCCGGAACAGGCGACGCTGCGCGAGATCATCCAGGCACTGAGGGCGACCTATTGCGCCACCCTGGGCGTGGAGTACATGTACCTCTCCAGCCGGGCGGAAAAGCGCTGGATCCAGGAGCGCCTGGAGCCGGTGCGCGCCAAACCGAACTATTCGCCCGACACCAAGAAGCACATCCTGGAGCGGCTCACCGCGGCCGAGGGGCTGGAGCGCTTCCTGCACACGCGCTACGTGGGGCAGAAGCGCTTCTCGCTCGAAGGCGGCGAGACGCTGATCGCGCTGCTCGACAACCTGCTGCAGCGCGCCGGCGAAGCCGGCGTGCAGGAGTTGGTGCTCGGCATGGCGCATCGCGGACGCCTCAACGTTCTGGTCAACACCCTGGGCAAGATGCCCAAGGACCTGTTCGGCGAGTTCGAGGGCAGGCACGACGACGCGCTGCTCGCGGGCGACGTCAAGTACCACCAGGGCTTTTCCTCGGACATCAACACCCCGGGCGGGCCGATGCACCTGACGCTCGCCTTCAACC
>CAZOSA010000200.1:0-4242 GCA_964582155.1 uncultured Enterobacteriaceae bacterium | reverse complement strand
TGACCGCGCCCACGACAACGACGATTCAGACAGCGCCGACCACCACTACGATCATCAAGCGCTGACCCAATTGTGAAACACACTAGGAGGCCTGCCATGCGCAAATCAACCGCTCTTCTCCCGATTGCACTGCTGACCCTGGCAGCATTCCCTGCCGTTGCGCAGGAGGTGCCCCGTGTGCTCTTCTGCATGGGACAGTGCTATGGCGTCGGCGACCAAGGCGACCGCATCCCGGTCACCAAGGGCACGCAGCTGGCGCCGGGCCTGCGCCTTGAGACCGGACCGAACTCCTACATGCAGGTCAAGCTCGGGCGGGACGCCGCGTTCGGGATGGGCGAAAGTGCCCGCGTGCGCTTCGACCGCCGCGTTGTTGACCGCGATGTCGTGATCCTGGACCAGGGCCGCGTGCGCATGGTCGACGGCGGAGCGATCGGCCGGCCCGCCACGCGCCCGGTGGAACTGCGCACGGCCGAGGGCAATTTCGTCCTGCGTAACGCCGACATCGAAGTGAAGTCGCTGCCGAAAACCGGCGATGTCACGCCGGCGCCAACGCTGGTCAAGCTGAACCTTGGCGACGCGCGCCTTGGCGACCTGCCGGTGACCAGGGACGCGGTGTATGGCGTTGTCGGCGGCAAGATACTTGACCGAGTCATTCCCATCGGCGACATCGCATTGCCTGCTCTACGCCGGGATCCGGCTCCGGAAGGTCCGGTCGCGGCAACCGGGCGATTTGCGAGCCCGCCGATTACAGCCCTCCCCGTCATCGATCTGCCGGCGACCGATCCCAGGTCGTTCGTGACGCCGATCGCCGTATCGCCTGCGATCGTGTCGCCTGAGACCAGCAGGCTGACGCAAACGTCACCGACACTGTCCGGCACGGTGACGGTAGTAAGCCCGACGCTGCTTTATCAGCCGGTCGTGATGCCGCTGATTTACACGGCCCCGATCGTGACCGCGAGTACCCTGATTATGGCGTATCCGATCACGACGACGGAGGGCACGAAGTCGCTCGACATCATTTCCAAGGAGACTCAGTTATCTCCCACGACAGTGCTGACGGCGCCGACGACACAGACGTTTACGCTTCAACAGCCAACGACGACGACAACGACAACGACGACGACGACGAAGTCGACACTAACGCTGAGCCCAAATCTCGTGTTGACGCGCTAGCCAGGGCGCGCGCGGCGCGCGGAGCGCACCCCGGGCAGCAATCCTTCGGCCGCCATCCAGTCGACACAGTCGGCCACCATTTCGCGCAAGGGTAACTCCCGAAACCCCAGCTCGCGCATCGCCTTGGCGCAATCGCAGGACACCTCGCGCGTCATCATGCGCGCCGCCTCCGGCGTCAGAGTGGGCTCGCGCCCGCTGAGCGCGCCGCCCAGCGCACCGAGCGCGCCGACGGCGCGCAACACCCAGGCCGGCGTGGGCCGGGACGGCACGGGCCGCCCGGAGGCCGCGCCGATCTCGCGCACCAGTTCGAGCACGCGCGCGTCGGTGCCGGCGAGCAGGTAGTTTTCGCCCCTGCGGCCGCGCTCGGCGGCGGCGATGTGCGCCTTCGCCACCTCGCGCACGTGGCAAAAAGACAGCGACCCGGGCGGCACGCCGGGCAATTTGCCCGTCGCCACCAGGGTGACCAGGCGCGCGTAATTGTGCGTGTCGTAGGGGCCGAGGATGCCGCCGGGATTCACGATCACCGCGTCCAGGCCGCGCGCGACGCCGGCACGCACTTCCTCCTCGGCGAGATACTTGGAGCGCTGGTAGTTGACGGGCGAGATCCTGCCGAGCTGCTCGGAATTCTCGTCGATGCGCCCGCGCTGCAGGCCGTAGGCGGAGAGGCTGGAAGTGTGCACGAAACGCCGCGCGCGCTTCTCGAGCGCCGCGGCGACCATGTTGTGCGTACCTTCGATGTTGGCCCGGTCCTGCCGCGCGTTGTGGCGCGACCACAGGCCGGTGTCGCCGGCGACGTGAAACACGGCGTCCACGGTCTCGGGCAGCGCGCGCATCAACGACACGGGATCCGTGACGTCGCCGACAACCCGTTGCGCTGGCATGCGCTGCAGGTACTTCAGATCCGAGCCGGCGCGGTGCAGCGCGATCACGCGCCATCCCTGGCGCGCGAGTTCTTCGACCAGGTTCAGGCCGACGAAGCCGGTGGCGCCGGTGACGAAGGCGAGTTTTGGCACGGCGTGCTCATGAGGCATGGGCGGGATGGAGTTCATCTCGATCGGGGATTGTAAAGCGCCGATCGCGCGTCGGGCCCGGGGCCGGCTGCTAAACTGCTCCGCATGGTCTTGCGTGCGGAACTTCTGCTGCTGTTGTGCACGGCGGCTGCGAGTGCGGGCGCGGCGGAGGCGCTCTCCGTGGAAGCAACACGCCGCGGTTCCGCCGTCGAAATCCGCGCGTTCGCGCTGGTCGATGCGTCCTACGGCACTGTCTGGAGCACGCTCACGGATTACAACCGCCTCACCGAGTTCGTTCCGGGCATGAAGAGCAGCCGGGTGCTCGAGCAAAGGGGCGACGCCATGGTCGTGGAGCAGGTGGGCGAGGCGCGATTCCTGTTCTTTTCGTTCCCCATCAACGTCACCGTGATCTCGACGGCCCGGCCGCCGGTCGCTATCGATGTCCGCTTGCTCAAGGGAAGCCTCAGGCGCCTGGACGGCGGCTACCGTTTGGAGCAGATCGCCCCGGGGAAGATCGCGCTGCGCTGGATCGGCCTGATCGAACCCGAATCGTTGCCGCCTCTGCTCGGCACGCTGGTGATGCGCGCTACCATCAAGGACCAGTTCACCGGCATGGTGCGCGAAATCGAGCGCCGCGAACGGGAAAAAGTGGAGACGAAGTGACGGCCAACTTCGAAGCGCGGGCGCGGGCCGGGTGCTCAACCCGCAGGCTTCGGCACCCGCCGGTTCATCACCGCGAACCAGAGCGGCGGCACCATGGCCACCGGAATCATGCCGGCGTAGCCCGTCGGCAGTTTCGGGCTCTCGGCCTGCGGCTGCAGCGCCGCATAGGGCCGCATCGGGTTGAGGTGGTGGTCAGCGTGGCGCTGCAGATGCACGAGGAAGCAGTTGCTCAGGCGCTCGTAGGCGTCCCAGGCGTGGCGCGCGCCGGGCCGCTCGAAGCGGCCATCGGGCAACTTGGCTCTCTGCAGCCCATAGTGCTCGACGTAGTTCACGGCTTCCAGGAGCGTGATCGCCATCGCGCTCTGGCCGAAGAAGAACGCCGCGGCGAGCGGGCCGAAGGCCAAGCCGAGCGCCGCGGCGATGGCGAGCGTGGCGGCCCACGGCTTGAGCACCTCGCCGCGCTCCAGCGCCCAGGCGTGCCTGAACGAGCCGATGAGCGTCCTCGGCAGGAACGCCCAGAAGCTCTCGCCGTAGCGCGCGCTCGCCGGATCCTCGGGCGTGGCGACGCGCACGTGGTGGCCGCGGTTGTGCTCCACGGTGAAGTGGCCGTAGCTCACGGTCACCAGCAGGAGGCGGGAAAGGAACCGGTCGAGCGGTGAGCGTTTGTGGCCCAGTTCATGCGCGATGGTGATGCCCGTGGCGCCCGTAGCGAGCCCCACCGAGAGCGTGAACAGCACGGCATTGCCGGTGCCCAATTCCCCCGTGCCGATGAGCCACGCGCCCCAGCCGATCAGCGCCAGTTGCAAAGGCACCCAGGCGTGCAGCACGCAGCGGAAGAAAGGGTTCGCTTCGAGGCGTTGCATCTCCACGGCACTCGAAAGCCTGACGCTCCTGCCCAGGATCAGGTCCAGCACCGGGATGATGACGAGGACCACGAGGAACGCATACCAGTATGCGCCGAGCCAATGGCCGATCACCGGGGCGAACGCCGTGGTGAGCGCGAGAAGAAAGCGGCTGTCCTTCAGCGCCGCGCCCATGGCATTCAATGGATTTCGGGCTCCGCGGTCGGCGCGGTGCCCTCGAGGAAATCGAAGTCGCAGCCCTCGTTCGCCTGCTTCACGTGGCGCGAAAAGATGGCGCCGTAGCTGCGCTCGTACTTGATGGGCGGACGCTTCCAGGCGGCCTTGCGCTGCGCAAATTCCGCGTCGCTGATCTTCAGGTCGAGGATTTTCCTGTCCACGTCCAGTTCGATCTGGTCGCCGTTCTTCACCAGCGCCAACGGGCCCCCGACGTAGGCCTCGGGGGCGACATGGAGGATGCAGGTACCGTAGCTCGTGCCGCTCATGCGGCCATCGGAGAGCCGCACCATGTCCTTCACGCCCTGCTTGATGAGTTT
>CAZOSA010000199.1:0-4245 GCA_964582155.1 uncultured Enterobacteriaceae bacterium | reverse complement strand
TCCGCCGCACGCGGCCGCGAGTTGTAATTTGAGCTCATGCTCATGGCATAGGCGCCCGCCGACATCACCGCGAACAGGTCGCCTGGGCGCGCCGCAAGCTGTCGGTCCATGGCGAGGAAATCCGCGCTTTCGCATATCGGGCCCACGATGTCGTAAAGCGCCGTCGCTCCCCCCGATTCCGGTTCGCGCACCGGCCGTACCTCGTGCCACGCACTGTAGAGCGCCGGGCGCAGCAGGTCGTTCATGGCCGCGTCCACGACGAGGAAGTTCTTCGCTTCACCCGGCTTCACGTACTCGACCCGCGTGAGCAGCACGCCGGCGTTGCCGACGATCGACCGGCCCGGGTCGACCACCAGCATTTTCTTGCGGGCACCGAGCACGCGCAGGGCGCCGGTCATGAACTCACTGATCGGCCGCACCGGCTCGTCCTGGTACCGGATGCCGATTCCGCCCCCCATGTCGACATGCGAAAGGGCGACTCCGGCTTGCTCGATGCGATCGGCCAGTTCCACCACCCGCTCCGCGGCCGCGATCCAGGGCGCTGGGTCCGCGACCAGCGAGCCGATGTGGCAGCCGATGCCGACCACTTTCACCTGCGCGATGCGCGACGCCTCGATGTAGAGCCGCTCCGCGTCTGCGTAAGGCACGCCGAACTTGCTCTGCTTGAGGCCGGTGGAAATGTAGGGATGGGTCCTTGCATCCACGTCAGGATTGACCCGGAACGCGATCGGCGCACGCTTGCCCAGCCGCGCCGCCACCGCCGCCACCCGCTGCAACTCCCCCTCGGACTCCAGGTTCAGGCACAGGATGCCCGCCTCGAGCGCGCGCGCGATCTCTTGCTCTGTCTTGCCAACGCCGGAGAACAGGACCTTGCGCGCATCGCCGCCCGCGGCGAGCACGCGCGCGAGTTCGCCTCCTGAAACGATGTCAAAGCCCGCGCCGAGCCGCGCAAGCAGCGCCAGGACGGCGAGGTTGGAGTTCGCCTTCACCGAATACGCGACCAGGGCGCTGCGTCCAGCGAGCGCGCGGGAAAACTCGCTGTACTGCCGCTCGATCGCCGTGCGCGAGTAGACGAAGCACGGCGTGCCGAAGCGCCGCGCGATATCCTCGAGCGGTACCTGTTCGGCGCACAATGCGCCGTTGCGGTACGCGAATTCCATGGGGAGAGCTATTTTTTCTCGGCGTCGCGGTCAGCGTCCGCCGGGTAGGGTACGGGCTGGTAGGTGGGGGGGCGGGGTGGCTGCACGCCGGGCGGCGGACTGTCGCGCAGGTACAGCGGGCCCCGCTGCCCGCAGCCCGTGGCCAGCAGCGCGGTGGCGACGATGAGGGCGATAATGCGCATCCGGCGGCAGCTAAAGCGGCCATGTTAGCAGGGAACGATTCCATGACGGACCCCGAATTCGAATCGCTTGCCGACGGCACGCTGGCGGCGCTGGAGCGCGCGCTCGATGCCGCGGCGCTGGATGCCGATGTCCTGGCCAAGGGTGCCGGCCTGCTGGAACTGGAGTTTGCCGACGGCTCGAAGATGGTGATCAACCGGCACACGGCCGCGCGCGAGATCTGGGTGGCGGCAAGATCGGGGGGGTTTCACTTTCGCAGCGCGGGCGACGGCTGGCGGGATACCCGCGACGGAAGCGAACTTTTCGCGGTGCTGTCGCGGCTGGTTTCCGCGCAGAGCGGCTCGCCGGTGATTCTCGCGCCCGGCGCCTAATCGGACACGGGCGGCGGCGTCTCCGGGTACGCGGGCGGCAGCGTCTCCGGGTACAAGGGCGGTGGCTCGAAAATAGGCAGCAGCGCAAAAGGCGGGGCGTCGTCCTTGGGCACGAACTCGCGGTAGAAGTACTCGGGGAAGCGTTTGCCATCGCCAAAGCCCACCGGGTTGAGTTCCAAGGTATCGGCCATGACCACGCCGTTCGGGACGATGCGCTGCATCTCGGGCACCGCCTGCTGCGCCTTCTCCATGTAGCCGACCCAGATCGGCAGCGCCACCAGCCCCCCGGTCTGGTTGCGGCCGAGAGAGCGCGGCTGGTCGTAGCCCACCCAGGACACCCCGACCAGCGACGGCAGGTAGCCCGCAAACCACGCATCGATGAATTCATTGGTCGTTCCGGTCTTGCCGGCGACGTCATGGCGACCGAGGCTCGCTACTCGCGCTGCGGTCCCGACGCGGGCGACGTCCTGCATCAGGCTGTCCATGATGAAGGCGTTGCGGGAATCGATGACGCGCAATGATTCATTGCCGGCGCGCTGCGGCTGCGCGGTGCCCAACGGGTTGCCCCGATCGTCCACAATCTTCTGAATGAAGTAGGGCTGCACCAGATAGCCGCCATTCGAGAACACGGCGTAGGCGCGTGCCATCTGCCACGGCGTCACCGTGCCTGAGCCCAGCGCCATCGTCAGGTAGGGCGGGTGCCGTTCCGCCTCGAAACCGAAGCGCGTGATGTAGTCCTGCGCATATTTCACGCCGATGGCATCCAGGATCCGGATCGAAACCATGTTCTTGGACTTCACCAGCGCGGTGCGCAGGCGCATCGGCCCTTCGAACTTGTCGTCGAAGTTTTTCGGCTCCCAGCGCTGGCTGCCGGTGACGTCGGCTTCGATGGCGATTGGCGCGTCGGGGACCACGGTGGCGGCGGTGAAGCCGCGTTCCAGCGCCGCCGAGTAGATGAATGGCTTGAACGCGGAACCGGCCTGGCGCCACGCCTGGGTGACGTGATTGAACTTGTTGCGGTTGAAATCGAAGCCGCCGACCAGGGCGCGCACCGCGCCGTCCGTCGGGTCGAGCGCGATGAACGCGCCTTCGGTCTCGGGCAGCTGCACGATCTGCCAGCGGTCGCGGCCGACGTGCTGCACGCGAACCACTGCACCACGGCGGATGCGGCGCTGCGGCGCCACGCGCTTCAGCGAGGCCGCGGCGAAGCGCAGGCCGTCGCCGGTGAGCGTGACTTGTTCGCCGTTCTTTAACACGACCTTCACTTCGCGCGGGCTGGCCGAAAGCACCAGGGCGACGCGCAACTCGTCGTCGTCGTCGCGCTCGGCGAGTGCCTCCTCGTGGTCGTCCTCGTCGGCGTCCGCCGCCAGCTCGACGAAGCCCTCAGGCCCGCGGTAGCCGTTGCGCCGGTCGTATTCGAGCAGGCCGTTGCGCAGCGCCCGCACGGCCGCTTCCTGGTCCGCCTGCCGGATAGTGGTGTAGACGCGGAAACCGCGGCTGTAAGCGTCTTCGGGATACTGCTCGTAGACCGCCTGGCGCACCATCTCGGCCACGTACTCCGCGCGAACGGCATAGGTTTCCCCGACCCTGCGCGTGATGATCGGGGACTTGAGCGCCTTGTCGAATTCTTCGTCCTGGATGTAACCGAGTTCCCTCATGCGTCGCAGTACGTACTGCTGCCGCTGCTTGGCGCGCTGGGGATTGGCGACCGGGTTATAGCTGGAGGGCGCCTTGGGCAGCGCCGCGAGCATCGCAGCCTCCGCCAGGGTCAGTTCGTCGAGTGGCTTGCCGAAGTAGATCTGTGCCGCAGATGCGAAGCCGTAAGCGCGTTGTCCGAGGTAGATCTGGTTGATGTAGAGCGCGAGGATCTGATCCTTGCCCAGGCTGTGCTCGATCTTCAGGGCGAGCAATACCTCGTACAGCTTGCGCGTGAGCGTCTTCTCGGAGGACAGGAAGAAATTGCGCGCCACTTGCATGGTGATGGTGCTCGCCCCCTGCCGCCGCCCGCCGGTGACAAGGTTGGCGTAGGCGGCACGCGCCACCCCCATGTAGTCGATGCCCGCGTGCTGGTAGAAGCGTTCGTCTTCAGCGGCGATGATGGCGCTGATCAGCGCCGGCGGGACGTCCTTGATATCCGCCAGCACGCGGCGCTCCTCGCCGAACTCCCCGATCAGCACGCCCTCGGCCGTGTACACGCGGAGCGGAACTTTGGGCTGGTAATCGGTAAGCGTGTCCAGCGAAGGTAGGTTGGGATAGGCCAGGGCGACCACCAGCCCAAGCAGGCAAAGGGCGGCCGCCAGCAGGCCCCCGAGCAGGGCCAGCGGAAACGTCAAAAAACGAAGCCACATCAAGGGTCTTAGGCAGCAGAGGCGGCACTGGTACCGCAGCAGTTGCACCGGGCGGGAGATCGGAGGCATTATAGCCCGACCCGTCAGTGACGGATTCGCTAGACACAGGGGGGAGTTGTTGCTAGCATTTAACGCAAATTCTACGTATCGTGCCTAAGGGCCGATACAAAAAGGGAAATAACGATG
>CAZOSA010000198.1:0-4250 GCA_964582155.1 uncultured Enterobacteriaceae bacterium | reverse complement strand
GCTCATCAGGTGGGTGACGCCGGTGCGGCGGAACAGCCGCCACTCCTCATTGGAGATCGCGCGCTGCTCGCCCACGGCGAGCGCGGCGAGGATGCCGGCGGCGGGCGTCTCGCCCAGAACGCGCTTGAAACGATCGCGCACCGCCTCGCGTGCCTGCTCGATGCGGTCGGCAAGGCTGTTGCGTTCGCCGAGGCGGCGCGCCGCCTTGCCCTGGCGCACATAGCCGGTGGCGCCGATGCCGCGCTCCGTGAGCCAGGCCTCGTAGTCGAAGCCGTGCGGATTGGCGTGGCCGTGGGGTTGGCGCAGCCGCACGGTCAGCAGCCAGCGCTCGCCCGGGCGCACGGCGGGCGCCTTTTCAAGCGAAGCATCGAAATACCAGGCGAGGAGGATCTTGCGCGGCAGGCGCCCGGTCGCGGACTCGATCTCGAATTCAAAGCGCAGGCTGCGCTCGCTCGCCGCGGGCAGGCTCGCCACCACGCCGGCGACTTCGAGGTCGCGGCCTTCCAGCGCCGGCGCGAGGCGATCGGCAAGGCGAACATGCGCGCAGCCCGCCGCCCAGAAAAAACCGATCGCGAAGGCTGCGGGCAGCAGAAGTGCGTGCCGCCACGCGGCGAGCGCCGCGCACAGGGGGAGCAACACCAGCCATGGGAGCGCGGGCAGGGCCGCCTGCTGCTGCAGGAGCAGCACCCCGGCGGTGAACGCGAGCGCGGCCCCGGTCATCTAAAATCAACGCGCCGGCTCCACGCCGGATGACCCGATGCCGCGCAAGTTCTTCCGCAAGTACCTGCCCTCCGCCGCCAGCGTGCGCGAGAACCGCCTGGTGGCGATGTTCGGCTCGCTGCTGCGCCACCCGAACCTCTGGCACCTCAATCGCGATTCGGTGGCCGGCGCGGTGGCGATCGGGCTGTTCGCGGGCCTGGTGCCCGGGCCGCTGCAGTTCCTGACCGCGCTGCTCCTCGCGATCCCGTTGCGGCGCAACCTGCCGGTGGCGCTGCTGACGACGTTCTACACCAACCCGTTCACCATCGTGCCGCTGTACCTCCTCGCTTACGGCTACGGCAGCCTCCTGCTCGGCGGCGGCGAAGACAAAGCGGGGATCGAACCTTTCCTCATGGACTGGGAGAACTTCTTCGATTCGATGGCGCGGATGCTCGACTGGACGCTGGCGCTCGGAAAACCGCTGGCGGTGGGACTGGTCGCACTGGCGCTGACGCTCGCCGCGCTCGGCTACGTCGCGGTGATGCTTGGCTGGCGCGCCTACGTGACGCTCGCCTGGCGGCGGCGGCAGAAGGCGCGCGGAAAATAGGGTCTGTCCCTATTTTTCTCTCAGCACGCCCTCGTGCAGCTCGAGCACGCGCTCGGCGCGGGCGGCGAGCGCGGTGTCGTGCGTGACGATGACGAAGGCGGTGCCGCGCACCGCGGAGAGCTTGACCATCGCCTCGAACACCTCGTCCGCGGTATGCGAGTCGAGGTTGCCGGTGGGCTCGTCGGCCAGCACGCAGGCGGGCTCGGTCACCAGGGCGCGCGCGAAAGCGGCGCGCTGGCGCTCGCCGCCCGAGAGTTCGCCCGGCAGGTGCTCCAGGCGAGCGCCCAGGCCGATCTCGGAGAGGGTGCCGCGCGCCTTTGCCAGCGCCTGCGCCCGGTCCATGCGCCGGATAAAGAGCGGCATGGCCACGTTCTCGATGGCGGTGAATTCGGGCAGCAGGTGGTGGAACTGGTAGACGAAGCCGAGCGTCGCGTTGCGCACGCGCCCGCGCTCCGCTTCGCCCATGGCGCTGAACGGCCTGCCCTGCACGCTGACCGATCCGGCGCTCGGCGCGTCCAGCCCGCCCAGCAGGTGCAGCAGCGTCGATTTTCCCGAGCCCGACTTGCCCATGATCGCCACCCGCTCGCGCGCACGCACCGAAAAATCCACGCCCTCGAGCACCGGCACCGGCTGCGGGCCCTGGTAGGTTTTGCGCAGCCCGCTGCAGGAGAGCACGGCCTCATTCATAGCGCAGCGCCTCCGCCGGGTTGACGCGCGAGGCGCGCCAGCTCGGGTAGAGCGTGGCGAGAAACGACAGCAGCAGCGAGACCACGGTGATCACGGTGACATCCGGCGCCTCCACCTTCGAGGGCAGTTCGGGAATCATGTACACGTCCTTGGCGAGGAACTTGAAGCCGAGCACGGATTCCAGCGCCGGCACCACGGTCTCGATGTTGAGGGCCAGCGCCACGCCCCCGGCGACCCCGAGCAGCGTGCCGATCACACCGATCACCGCGCCCTGCACCATGAAGATCTGCATGATCGATCCCGGCGCCGCACCGAGGGTGCGCAGGATGGCGATGTCAGCCTGCTTGTCGGTGACCAGCATCACCAGCGTCGAGACCACGTTGAATGCCGCGACCGTGATGATCAGCACCATGATGATGAACATCATGCGTTTCTCGATCTGGATGGCGCGAAACAGATTGGGGTTGGTGCGCGTCCAGTCGTAGGCGTAGAGATCGCGGTCCAGATTCACGGTGACCTCCCGCGCCACCGTGCGCGCCTCGAACAGGTCGTCGAGCTTGAGGCGTACGCCGGAAACCCCATCGCCTGTCTGGTACAGGCGCTGCGCGTCGGTGAGGTGCACCAGCGCCAGCGCGGCGTCGGCCTCGCTGTAACCCACGTTGAAGATGCCGACCACCGTGAACTGCTTGAGGCGCGGCACCACGCCCGCGGGCGTGACGTTGCCTTGCGGGATGATCAGGGCGACCTTGTCGCCCACGACGGCGCCGAGCGCGCGCGCCAGGTCGGCGCCGGGAATGATGCCGAATGCGCCGGGCTCGAGGGCCTCGAGCCGGCCGGCGCTCATGTGCTGGCCGATGTCCGTGACCCGAGCCTCGTGCGCCGGCAGCACGCCGCGCACCAGAACGCCGCGCGCCATCCTGCCGAAACTCAGCATGCCCTGACCGTTCACGTACGGGGCCGCCGCCAGGACGTGGGAATTGTTCGAGGCGGCGCGCGCCACGTCTTGCCAGTCCGCCAGCGCGCCGCGCGCATCGGCGATCTGCACGTGCGAGGCGATGCCCAGGATGCGCGTGCGGATCTCGGTCTGGAAGCCGTTCATCACCGAGAGCACCACGATCAGCGCGGCGACGCCGAGCGCGATGCCCGCCATGGAGATGAGCGAGATGAAGCTGATGAAGTGGTTGCGGCGCTTGGCGCGGGTGTAGCGCAGGCCGACGAGGATCTCGTAACGCACGGTGGCGCGAGAATACTACAATCGTCCCGATGAACCCGGAAGACACGGCCGCGCTCGCGCGGCTGCTGCGCGCGGAGCGGATCGCGCACCTCGGCACGCTGCGCCAGGGCGCGCCGATGGCGTCGATGACCCTGTTCCTCGCGGCGCCGGATTTCGGCGCCTTCCACGTGCACGTCAGCCGCCTCGCCTGGCACACGCAGGACATGCAACACGATGCGCGTGTCGCGCTGTCGGTGGCGCAGACCGACGACGCCCGCGAGGACCCCTTTACCCTGGCGCGCGTCACCATTCGCGGCGATGCGGTGCAAACGATAGACGACGGCAGGCTCAAGCTGGCCTGGCTCGAACGCTTTCCCGCGCAGGCGGTGAACTTCGAGCTCGCGGACTTCTCCTTCTGGCGCATCGCGCCGCGCGACGCGCGCTTCGTCGCCGGCTACGGCCGCATCTATAATGTTTCAGCCGCCGAGCTGGTGCAGGCGGCCCGCACAACCTGGAGGTGATGATGTTGACGGTCTACGGCATGGCGGATTCGGGCAACTGCTACAAGGTGAAGCTCGCGCTCGAGCAACTGCGCCTGCCCTATCGCTGGGTGGAAGTGGATTCCACCAAAGGCGGGACGCGCACGGCGGAATTCCTCGCGAGGAATCCCAACGGCAAGGTGCCCACGCTGCAGCTCGAAGACGGCGGCTATCTGCCCGAGTCGAACGCCATTTTGTATTTCCTGGCGGAGGGCACGCCGCTCCTGCCCGCGGACACGACCGGCCGCGCGCGCGCCTTGCAGTGGATGTTCTTCGAGCAGTACAGCCACGAGCCCTGCATCGCGGTGGCGCGCTCCATCCTGCGCTACCAGCCCGCCGACTCGCCGCGCCGCGCCGAATTGCCGCGGCTGCAGGAGCGCGGCCGCCAGGCGCTCGCGGTGATGGAGCAGCACCTGGCCAAGGCGCCGTTCTTCGCTGGCGGCCGCTACTCGGTGGCCGACATCGCGCTCTACGCCTATACCCACTGCGCCGCCGACGGCGGCTT
>CAZOSA010000197.1:0-4255 GCA_964582155.1 uncultured Enterobacteriaceae bacterium | reverse complement strand
GGTCGCCGTACAGGGTCTCGCCGGGCGCGCCGGCGGCGGCGAAGTGCCGCCGCAGCCAAGCCGCGTCCAGCTCGACCGACCTGTCGTGGATCAGCGTCGCCCGCATGCGGAATATCGTCCCTTCGGCACCTGTTAACGTTCCAGCCTGGATGATAATCTGTCCGGACCTGCCAACCTTACCAAGGAGTACGCCATGAAGAGAATCACACTGCTCGCCGCGCTGGCCCTGGCCCTGGCCAGCGCTTCCGCGTTCGCCAGGCACTGCCCCGCCGACATGAAGAAGATCGATGCGGGGATGGCGAAGAATCCCAAGCTGAGCGCCCAGCAGATGAACGACGTGCAGAAGTACCGAGCCGACGGCGAGGCGCTGCACAAAGCCGGCAAGCACCAGGAATCGGAGGACACGCTGGCCAAGGCGATGAAGTTGCTGAACGTCAAGTAGCCCGCCGCAGGCCGCAATGGAAAACGCCGCCCGCGGGCGGCGTTTTCTTTTTCCGGGCCGGGGCCCGGCCTACGGTACCAGGATCACCGAACCGGTGGTCTTGCGGCCCTCGAGGTCGCGGTGGCATTGCGCCGCGTCCGCGAGCTTGTAGCGCGCGGTGGTCTCGATCTTCACCTTGCCTGATTTGACGATGTCGAACAGCGACTTCGAGGTCGCCTCCAGGTCGGCGCGCGACGCCGTGTAGGTCATCAGCGTCGGACGCGTCAGGAAAAGCGAACCCTTCTGCGCCAGGATGCCGGTATTGAGCGGCGGCACCGGCCCGGAGGCGTTGCCGAAGGTCACCCACATGCCCAGGGGCCGCAGGCAGTCCAGCGACCCTTCCCAGGTGCTCTTGCCCACCGAGTCGTAGACCACCGGCACGCCCTTGCCGCCGGTGATCGCTTTCACGCGCTCGACGAAGTTCTCCGTGCTGTAGTTGATGACGTGGTCGGCGCCGTGCGCCTTGGCGAGCTTCGCCTTCTCCTCCGAGCCCACGGTGCCGATGACGGTGGCGCCGAGCGCCTTGAGCCACTGGCAGGCGATCAGGCCCACGCCGCCCGCGGCCGCGTGCCACAGCACCGTGTCGCCCGCCTTCACCGCGTACGTGCGGTGGATCAGGTACTGCACCGTCATGCCCTTGAGCATCATCGAGGCGGCCTGCTCGTCGCTGATGCCCTCGGGAATCTTCACCAACCGGTCGGCCTGCAGCAGGCGTTGCCCCGCGTAGGAGCCGACCTGGCCGGTGTAGGCCACCCGGTCGCCGGCCTTCACCATCGTGACCCCCGGGCCGACGGCTTCGACCACGCCCGCGCCCTCGTTGCCCGCGGTGGCGGGAAGCTGCATCGGGTAGAGGCCGGAACGCTGGTAGGTGTCGATGAAATTGACGCCGATCGCGGTGTGGCGCACGCGCGCCTGGCCCTGCCCCGGCTCGCCCACCTGCACGTCCTCGAACTGCAGGACTTCGGGCCCGCCGGTCTTGTGGAATCTCACTGCCTTGGTCATATCAGTCTGCTCCTGGTTGAGTTGCGTTCATTCCTTCGGTGCCTCCGGCGCGCCCGTGCCGCTGCGCATCGCCACCAGCGCCGCGCGCTGCACTTCCAGCCCCTGGATGGCGAAGCGCACCATATTGAGGTTCATCGACAGCCACGCCTCCACCGATTTCAGGTCGGCGACGCGCTTTTCCACCTCCTTCGGGTCGAAGGTGGGCATCGCCATGCCTGGCACCGGCAGGCCGAGCGGCCCCCAGAGACGGCGGAAGATCTCGAGCGGGTCCTGCGTCGGGTTCGGCTGTGCCATGTGCGCCCTCAAAGTCCGGTGAAGAATTCCTGCACCTCGGCCTCGCGCTCCAGAGTGTCCTGGTAGCCAAGGTCGATGAGCGCCTGGCAGAACGACCGCTCGAACAGCAGGTAACTCGCCAGGTTGGAGCCCGAGCGCGACAGCGCCCCGGTCGGCCGCAGGATGAAGCGCACGCTGCGGGGCAGTTCGTGGGTGAAGCGTGCGGCGATGCGCTCGATCGGTTGCGACGGCGTGATGAACAGCACCTTGACCGGGCGCAGCCTGATGTTGGAATCCTCGAGCTTGTCCTGCGAGATCAGCTGCACCGTGCGGTTGATGCGCTCCATGCGTTCGATGTCCACTGCCAGGCTGTCGAGGAAGATGGAATTGAGCGCGTGGCCGGCGATTTGCGCCAGCGACGGGTAGACGTTCGAGCGCGTACGCGCCGGCTCGGCGCCCTGGCGCCCGCTGCCGACGATCAGCACGCGGTCGGCGCCCAGGTGCAGCGCGGGGCTTATCGGTGCGATCTGGCGCATCGAGCCGTCGCCGAAGTACTCGCGGTGCAGCTTGACCGCGGGAAAGATGAACGGCAGGGAGGCCGAGGCGAGCAGGTACTCGTGCTTGAGCACCACGGCGGCGCCGATGCGCTGATTTCGTTCCCAGCCTTCCAGCCCCGACCCGCCCTGGAAAAACGACACGCTCTGGCCGCTGGTGTAGCCCGACGCCGTGACGCACACCGCGTACAGCGCGCCGGCGTCGATGTGCTCCTGGATGCGCTCCAACGGCAGTCCCTTCTCCAGCATGTCGCGCAGGGGCGAGTTGTCGAGCAGCGAGGCCGGGTTTTTGCGCGACAGCAGCATCATCGCGGCGAGCCAGCGCGCGCCGCTTTTCATGATGCTCGGAAAGTCGGTGCGGTACACGTGCTCGCAGCGCATGTGCTCCCACACCTCGAGCAGGTGGGCCACCGCGCTGGTGAAATCGTCTGCGTACGCCGCCAGCGTCGCGGCGTTGATCGCGCCGGCCGAAGTCCCGCACAGGATGGGGAACGGGTTCTTCACCGGGTTGCCGAGGAGGTCGCGCACCGCCTTCACCACGCCCACCTGGTAGGCGGCACGCGCGCCGCCCCCGGTCAGCACCAGCCCGGCGCGCGGCTTGGCGCGCGCCTGCGGGAAGGCTGCGACGTTGCTCGTGCTCGCCTGAGTCGCCATGGCGCCTAGAACAGGCTCGGCTCCGCGCCCGCGCGCGGCGCGTTGACGTCCACCACGGTGAGCGCGCTCATGTTGACGATGCGCCGCACCGTCGCCGACGGCGTGAGGATGTGCGCCGCGCGCGCCGCGCCGAGCAGGATCGGGCCGATGGTGACCCCGTCGCCCGCCGCGGTCTTGAGCAGATTGAAGGCGATGTTGGCGGCGTCCAGCGTCGGCATGATGAGCAGGTTGGCCTGGCCCCTGAGGCGCGAGCCGGGGAACACCTTGTAGCGGATCTTCTCCGACAGCGCGGCGTCGCCGTGCATCTCCCCTTCCACTTCCAGGTCCGGGACGCGCTCCTGCAGGAGGGCGAGCGCGCGCTGCATCTTGCGCGCGGACGGCAGCTGGAGCGAGCCGAAGTTCGAGGCCGAGAGCAGCGCCACCTTCGGCACCAGGCCGAACCGGCGCACTGCCTCCGCGGCGAGGATGGTCATCTCGGCGATATGCTCGGCGTCCGGGTCGGGCGTGACGTAGGTGTCGCAAATGAACACCGTGCGGCTGGGCAGGACCAGCGCGTTCATGGCGGCGTAGTGGCGCACGCCGCTGTGCAGCCCGATCACCTGGTCGATGTAGTGCAGGTGCAACGCGTGCGTGCCGAAGGTGCCGCACAGCATGCCGTCGGCTTCGCCCTTGTGCATGAGCATCGCGCCGATCAGCGTGTTGTGGCGGCGCATCTCCACCTTGGCGAATTCGGGCGACACGCCTTTCCTTTCGACCATCTTATGGTAGCTGCTCCAGTAGTCGCGGTAGCGCGGATCGAGATCCGGATTGACCAGGTCGAAGTCGCGGCCCGCCTTGACGCGCAGTCCGAGGCGCTCGATCCTTTGCTCGATCACCTGCGGCCGCCCGACCAGCACCGGCTGCGCCAGCCCCTCGTCCACCACGATCTGCACCGCGCGCAGCACGCGCTCGTCCTCGCCTTCCGCGTACACCACGCGCTTGGGCCGGGCCTTCGCCGCGGCAAACAGCGGCTTCATGATCAGGCCGGAGTGGTAAACGAACTGCGCCAGCGACTCGCGGTAGGCCTCCAGATCCGCGATTGGCCGGGTCGCCACGCCGGAATCCATCGCCGCCTTGGCGACCGCGGGCGCGACGCGCGCGATGAGGCGCGGGTCGAACGGCCGGGGAATCAGGTACTCCGGGCCGAAGCTGATCGACTCGATGTTGTAGGCGAGCGCCACCTGCTCGGAGGTCTCCGCCTGCGCCAGCTCGGCGATGGCGCGCACCGCGGCGAGCTCCATCTCGGAGTTGA
>CAZOSA010000196.1:0-4255 GCA_964582155.1 uncultured Enterobacteriaceae bacterium | reverse complement strand
GGTGTCGGTGTCGGTGTCGGCGCAGCCACAGCCGGCGCCGCGGCGGCACGCGCGGGCGCCTCCGCCACCGAGGCCGCAGGCTTCGACCCTCGGTACTCGGGAGGATCGAGCAAGACGGTGTACTCGCGCACCAGCAGCCCGGAGTCCCAGCGCAGTTCCACCAGTATGTCAAGGAAGGGCTCATTGACCGGCTGGCGCGATGTCACACGCAGCACCGGCGGCCGGCCTTCGCGCCGCTCGACGACAAACTGCACGCCCGTCAGGGCGGGGCTGAACTCGATTCCAGCCTGGGCAAACGCATTGCCCGAGGCGAGGCGTGCCTCGAGCGAGGCCTCTTCTCCGGGCTGTAGCGAAACGACCTCGATTTCCGCGCGCAGCGGTTGACCCAGAAATGACTGCACGCTCAACTGGCCGAGGCCCGCCGCCTGCACGAGCAGCGGCAGCCACAAGACCGCTGCCGAGGCGAGTCGTAGGACCGTGACCGGTTTAAACACCCGCACCACCCTGAGTCGTTCTTATGTGACTGAGTACCATAACATCATGACGTTAGGCCTGCAAGTTCAGACCTTTTCTCGGTTTTTCCGCCTTTGGCTCCAAGCAGCAAGGGATTTTTACTGCCGGACACCAGCGTCCAGCAGGATGCGCAGCATGCGGCGCAGAGGCTCGGCCGCCCCCCAAAGCAATTGGTCGCCGACCGTGAAGGCCGCCAGGTAGTCTCCTCCCATGGGCAACTTGCGCAAGCGCCCTACCGGCACGGCGAGCTTGCCCGTCACCGCAGCCGGCGTCAATTCCGCGAGCGACTCCTCGCGCCGGTTGGGAACCACGCGCACCCACTCGTTGCCCTCCGCGATCATGCCTTCGATTTCGTCGAGCGGTACGCTCTTGCGCAGCTTGATGGTGAGCGCTTGGCTGTGGCAGCGCATCGCGCCCACGCGAACGCAGATGCCGTCCACCGGGATCGGGCGCTGGCTGCGGCCCAGAATCTTGTTGGTTTCCGCTTGCCCCTTCCACTCTTCGCGGCTTTGGCCGTCGCCCATGTCCTTGTCGATCCACGGCAGCAGGCTCCCGGCCAGGGGATGGCCGGTATGCACCTTGGGCAACCCGCCATTGCGCATCGCGTCGGTCACACGCTGGTCGATATCCAGCGCGGTCGCCGCCGGGTCCGAGAGGGCCGGCTGCGCCGCTTCTCCCAGGTGCGCCATCTGCTCGGCAAGCTCGCGCATCGAGGCGGCGCCCGCACCCGAGGCGGCCTGATAGGTCATGCAGGTCATCCACTCCACCAGGTCGTGGCGGAACAGTCCGGCCATGCCCATCATCATCAGGCTTACCGTGCAGTTGCCCCCGATGTAGTTGCGCACGCCCGCGGCGAGCGCCTCTTCGATCACCGGCATGTTGACCGGGTCGAGGATGATCACCGCGTCGTCCTTCATGCGCAGCGCGCTCGCGGCGTCGATCCAGTAGCCCTTCCAGCCCGCGGCGCGCAGCTTGGGATAGACCTCATTGGTGTAGTCGCCGCCCTGGCAGGCGAGGATGACCGGCAGAGACTTCAGCGCCCCGATGTCGATCGCGCTCTGCAGCGGCCCGATTTCCCTGCCGATGGCAGGGCCCTTGCCGCCGGCCTGGGAGGTCGAGAAGAACACCGGCTCGACGTGGTCGAAGTCGCGCTCCTCGCGCATGCGCTGCACCAGGACCGACCCGACCATGCCGCGCCAACCGACCATTCCGACTCTCAGCATTACCTTTCCTTCAAAGCGCGGCGAGCACCGCGTCGCCCATCTCCCCCGTGCCCGCCTTGCGCATACCCGCAGTATAGATGTCGGCGGTCCGCAAGCCGCTCTTGAGCACCTTGCGCACGGCGGCTTCCACCGTGAGCGCCTCCGCGGGCCGTCCCAGGGAGTAGCGCAGCATCATCGCCGCCGACAGGATGGTCGCCAGGGGATTGGCCACCCCCTTGCCGGCAATGTCGGGCGCAGAGCCGTGGATCGGCTCGTACAGCCCCTTGCCCTTTTCGTCCATCGAGGCCGAAGGCAGCATGCCGATCGAGCCCGTCAGCATGGACGCCTCGTCGGACAGGATGTCGCCGAACATGTTTCCGGTGACGATGACGTCGAACTGCTTTGGAGTCCGCACCAGCTGCATCGCGCAGTTGTCCACGTACATGTGCGACAACTCGACGTCGGGGTAGGCTTTGCCCTCCTCGCTCACCACCTGCCTCCACAGCTCGGTCGTCTCGAGCACGTTCGCCTTGTCCACCGAGCAGAGCTTCTTCGAGCGGCTTTGCGCCGCCTTGAACGCGACGCGCGCGATGCGCCGGATCTCGCTCTCGCGATAGCGCATGGTATTGACGCCTTCGCGTTCCCCGCCCGCCAGCGTGCTGATGCCGCGCGGCTCGCCGAAGTAGATGTCGCCCGTGAGTTCGCGCACGATCAGGATGTCGAGGCCCGCCACCACCTCGGGCTTGAGCGTGGAGGCCTGCGCCAGTTCTTCGTAGACCAGGGCCGGGCGCAAGTTGGCGAACAAGCCCAGTTCCTTGCGCAAGCGCAGCAGGCCGCGTTCGGGCCGCTGGTCGCGCGGCAGCGCGTCGTATTGCGGCCCGCCGATGGCGCCGAACAGGATTGCGTCGGCGCTTCGCGCCAGGCTCAGCGTCGGCTCGGGCAGCGGATCGCCCGCGGCCTCGTAGCCTGCACCCCCCACCGGCGCCTCCTGCATCTCGAGCGGCAGGTCGAGGCGGCGCAACACCTTCACCGCCTGGGCGACGATTTCCTTGCCGATCCCGTCGCCGGGCAACACCGCGATCTTCATGGGATTACCGGTACAGCCAGGGGAACTGCGCGTGCCGTTTGTCCTCGAAGGCGCGGATCTTCTCCGCATGGCGCAGCGTGAGGCCGATCTCGTCCAGGCCGTTGAGCAGGCAGTGCTTGCGGAACGCGTCGACCTCGAAGCGCATCGCGTTCGCGCGGTCCGCCGTGCGCACCGTCT
Organism: uncultured Enterobacteriaceae bacterium; assembly: GCA_964582155.1. Classification (GTDB taxonomy): domain Bacteria; phylum Pseudomonadota; class Gammaproteobacteria; order Burkholderiales; family SG8-39; genus JAABQT01. The sequence goes on along the minus strand of CAZOSA010000196.1, from coordinate 1,276 downwards.
GCTGCTCCAGGTCGACCGTGAGGCGGAAACCCGGAAACGAAGCGCATTCGTGGAACAGCCGGTCCACTTCGGACTCCGTCAGCACGATCGGCAGCAGGCCATTCTTGAAGCAGTTGTTGTAGAAGATGTCGCCGAACGAAGGCGCGATCACGCAACGGAAGCCGTAGTCGAGCAGCGCCCAGGGCGCGTGCTCGCGCGAACTGCCGCAGCCGAAATTCTTGCGCGCCATGAGGATGCTCGCATCCTTGTAGCGCGCATCGTTGAGCACGAAATTCGGATTGCGCGGCCGGCGTGCGTGGTCCATGCCGGGCTCGCCGTGATCCATGTAGCGCCACGCGTCGAACAGGTTCGGCCCGTAGCCGGTCTTCTTGATCGATTTCAGGAACTGCTTGGGAATGACCTGGTCCGTGTCGACGTTGGCGCGATCCAGCGGCGCCACGACCCCGGTAAGCACGGTGAACTTGTCCATGGCGCTCAGCGCCACTGCCGGATGTCTACGAAATGGCCGGCGACCGCCGCCGCCGCCGCCATCGCGGGGCTCACCAGGTGCGTGCGCCCGCCGTCGCCCTGGCGCCCCTCGAAATTGCGATTCGAGGTCGCTGCGCAGCGCTCGCCGGGCTCGAGGCGATCCGCGTTCATCGCCAGGCACATCGAGCAGCCCGGCTGGCGCCAGTCGAATCCGGCATCCTTGAACACGCGGTCGAGGCCTTCGCGCTCGGCCTGCGCTTTCACCAGCCCGGAGCCGGGCACCACCATCGCCAGGCGGATGTTCGGCGCCACGCGGCGGCCCTTGACCACTGCGGCCGCAATGCGCAGGTCTTCGATGCGCGAGTTGGTGCAAGAGCCGATGAATACCTTGTCGAGCCGGATATCGGTGATGCGCATGCGCGCCTTGAGTCCCATGTACTGCAGCGCGCGCTCCATGCCCTCGCGCTTGCTGGCGTCCTTTTCGCGCTCCGGGTCGGGAACCTCCTCGTCCACCGGCACCACCATCTCCGGCGAGGTGCCCCATGACACCTGCGGCCGGATCTCCTCGGCGCGCAGCGTGATGTCGCGGTCGAATTTCGTCTGCGGGTCCGAGCGCAGGGTCTTCCAGTAGGCCACCGCCGCGTCCCAGTCGGGACCCGCGGGCGCAAGCGGCCGCCCCTTGAGGTATGCGATGGTGGTGTCGTCCACCGCCACCATGCCGGCGCGCGCGCCCGCCTCGATCGACATGTTGCACACGGTCATGCGGCCTTCCATCGACAGCGCGCGGATAGCGCTGCCCGAGTATTCG
>CAZOSA010000195.1:0-4264 GCA_964582155.1 uncultured Enterobacteriaceae bacterium | reverse complement strand
CACCTCCAGGGCATCGACCACGTCGTCGTCCTGGTGCGCGACCTCGACAAGGCGCAGCAGACCTACTTGCGCATGGGGTTCACGCTCACGCCGCGTGGCTTTCACACGCTCGGGTCGCAGAACCATTGCCTGATGTTCGGCCGCGACTATGTCGAACTGCTTGCGATACCCAAGCCGCATCCGGCGATGCAATACTTCACCGATTTTCTCGGCAAAGGCGAAGGCCTCGGCGCGATCGCCCTCGCCACCGACGATGCAGGCGCCTTGTATGCCAGCCTCGCCTCTGACGGCATCGCGGCGGAGGCGCCGCTCGATTTCTCGCGGCCGGTGGAAGCTGTAGGCGACGCGCGCTTTCGTATCGTGCAGCTGCCGCCGGAGGCCTCGCCGGGCTGCCGCATGTTCGCCTGCCAGCATTTCACGCGCGAGTTGGTCTGGCGGTCGCAGTACCAGCGCCACGCGAATGGCGCGATGGAAATTGCGGCAGTCGCCGCCGTCGCCGATGATCCCGGTGCGGCAGCGGCGAGCTACGGCAAGCTGTTATCGGAAAAACCGCAGACGATTGAAGAGGGATTGCTGCTGCAGACCGGGAGCGCGCCGATCGCGCTCGCCACGCGTTGGAAGCTGGGGCACCGCCTGCACGGCGTCGGCCTGCCGCTGCGGCCGCGGCCGCTGGTCGCCGCGCTGTTTGTGCGCGTCGGCGATCGCGCCGCGACCGGCGCGGTCTTGCGCCGCAACGGCCTGCAGCCCGTCGAACTGCGCGACGGTTCCCTTGCCGTAAGCGCGCAGGACGCACACGGCATCGCCGTGGTGTTCGGGTAGGGTGGGCCCAGGCCCACCCTACTGCTTCTTCAACTCGCGCGCGATCTCAAGGGCAAAGTAAGTCAGGATGCCGTCCGCGCCGGCGCGCTTCATTGCCAGCAGCGCCTCCATCACGCAGCTCTTCGGCAGCCAGCCCCTGTCGATCGCGCCGCGCAGCATGGAGTACTCCCCGGACACCTGGTAAACGTAAGTCGGCGCCTTGAACTCGTCTTTTACGCGTCGCACGATATCGAGGTAGGGCAGGCCTGGCTTCACCATCACCATGTCGGCGCCTTCGGCAAGGTCGAGCCCCACTTCCCACAGCGCTTCGTCGGAGTTCGCCGGATCCATCTGGTAGGTTTTCTTGTCGCCCTGGCCCAGGTTTTTCGCCGAGCCGACCGCGTCGCGGAACGGTCCGTAGAAACCCGAGGCGTACTTCGCCGAGTAGGCGAGGATCCTGGTGTGGATATGTCCGGCTTTTTCGAGCGCGGCGCGAATCCGGCCGATGCGGCCGTCCATCATGTCCGAAGGCGCAACGATGTCGACACCGGCCTTCGCCTGGCAAAGCGCCTGGCGCTCGAGTACCTGCAAAGTGACGTCGTTCATGATGTAGCCGGCCTTGTCGATGACGCCGTCCTGTCCGTGCGAGGTATACGGATCGAGCGCGACATCCGTCATGATGCCCAGCTCCGGAAAGCGCTTCTTCAAGATTGCGACTGCTCGCGGCACCAAGCCCCTGGCGTTGAACGCCTCGCGTCCATCGAGCGTTTTCAATTTCTGCTCGATCACCGGGAACAGCGCGAGAACCGGTATGCGCAGCTTCACGCATTCCTCGGCCACCGGGAGCAGCCGGTCCACGGTCAGTCGCTCCACGCCCGGCATGGAAGCCACAATCTCGGTACGGTTTTTCCCGTCCAGGACAAAGACCGGATAAATGAGGTCATCCGCGCATAGTCGGTGCTCGCGCATCAGCCGGCGCGAGAAGTCGTCGCGCCGCATGCGGCGCATGCGCACCGCGGGAAACTGGCCATAGATCTTCATGATGTTGATTTTCCTGAGAGTTTCGTCGCGAGGAACTTTCCCTGCGAAGAGCAATCTTACAATCAGACGATGTAGATCGTCTCCCGCTTCTCCTCCCTGAGCGGGTTGCCTTAATACAATTTAAGGCGTTTTGCCCCCGGTCTACTTCCCCTTTACCGGGGGTTTTTTATTGCTCTCGCCCGCCGCCCGGAGCCACTCTTCAAGCAGCAAGCGCGTCTCTTCCACGCCCTCACCGGACATGCAGGAGAATAACCGCGCCTCGCCATCGATGGCACGCTGCTCGAGACGAGACTGTGCGGCCTGGAGCACTTTGACGCGCTCCTGCCGCGAAAGCTTGTCGCACTTGGACAGGAGCACCAGCAGCCGACGGCCCACGGGCCGCAGCCATTCCAGCAGGTGCTCGTCGTGGTCGGTGAACGGGCGGCGCGCGTCCATCAGCACTACCACCCCGGCAAGCGCGTGGCGCGAGCCCAGATACCCGCCAACCAATTGGTCCCACTGGCTGCGTACTTCCTGGGGCACACGCGCGTAACCGTAGCCCGGGAGGTCGACCAATCGCCCCAGCCCGCCCAGGTCGAAGAAATTGATGGTTTGCGTACGGCCGGGGGTCTTGGAAACGAAGGCCAGCCGCTTGCGGTTGGCAAGCGCGTTGATGGCGCTCGATTTGCCTACATTCGAGCGCCCGGCGAAAGCCAACTCGGGCAGGTCCTCGGGCGGCAAGCCGCCTGTGAGCCCGGCGGAAACGAGGAACGCCACGCGGGAAAACGCCTTGCTGGATTCCGGCATGCCTGAAATTCTAATAAAATGAAACGATTCCTACCGACTCCGGAGCGCTGCAGAATGAAAAGTTTGCTGGCGGCAATGGCCGCCCTGGGGCTGCTGTGGGCGGCGCAGGCGCCGGCGCAGGGCGGCGCGAAGCCCGACACGGCCAAGGGCGAGCAGATCGCCAAGCAGGTATGTGCTGCCTGCCACGCGCCCGACGGCAACAGCGTCGCCGCGGCCAACCCCAAGCTCGCCGGCCAGTTCCCCGAGTACCTGCACAAGCAGCTCGCCAACTTCAAGGCGCAGGGCGGCAAGAAACCGGAGCGCGAGAACGCGGTGATGACGGCGATGGTGGCCAATCTCCCGGATGCTGACCTGCGCTCCGTGGCCGCGTATTACGCGACGCAAAAGCTGCGTCCGGCGGCGGCGGCGAGCAAGGACCTCGCGGCGCAGGGGCAGAAGCTCTGGCGTGGCGGCCACTTGGAGAAGGGAATCGCTGCCTGCGCCGGCTGCCACGGGCCCGACGGCGCCGGCATTCCGAGCCGGTTCCCGCGCCTCTCCGGCCAGTTTGCGGAGTACGTGGAAGCGCAACTGAAGCTGTTCCGGGCGGGCGGGCGCGCCAATGACCCCAACGGCATGATGCGCGGCGTCGCAGCGCGCATGAGCGACCAGGAGATCAAGGCGGTTGCCGAGTACGCCGCCGGACTGCTCTAGCCCGCGCCGGTCAGCCGGGACAAGCTAGGGCTTCAGCTGCGCGCGCACCTCGCCGCCCTTGTTCTGGGCGGTATGGACGTTGACGTAGAGATCGCCGGCCTTGAACGCCTGCATCTGCGCGTCGGTAAGCTTCGCGCCGGCGGGCGCCGAATAGGTGTCGCCGCTCTTCGACAGCGGAATGATGACCGGGCCATTCTGGCCGCGCGCGCCCTGGTGAATGTGCGCCGCCGTGCCCTGCACGCCGGTCGTCGTTACGCTGCCGCTCACCATGCCGTTCGCATCAATCTTGAATCTTCCGCTACCCGAACCCGGAATCGAGACCGGCGGCACTTCTTCGGCGCCGCTCAGATTGACCTTGACCTTGCCTCCACCTGACATCATGCCCGCACAGGCAGCCAGCGATAGCGACGCCAGGAATATGAGTAGTTTTTTCATGTGAGCGCTCCTTTTCGGGGTGAAAGTGGGGGAACACCGCGAGAGGCCGAATATTCCCCGTCGCGCCCAACGCGGCGATCGGCTGATCACCGGCCTTTGTTGACGGAATAGCCCGCCGCAAGGCACTGTTCTGCCTGATGAGCGACGCGCAAAGCCTGATCGAGCTGATTCCGCGGCTGCGGCGCTACGCGCGCGCATTGGTCGGCGACCGCGCGGCGGCGGACGACCTGGTGCAGGACACGCTGGAGCGCGCCTGGTTGAAGCTGCATCTTTTCCACCACGGCACGGACCTGCGCGCCTGGCTGTTCACGGTGATGCACAACGTGCACGTGAACCGGGTACGGGCGGCGCGGCCCACCGTATCGCTCGAGGACGAGATGCCGGAACTCGCGCAGCGCGCCACGCAGGGCGACGCGCTGGTGGTGCGCGACCTCGAGCGCGGCATCGCCGCGCTGCCTTTGGCGCAGCGCGAGGTGCTGCTGCTGGTGGCGCTCGAGGACCTGAGCTACGACGA
>CAZOSA010000194.1:0-4273 GCA_964582155.1 uncultured Enterobacteriaceae bacterium | reverse complement strand
AGGTGGCGCATTTCTGCTCGATGTGCGGGCCGCACTTCTGCTCGATGAAGATCACGCAGGACGTGCGCGACTACGTCGAAAAGGGGATGCAGGAGAAATCGGTCGAGTTCGTGAAGAAGGGCGCGGAGATCTACCAGAAGTCGTGACGGGCGATAGCCCGCGCGTCCCGAGGCGGCCGCTCTGGCGGTACACTCCCTCTTGTGACGGGCAAAGCGGGGTTCTGGCTCGGTTTTGCCGCGCTGGCGGCAGTCGTTGGCGGCGGTGCCTACTACTATGCCAGGCTCGATGGCCGGAGCGCCGCGTCCGGCTCCGCCAGCGCGTCGGCCCAGGCGGCGATCCGGCCCTCCGAGCGCGTGGTGGCGGTCGAGGCGCAGAGCGTCAAGATTGACACCGTGGTGGAAGATCTGCGCGCGGTTGGCACGCTGCGGCCCAACGAGGCGGTGACCGTAGTGCCGGAAATCGCCGGGCGCGTCGAGCGGATCGGGTTCCGCGAGGGCCAGGCGGTGAAAGCCGGCGACGTGCTGGTCGAGCTCGACGCCTCGATCCTGCGGGCCGAGCGCGCCAAGGCGCGAGCCGATCTCACTCTCGCCCGGGCCAACCACGCGCGCGCGATCGCCCTGGCGGGCCAGGGCATGGGCACCCTGCGGGCCCGCGACGAAACGCTGGGCGCGTTCCAGGCGGCAGAAGCCAACCTCGCCCTGGCCGAGGCGCGCCTCAACAAAGTGACCCTCACGGCGCCCCTCTCCGGGGTGGTGGGACTGCGCTCGGTGAGCGTCGGCGCCTACGTCGCGCCCGGCGAGCGCATCGTCGAGCTCGCCGACATCGACCCGATCAAGCTGGATTTCCGCGTTCCCGAACTCGCCCTGTCCAGCGTGCGCCGCGGCCAGCCGGTGCGCGTCACGCTCGACGCCTTGCCGGGCAAGGTGTTCGAGGGCGAGATCTACGCCATCGATCCGATCATCGATGTCACCGGCCGGGCGATTCGCTTGCGCGCGCGCATCCCGAATCCGCGAGGCGAGCTTTCCCCGGGGCTGTTCGCGCGCGTGCAGCTCATCGTCGAGCAGCGCGCCAACTCGCTGCTGGTGCCCGAATCCGCGGTATTCGCCGCGGACCAGAAGCAGTTCGTCTACCGCGTCGTCGACGGCCGCGCGGTACGGACCGAGGTGGAGCTCGGCCAGCGCCGGCCCGGTTACGTCGAGATCCGCAACGGCCTGGGCCGCGCCGACCTGGTGGTGACCGCCGGCCACCAGAAGCTGCGCGAGGGGTCGCGGCTCCAGGTGGCCGCGCCCGGCACGGGAGCCTGAAGTGGGACTGTTCGAGTTCTTCATCCGCCGGCGGGTGTTTTCGACGGTGATGAGCCTGCTGGTCGTGCTGGTGGGCCTGGTGTCGTACTCGAGGCTCTCGGTGCGGGAATACCCGAACATCGACGAGCCGATCGTCTCGGTGAGGACCGAGTACCTCGGCGCCAGCGCCGAGATCATCGAGAGCCAGGTGACCCAGGTGCTCGAGGGATCGATCTCGGGCATCGAGGGCATCGAGACGCTGACCTCGTCGAGCGAGCCCGAGGCAAGCCGCATCACCGTGCGCTTTCGCCTCGGGACGGACCCGGATGTCGCGGCGAGCGACGTGCGCGACCGGGTGGCGCGCGTGCGCGGCCGGCTGCCCGAAGAGATCGAGGAGCCGGTGATCGCCAAGGTCGAGGCCGACGCCCAGGCGATCATCTACATCGCGTTCACGAGCGACCGGCACCAGCCGATCGAGATATCGGACTACGCCGACCGCTACGTGCGCGACCGGCTGCAGAACCTGCCGGGCGTCGCGGAGGCGCGGATCTTCGGCGAGCGGCGTTATGCGATGCGCATCTGGCTCGACCGCGCGCGGGTCGCCGCCTACGACCTGACGGTGCAGGAAGTGGAGAGCGCGCTGCGCCAGCAGAACGTCGAAGTGCCCTCCGGGCGGATCGAGAGCCTCGAGCGCGAGTTCACGGTGCTGTCGCGCACCGGGCTCACCACGCCCGAGCAATTCCGCCAGATCGTGGTGAAGGACGCGAACGGGTTCCCGGTGCGCCTGGGCAGCCTCGCCAGGATCGAAGTCGGCCCGCAGGACGAGCGCCGCGTCACCCGCTTCAACGGCGAGAACGCCGTGATCATCGGCATCGTCAAGCAGGCGACCGCCAACCCGCTGGATGTCTCCAACGAGTTGCGCGGGATGATGCCGCAGCTCGTGCGCGACCTGCCCTCCGGGATGAGCGCGAAGACCGCCTACGACAAGTCGATCTTCATCGATCGCTCGGTGCGGGCGGTCTACACGACGATCGCCGAGGCGGTCGTGCTGGTGGTGCTGGTGATCTTCCTGTTCCTGCGCACCGCGCGCGCCACGATCATCCCGCTGGTCACGATTCCGGTGTCGCTCATCGGCGCCTTCGCGCTGATGGACCTGCTCGGCTTCTCGATCAACACGCTGACGCTGCTCTCGATGGTGCTGGCGATCGGGCTGGTGGTCGACGACGCCATCGTGGTGCTGGAGAACATCCACCGCCACATCGAGGAAGGCGTGGCGCCGATGCAGGCGGCGATCCGCGGCATGGGCGAGATCTCGAGCGCCGTCATCGCCATGACGCTCACCCTCGCGGCGGTCTATGCGCCCGTCGCCTTCGCCCCGGGGCGCACCGGGACGCTGTTCGCCGAGTTCGCCCTCACGCTGGCGGGAGCGGTGCTCGTTTCCGGCGGTGTTGCGTTGACCCTGACGCCGATGATGTGCTCGCGCCTGCTGCGCCCCCATGAGTCGCACGGCCGCTTCTACAACTTCCTGGAGCGCGGGCTGCTCGCCCTCAATAGCGGCTACCGCCGCGCGCTCGCCGCGACGCTGCGCGTCCGCCCGCTGGTCGTGCTGGTGGCGCTCGCCGTCGCCGGCTCGAGCTACTTTCTCCTCGCCGGCCTGAAATCCGAACTGGCTCCGATCGAGGACCGGGGCGTGCTGTTCACCGCCGGCGACGCGCCCGAGGGCTCGACCGTCGACTTCACCAGCCGCTATGCCGAGGAGTTCGAGGCGCTGCTCGGCCAGGTGCCCGAGGTCGCGCACTACTTCGTCATCGTCGGCTCGCGCGCGGTGACCGAGCTGATTTCCTTCTCGCAGCTCACCCCCTGGGAAGAGCGCAGCCGCACCCAGATGGAGATCGTGCGGGACGTGCAGCCGAAGCTCGAGCGCATCGCCGGCGTGCGCGCGTTCGCGAACAACCCCGGCGCCTTCGGGCAAAGCGCGCGCAGCAAGCCGGTCGAGTTCGTCATCCAGACCTCCGAGAGCTACCGCAAGCTCGACGAGTATGTCGACAAGCTGCTCGCCGAGGCGGAAAAGTACCCGGGCCTGATCAACCTCGACAGCGATCTGCGCCTGAACAAGCCCCAGCTCGAGGTCCTGGTCGACCGCGAGCGCGTCGCCGACACCGGCGCCGGCGTGCTCACGGTGGGCCGCACCCTCGAAACCCTGCTCGGCGGCCGCCAGGTGACGCGCTTCACGCAGAACGGCGAGCAGTACGACGTGATCGTCCAGGTCGCGCCCGCCGACCGCCGCACGCCGGGGGACCTGGACGCGATCTATGTCCGCGGCCCCACCGGGGCGATGCTCCCGCTTTCCAACCTGGTCCGGGTGAAGGAGACCGTCGCGCCCAAGGAGCTCAACCGGTTCAACCAGTTCCGCTCGGCGACGATCACCGGCAGCATTGCGCCGGGCTACTCACTCGGCGAAGGGCTCGCTTTCCTCGAGCAGGCGGCAGAGCGCGTGCTGCCGCCTGCCGTGCGCTACGACTATGGCGGGCAGTCGCGCGAGTTCAAGGACGCGGAGTCGAGCCTGCTGTTCATCTTCGTGCTGGCGCTCGGCTTCATCTTTCTGGTGCTCGCCGCCCAGTTCGAGAGCTTCGTCGATCCGCTCATCATCATGCTGACCGTCCCGCTGTCGATGACGGGCGCGCTGCTTGCGCTGCATCTCAGCGGCGGCACGCTGAACATCTACAGCCAGATCGGCCTGGTTTCGCTGATCGGCCTCATCAGCAAGCACGGCATATTGATCGTGGAATTCGCCAACCGCCTGCAGGACGAGGGCCGGCCGCTGCTAGAGGCGGTGATCGAGGCCGCGGCGCTGCGGCTGCGCCCGATCCTGATGACCACCGGCGCCATGGTGGCCGGCGCCATCCCCCTTGCCATCGCGACAGGCGCGGGCGCCGAGAGCCGGCACGAGATCGGCTGGGTGATCGTCGGCGGCATGACCTTCGGCACGC
>CAZOSA010000193.1:0-4275 GCA_964582155.1 uncultured Enterobacteriaceae bacterium | reverse complement strand
GCGGCGCGCCGCACCAGGCCCGTCGCCTGCGCGCCGCGTTCGCCCAGCCACTTGAGCAGGACGTTGCCGCCCAGCGAAACGCCGGCGGCGCAATCCGGCCGCAGCCGCCGCAGGATCCAGTCCAGCTCGTCGCTGTCGCCGGAGTGGTAAGCGCGCGGCAGGCGATTGATCACGCCCGAGCAGCCGCGAAAATGCGGCACCACGCAGCGCCAGCCGGCGCGCAGCGCCTCGGCGGCAGTCGAGCGCGCGTAATGGCTCGAAGATCCGCCCTCCAACCCATGGAAAAGCACGAGCAGCGGGCCGCTATCGCCGGCCCAGTCGAGCTCGATGAAATCGCCGTCGGGCGTGTCCCAGCGCTCGCGGCGCCAGGGGATGCGCGGCGCCGGTGCAAGCGCTCCGGCAATGGTCTGCAGGTGGCCGCCGGGCAGCCACCACGGCGCCTGGTAGGGCTTCAATGCAGGATTTTCGGCGGCGGGGGCGGTGGTTCCGCGGCTCCCGGCGCCGGCGAGCCGTGGTGCGCGATCATGCGCCAGCCGGCCGCGGTGCGCAGGTAGACATTGGTGGCGACGACGGGCTGCAGCGGGCGCTGCGCGCCGGGCACAGAGAAATTCTCGTGCAGGCTGTGCACCGCGACCACGGGCCCCGCGATTGCCACCTGCTGCGTGACGTGCAGCCGCGCGCGGGTGCCGGCCGCGAAGATCTGGCGCCAGCTGTCGCGCACCTGGTCCTGGCCGACGAGGCGCTGGCCCCCGGGATGAACGCAGACGACTTCCTCGTCTTCGGACCACACTGCCATCATGAGTTCGAGGTCGGAGCGTTCCAGCGCCTCGTAGAACGCGGTTTCGGCATCCTGCGCGGTGGGAAAGATCCTAACGGCCATGGAATATGGGGTCTGACCCTATTTCTTCCAGCACCCGCTCGACGCTCAGTTCCTTCATGCAGCGGAAATGTCCCAGAGGGCATTCGCGCGCGTAGCAGGGGCTGCATTCGATACCGAGCCACAGGACGCGCGCATTCCTCGACAGCGGCGGCGTGTGCCTGGGGCTGGAGGAGCCGAACAGCGCCACCTGGGGGCGGCCGAGCGCCGCGGCGACGTGCATCAGGCCGGAATCGTTGCTCACCACCAGCGCGGCGCCTGCGAGCAGGTCGATCGCTTCGTCGAGCGTGGTCTCGCCGGCGAGGTTCCTGCCCTTGATGGAGGCGCACTGCTCGCGTTCTTTCGCCGTGCCCAGCATGACTGCGGGGAGTTCCAGGCGCTGGGCGAGCTCACTGAAGTACGGCCAGCGCTTTGCCGGCCCGTACTCGGCGCCGGGGCACAGCACCGCGTAACGTCCCGCGACGTCGAAGCGCTGCAGCGTGGCCTGCGTCGCCTGCGCATCCACCGCGAGCCTGGGCTCGGGCAATGGCTCGGCGATCGGCGTCCCGGGCTTTTCCGACAGCCGCGCATAGTGCATCGCCATCGGCTCGCGCCCCGGTTTTTTCCGGTGCAAGAGGTTGAGCAGCCCGTAACGCGACTCGCCGACATGGCCGGCGCGGATCGGGATCCCGGCGAAGAACGGCAGCAGGGCGGACTTCCAGGAATTGGGCAGCACGATGGCCTGGTCGTAGCCGAGCGCATGCAGCGTGCGCCCGAGGCGCCAGCGCTCGCGCAGCCGCAATTTGCCGTGCTCGAACGAGGTCTCGATCACCCCGGCAACCTCCGGCATGCGCCGCATCACCGGCGCCACCCAGGCCGGCGCGAGTACGTCGATGCGCGCCTGCGGCAGTTTCGCCCGCAGGCGCGCGAGCAGGGGCTGCGCCATCAGCGCGTCGCCGATCCAGTTCGGGGCGACGACGAGTAGGCGGGGCACGCTAGTGCCCTCTTGGGGCCGCTCCCTTGTAGACGAACTTCGTGCCGCAGTAAGGGCACAGCGCCTCGCCCTGCTGCACCACGTCGAGGAACACGCGCGGGTGCCGCGACCACAGCGGCGCGCCGGGGACCGGGCAGTGCAGCGGCAGGTCTTTCTCGGTGACCTCCACCTGCCGCGCGGTATCGGTATTCAAGCCTTGCCCTTCCTCTTCATCGGCACCGGCGTGAGCCAGTGCCGGTGCTTGCGGTCCCTGCCGGTGACCACGTCGAAGAACGCCTTCTGCAGCTTTTTCGTCACCGGCCCGGCCTTGCCCGCGCCGATGACGCGGCTATCGAGCTCCCGGACCGGCGTCACCTCGGCGGCGGTGCCGGTGAAGAAGCACTCGTCGGCGATGTAGATGTCGTCGCGCGTCAGGCGCCGTGCCTCGACCGTGTAGCCCATCCCCGCGGCCAGCTCGATGACCGAGGCGCGCGTGATGCCGGTAAGCGCAGAGGTGAGCTCCGGCTCGTAGATCACACCATCCTTGACGATGAAGATGTTCTCGCCGGCGCCCTCGGCGACGAAGCCGTCGACATCGAGCAGCAGCCCCTCGTCGTAGCCGTGCATGGTCGCTTCCAGCGTTGCCAGCACCGAGTTCGGGTAGGTGCCCGACATCTTCGATCGCGCCATGGTGACGTTGACGTGGTGGCGCGCGTAGGACGAGGTCTTCACGCGGATGCCTTTTTCCAGCGCTTCGGGCCCGAGATACGCGCCCCAGGGCCAGGCCGCGATTGCCACGTGCACTTTGGCGCCGACCGGCGACACGCCCATTTTCTCCGAGCCGTAGAACGCGATCGGCCGCACGTAGCAGGCCTCGTGGCCGTTGGCGCGCACGACCTCGATCTGCGCCCGCATCAGCTGCTCGCGCGTGTACGGGATTTTCATCATGTAGATGTGCGCGGAGTTGATCAGCCGCTGCGTATGCTCCTGCAGCCGGTAGATCGCCGTGCCCTGGATCGTCTTGTACGCACGTACACCTTCGAACACCGCCAGTCCGTAGTGCAGGGAATGCGTCAGGACGTGCGTGGTGGCGGAACGCCAGGGAACGAGCTTTCCGTCGTGCCAGATCCAGCCGTCGCGGTCGGCCATCGACGGGGGTCGGGCCGGCTGCCTGGACTTCGGCATGTGCTAATCTCCGAATGCTGTTTGAATGCATATTCTAGCGAAACTTTCCCGCGCCGCAGCAACACTTGTCGGGCTCCTGCTCGCCGGTTGCGCCAGCGTTTCCGAGGACGACGGACTGCTTGCCTCGACGCCGATCGTGCGCGCGCTCGCACGCGAGTCGGGCGAGGTCGTCGAGGTTGCGCGCTTCTCCCGCATGCAGGCCGGCGTGCCGCTTCCCGCCGAGTGGCTGCGTTGGGGGACACGCTCGGGCAGGCGGCCGACCGAGTACCGGCTGGTGCCTGCCGCCTCAGGCACGGTGCTCCAGGCTTATGCCGACCGTGCGGGCACCGGCCTTTACCGGCGCGTGCGTGTCGACCCGCATCGCCACCCAATGCTCGAGTGGAGCTGGCGCATCGGGAACGTGATCGCGGGCGCCGACTTGCGCGTCGGGTCGCGCGAAGATTCCGCGGCGCGTCTGGTGGTGTCCTTCCATGGAGACACGCAAAAGCTCGACTTCGAGGATCGCGTCAATCTGCGACTCGCCAAGGCGATCGCCGGCGAGCCGCTGCCCTATGCCATGCTGATCTACGTCTGGTCCAACCAGATCCCGGTGGAGACCGCGCTGCCCAGTCCGCAGATCGATCGCATCCGCATGGTGGTGGTAGAGCGCGGAGACGGGCGCGTCGGGCAATGGCTGAATTACCGGCGCAACGTGCTCGACGACTATCGCCGCGCATACGGCGAAGAGCCCGCGGATATCGTCGCGGTGGGCGTGCTCACCGACTCCGACAACACGCAGCAGGTGGTGCGCAGCCACTACGGCGATATCACCTTGCGCGCGCCCTAGCCGAACACCTCCGCCCACAGCGCACGCACCGCGGCGGCGTGGGGCGCTACGCGCTCCAGCGGGACGCGAGCAACCTGCGCGCCGCCGAGCCGCAGCGCATGCTGCACGCGGCGAAACTCCCGGTACGCGCTGCGCGCGGTTTCGGCGCGCGGGGCCGCGACCAGCCCAAGTTCGCCCGCGCTCTTGAGCAGCGCGATGTTGCCCAGGTTGGCGGCCAGTGCGGCGTGCCGGTGCGCGTGCGCCAGCACCAGGAACTGGACGATGAACTCGAGGTCGATCATGCCGCCGCGGTCGTGCTTGACGTCGAACAGGCCGGAAGGGTTCGGGTGCGCCTCGTGCAGGCGCTCGCGCATCGCGCGCACCTCCTGCGCCAGAGCCGCCGGATCGCGCGGCGTCGCCAGCACGCGCGCGCCGATCGCCTCGAAGCCGGCGCCG
>CAZOSA010000192.1:0-4285 GCA_964582155.1 uncultured Enterobacteriaceae bacterium | reverse complement strand
CGAACGGCATCTCGATCACCATGCCCTACTGGGACGAGCGCTTCGCCGAAATGAAGAAGCAGTACCCCGGCATCCGGGCCGACCAGTACCACGTGGACGGCCTGTCCATCCAGATGGTGCTGAATCCCGACCGCTTCGATGTCATCGTCGCCAGCAACCTGTTCGGCGACATCCTGTCCGATCTGGGCCCCGCCACTGCGGGAACCATCGGCATCGCGCCCTCGGGCAACATCAACCCGGAGAGGACCGCGCCCTCGATCTTCGAGCCGGTGCACGGCTCGGCGCCCGACATCGCCGGGAAGAAAATCGCCAATCCCATCGGGCAGATCTGGTCCGGCGCGCTGATGCTCGAGCACCTGGGCCATCCGCAGGCGGCAGCCGCGATCGTGCGGGCGATCGAGCAGGTGGTGGAGGCAGGCCCGCACACCCCGGACATGAAGGGCAAGGCATCCACCATGGAAGTCGGCGCGGCGGTGGCCGAGGCGGTCAGGAGCGCTTCACGCAAGGCGGCGTGAGTCAGGAGCCGGTCAGGCGGTAGAGCTGGCCGCCGTGGTGCACGACGTAGAGTTCGCCGTCGTTGGCCTCGCCGAACGAAGCGATGTTGAGACCGGTTGCAAAGCCCTCCGCCACCAGGACAGTCGGCGGCGTATTGCCGGCGATATGCCAGATCCTTCCAGTGACGAAGTCGCCAAAGACGTATCTCCCGGACAGTCCGGCGATGCGCGTGCCCCGATAGACGTAGCCGCCCGTCACCGATCTGCCGGCGGCGCGCCCATACTCGGCGATCGGCGGCTGCAGGTCCGGCTCCGATGCGCAAGGAAAACCCGTGGCGCGCGTGCCCTCGAAGCAGCGCCAGCCGTAATTTCCGCCCCGCCTTACGCGGTCAATCTCCTCGAGCGCGCCCTGCCCGACATCGCCGACCCAGAGTTCGCCCGTCTGCCGGTCGAAGCTCCAGCGCCAGGGATTGCGCAGGCCGGAGGCGTAGATCTCGGGACAATTCGCCGCGCCGGTGCCGTTGGTCCCGCACTGCGGGTTCGCCGCAAACGGGTTGTCCGCGGGAATCCCATAGCGGGTAGCCGGACTGACGTCGATGCGCAGCATCTTGCCGAGCAGCGTGCTCATCAGCTGGCCGTTGCCGATGGCGCCGTGCTGATCGTTGCCGCCGCCGCCGTCGCCCATGCCGATGTACAGATGGCCGTCGGGGCCGAAGGCGATCTGGCCGCCGTTGTGGTTGCTTTCGGGTTGGCCGATGGTCAGAAGAATTCGCTCCGTGGCAGGGTCGAGGTTGCCGTTCAATCCCAGCCGAAACTCGGAAATGCGCGACACGCGCACCGGATCCTCGTTGGTGTAGGAGAGGTACACCCGGGGATTCGCCGGGAAGCCAGGGTGGAACGCCATGCCGAGCAGGCCCATCTCGCCGCCGGAATCCACGCGGCCGTCGATGTCGATGAACGTGGCGAACGTGGATACCGACGGATCGTTGGCGAACACGCGCACGAATCCCGCCTGCTCGATCACGAACCAGCGCGTGCCGTCGTTCGGCGCCTGCAGCAACGCCACCGGCGCGGCGAAGTTCAGATTCGGGAACGCGCGCTCCACGCCAAGCACCGGCCGCGCCTGCGCCTGCGCCTGCGGCCCGGTACCTGCGCCGCAGGCGGCAAGCAGCAGTACCGCGGCGACAATCGCGCCGGGGTAAGATGGGTAAAAATTCGACCTCGTCATCGCAGACCGTGAAATCCTATCTGATTGCATCCATCCCCGGCGACGGAATCGGCAACGAGGTCATTCCCGCCGGCATCGAAATCCTTCAGACCCTGGCTGCGAAGGAAGGTTTCCAGGTCGCGTTCGAGCACTTCGACTGGGGCTCCGGGAGGTACAAGCGAACCGGCGCTTTTATTCCCGAGGGCGGTCTGGAAAAGCTGAAATCCTTCGACGCCATCTTCTTCGGCGCGGTCGGCGCCCCCGACGTGCCCGACCACATCTCGCTCTGGGGGCTCAGGCTCCCGATCTGCCAGGGCTTCGACCAATACGCCAACGTGCGCCCTTCGCGCGTATTGCCGGGTGTGACCAGCCCGCTAGCCAACGCGAAGGACATCGACTGGGTGATCATCCGCGAGAACTCCGAGGGCGAGTACTCGGGCTCGGGTGGGCGCGTGCACACGGGCCTGCCCGAAGAGGTCGCCACCGAGACGTCCGTGTTCACGCGCGTCGGCGTGGAGCGCATCCACCGCTTCGCCTTCGAGCTGGCGAGAAAGCGCCCGAGGAAGATGCTGACGCTGGTCACCAAATCGAACGCGCAGCGCCACGGCATGGTGCTGTGGGACGAGATCTTCTACGAAGTGGCGAAAAAGTATCCCGAGGTGAAGACGGACCGCATCCTGGTGGACGCAATGACCACGCGCATGGTGCTCAAACCCGCGTCGCTCGACACCATCGTGGCCTCCAACCTGCACGCCGACATCCTTTCGGATCTCGCCGCGGCGCTCTCCGGGTCGCTCGGCATCGCGCCGACGGCGAACCTGAATCCGGAAAGGAAATTCCCTTCGATGTTCGAGCCGATCCACGGCTCGGCCTTCGACATCACCGGCAAGGGCGTCGCCAACCCCATCGCCACCTTCTGGACCGCGGCGATGATGCTCGAGCACCTGGGCGAACCCAAGGCGGCCGCGCGCCTGATGAAGGCCATCGAGCGCACCACGGAGGAACAGGTGTTCACGCCCGACCTCGGTGGCGTGCACGACACGCGCGCCGTCACCAGCGCGGTGAAGCGCGCACTGTAGTGCTGCACGCCGACAGCGCGGGCAACCGCCTCACCGGCATCGGCCTGATCTCGCTCACCTACGTCCTGTTCACGCTGCTCGACGGCAGCGCGAAATGGCTGGTGGGCAGCGTGCCGGTGATCGTCGTGGTGTGGCTGCGCTTCCTCACCCATACGGTGTTCGCCTCGGCGCTGCTGTTCCCGATGCGCGGCCTCGCCCTGGTGCGCACGCGCCACCTGCGCTGGCATCTGGTGCGCGGGCTGATGTTCATGGCCATGACCGGCATGAACTTCTGGGCGCTGCAGTACCTGCAGCTCACGGTGACCGCCTCGATCTTCTTCACCGTGCCGATCCTGGTGGTGCTGATGAGCGCGCCGCTGCTCGGCGAGAAAATGGACGCCAGGCGCTGGGCCGCGATCCTGACCGGCTTCGCCGGCGTGCTGGTGATCGTGCGCCCGGGCTCCGCGTCCTTCCACCCGGCGATGCTGCTGTCGCTCGTCAACGCGGTGTTGGTGGCCATGTTCAACCTGATGACGCGCAAGCTCGCGGCCTACGATCCGCCGGAGACCATCCAGTTCCTGCCGGCGGTGGTGGCGAGCGTCGGCCTTGCGCCCTTCGCGCTCGCCGCGTGGCAGTCGCCGACGGGATGGCGGGAATGGACCGTGATCTGCCTGCTGGGCGTGTTCGGCGGCGCCGGCCACTACCTGCTGGCGTTGGCACACCGCTATGCGCCCGCCAGCACGCTGGCGCCCTTCCTCTATCAGCAGCTCCTGTACATGGCGCTCTTCGGCTACCTGGTGTTCGGCAGCGTCCCCGACACGGCGGTGTGGGCCGGCGCCGCCATCGTCATCGCCAGCGGTCTGTACCTGTTCGCGCGCGAGCGGCGCGCTCGTTAGGCTAGACTCCCCGCTGGGAGGGGGAATGCCGGAAGCGGTCTCGATTCCTCTGTGGCTGGCCGTCGCGGGCGCGCTGCTCGCGGTTTGGGCATTCTACGAGCACGTGCTCATGCCGATGCTCCGCTGGATGGTGATGCACCCGGCCAACCAGGTGATCGAGGAGGTCGGAAAGCGGCTGCGCATCGGCATCCGCCCGTTCCAGCGCACGCGCCGCCAGGCGCTGATCCACAGGCTTCTCACCGATCCCAAGGTGCAGCAGGCGGCGGAACAGTACGCGCGCGAGCACAACGTCCCGGTGACGGCCGCGCTGCACCGCGTGGAGCGCTACGCGCGCGAGACCGTGCCGGCGTTCAACGCTTACCTCTACTTTCGCACCGGCTACTGGGTCGGCAAGCGCGTGGCGCAGCTCCTGTACCGCGTGCGCCTGGGCTACGTCGACGCGCAGAACCTGGCGCGCGTGGAGCCCGACTCCACCGTGGTGTTCGTGATGAACCACCGCTCCAACATGGACTATGTGCTCGCCAGCTACCTCGCCGCCGACCAGACGGCGCTTTCGTACGCAGTGGGCGAATGGGCGCGCATCTGGCCGCTGTCGGCGCTGATCCGCTCGATGGGCGCCTACTTCGTGCG
>CAZOSA010000191.1:0-4290 GCA_964582155.1 uncultured Enterobacteriaceae bacterium | reverse complement strand
TCCACCTTCTTGCCGACCACCATCATCAGGTCGGCGAGCTCGTCGATGACCACCACGATGTAGGGCAGCTGGGCCAGCGGTTGCGGTTCGCCCGATTCGAGCGTGGCCGGGTCCTCGAGCGGCGTGCCGGTCCTGTCCGCGTCGGCCACCTTGTGGTTGAAGCCGGAGAGATTGCGCACGCCCACCCAGGACATCAGCTTGTAGCGGCGCTCCATCTCCGCCACGCACCAGGTGAGCGCGTTGGCGGCCTGCTTCATGTCGGTGACCACCGGCGCGAGCAGGTGCGGGATGTCCTGGTACATCGACAGCTCGAGCATCTTCGGGTCGACCATGATCAGCCGCACCTGCTTGGGCTCGGCCTTGTACAGCAGCGACAGGATCATGGCGTTGATCGCCACCGACTTGCCCGAGCCGGTGGTGCCCGCGACCAGCAGGTGGGGCATCTTCTGCAGGTCCACGACCACCGGGCGGCCGGCGATGTCCTTGCCCAGCGCCAGCGCCAGTGGCGTGTGCATGCCGGCGTAGAGCTCGGAGCCCAGGATTTCCGACAGGCGCACGGTCTGGCGATGCGGGTTGGGGATCTCCAGGCCCATGCAGGTCTTGCCGGGGATGGTCTCGACCACGCGGATCGACACCACCGACAGCGCGCGCGCCAGGTCCTTCACCAGGTTCACGATCTGGCTGCCCTTGACGCCGATCGCAGGCTCGATCTCGTAGCGCGTGATCACCGGACCGGGGTAGGCGGCGAGCACCTTAGCCGAAACGCCGAAGTCCGAGAGCTTCTTCTCGATCAGGCGCGAGGTGAATTCGAGCGACTCCGCGCTCACCTGCTCGCCATCGTGCGCCGCCTCGTCGAGCAGCTTGACCGGCGGCAGCGGCGTGTCCGGCAGGTAATCGAACAGCAGCGCCTGCTTTTCCTTGTGCACGCGCTCGGATTTCCTGATCTCCGCCAAGGGCGGCGCGATGACCAGCGGCGGATGGTCCTCCTCGCGCCTTTTTTCAGCCTCGACCACGACTTCGCGCTCTTCGCGCGCGAGCTCGCCTGCCTTGCGATCCGCGCGCTGCTCGAAGGTGCGCCGCACGTAGCCGGCTGCCGCCTCGAGTACCAGGCCGGTGATTTCCGCGACCGCGAGCCACGACATGCCGGTGAACAGGCTGAAGCCGACCACGGCCAGCGTCAGCAGCGCCAGCGTGGCCCCGGTGAAGCCAAGCAGGCTCCAGGCAAAGCCGCCGATTGCGGCGCCGAGCAGGCCGCCCGGGGCGAGCGGCAGGTCCGCCACGAGGCTGTGCAGCCGCAGCGCTTCCACCGAGGCGCTCGACAGCAGGAGCAGCGCGAAGCCGCCCAGCGCGATCGCCAGCGGCCTGCGGTCGATAAGCGCGGAGCGGTCCAGCGTGCGGTAGCCCCAGGCCACGCCGACCAGGCACAGCGCGACCCACCAGTAGGCCGACAGGCCGAACAGGTACAGCAACAGGTCCGCGATCCAGGCGCCCGCGCGCCCGCCGGCATTGTGCGTCGCCGGTTCGGTGGCGCTATGCGACCAGCCCGGATCTGCCCGGTGAAACGTGAGGAAGATCAGCAGCAGGTAGCCGGCGATTGCCGCCAGCACCAGCCATCGGGCCTCGCGCAGCAGGTTGGCGAGCTTTGCGGGAAGGGGCGCTGCTGTGGTTTTCTGCGCTGCTGCCATCGCGACCCGATCTGGGGTCCGCGGATTTTACCGCAGGCCCACAGCATGCGGCCCGTCAATCGGGCAGCAGGATGGTGTCGCGCAGCACGATCGTCGAACCGCGCATCTCAATGTAGCCGCCCTTATGCAAGTCCTTCATCACGCGACTTACCATCTCGCGCGAGGCGCCGATCATCTTCGCGATGTCCTGCTTGGGCAGGCGCTTGGTCACCATTTTCTGGCCGTCCACGGTCTCGGACATGTCGAGCAACAGCCGCGCCACGCGCCCGTATACGTCGAGCAGCGCCAGGCTGCCGATCTTGCGGTCGGCTTCGCGCAGGCGCCGCACCAGGCCCCGCATCACCGCCATCGTCATCTCGGCGTTCTCCGCCAGGCACTTCTTGAAATCGCGCCGCGTGATGGCGAGCAACTCGCAGGCCTCGATCGCCACCACGGTCGCCGAGCGCGGGTTGTCGTCGATCAGGCCCATCTCGCCAAAGTACTCGCCGGACCCCAGGATGCTGAGGATCACTTCCTTGCCGTCGGCGTCGCTCATCATCACCTTGAGCCGGCCCGAGATCACGATGTACAAAGATTCGATCGCGTCGCCGGCGGCCATGATGATCGAGCCGCGCGTCGCGCTGCGCCGTGTCACCACCGTGGCAAGCAAACGCAAGGGCTCCTCGGGAAAGTTCGCGAAGAGCGGCACCGAGCGCAGCAATGCAGACGAAACCGCGACCGCCATGTGCTGGGACCTCTTATACGTATGTTACCAAACCGGCCACGCCGCGCCCGCGACGAACCAGGCGGCGTGCCTTGTTTTCCATGATGCCAGCCCCAAATCATTATACTGCCCGCGCCATTACCAGCCCCCCCCACAACCATGCCGACGCGCCACCACCGACTCGTGATCCTCGGATCCGGCCCCGCCGGCTACAGTGCTGCGGTGTACGCCGCCCGCGCCAACCTCAGGCCGGTGCTGATCACCGGGATCGCGCCAGGCGGGCAGCTGATGACCACCACCGACGTGGACAACTGGCCCGCCGACGCCGGCGGCGTGCAGGGCCCGGAACTGATGGAGCGCTTCCAGAAGCACGCCGAGCGCTTCGAGACCGACGTGGTGGTCGATCATATTCACACGGTGCGGCTCGGCGCGCGCCCCTTCGTGCTGCTGGGCGACGCGGCGACCTACACCTGCGATGCGCTCATCATCGCCACCGGCGCCTCGGCCAAATACCTCGGCCTGCCTTCCGAGCAGAACTACATGGGCAAGGGCGTGTCCGCCTGCGCCACCTGCGACGGTTTTTTCTACAAGGGGCAGGACGTCGCGGTCATCGGCGGCGGCAATACCGCGGTCGAGGAAGCGCTGTATCTCGCCAACATCTGCAAAAGCGTGACGCTGGTGCATCGGCGCGACAAGTTTCGCGCCGAGAAGATCATGGTCGACAAGCTGATGAAGCGCGTCGCGGAGGGCAGAATCGCGCTCGAGCTCGATGCGGCGCTCGACGAGGTGCTCGGCGACAAGAGCGGCGTCACGGCAGTGAACATCAGGCAGCTGAAAAGCGGCGCGCACAAGGCGCTGCCGGTGAAGGGCGTGTTCATCGCCATCGGCCATACGCCCAATACGCAGACCTTCGCGGGCCAGCTGGAAATGGAGAACGGCTATATCGTGACGCGCACCGGCCGCGAGGGCGGGGCCACCGCGACCAGCGTCCCCGGCGTGTTCGCCGCCGGGGACGTGCAGGACCGCGTCTACCGCCAGGCGGTGACCAGCGCCGCCACCGGTTGCATGGCGGCACTCGACGCCGAGAAGTTCCTCGACTTGCAGGTCGCCTGAGGCGCGCCATGGCGGGCGACGACGATCGCGAGGCGCTGCGCCGCGCGCTTGCCGGGGTCAAGCCGCTGCGCCGCGTGCGCCGCCAGGCGCTGCACCCGCCTGCGCCGCCACCGCTGCCGCTGCAAACGCGCCGCAACGAGGATGCGGTGCTGGCCGAAAGCATCGCCGGCCCTCTGTCGGCGGAGGAGGCGCTCGAAACCGGCGTCGAACTCACCTACCTGCGCGATGGCGTATCCCGCCAGGTGCTGCGCCGGCTGCGGCGTGGCCACTGGATTGTGCAGGATTACCTCGACCTGCACGGCATGAACCGCGCCGAGGCGGCGCTGCAGGTGGCGCAGTTCGTGCGCGCGGCGTCGGCGCAGGGACTGCGTTGCGTGCGCATCGTGCACGGCAAGGGGTTGGGGTCGAAGAACCGCGAGCCGGTGCTGAAGGGTAAACTGCGTGCCTGGCTCACGCCGCGCGAGGAAGTGCTGGCCTACTGCCAGGCGCCGCCCGCGGAGGGCGGCAGCGGCGCGCTGCTGGTGCTGCTGAAACCTAGATAGCGGTCTCGTTGGTTTCGCCGGTGCGGATGCGCACCACGTGCTCGACCGTCGTGACGAAGATCTTGCCATCGCCGATCTTGCCGGTGCGTGCCGACCTCACGATGGCCTCGATCGCGGGCTCGACCTGCTTCTCCGTGACCACCACCTCGATCTTGACCTTGGGCAGGAAGTCGACCACGTACTCGGCGCCGCGGTAGAGCTCGGTGTGGCCCTTCTGCCGGCCGAAGCCTTTCACCTCGGTGACGGT
>CAZOSA010000190.1:0-4299 GCA_964582155.1 uncultured Enterobacteriaceae bacterium | reverse complement strand
CTCGCGCCCGTTCTCCACCAGCGAGTAGGCGGCGGGCACGACCACCAGCGTGAGCAGCGTCGAGGTGATCATGCCGCCGATCACCGCGACGGCGAGCGGAGCGTTGGCTTCGGCGCCGGCGCCAAGGCCGAACGAGGCCGGCAGCAGGGCGAGGATCAGCGTGAGCGAAGTCATCAGCACCGGCCGCATGCGGATCGGGCAGGCGTCCGCCAGCGCCTCGTCCACGCCCATGCCCTGGGCACGGCGCTGGTTGGCCAGGTCCACCAGCAGGATCGAGTTCTTCGCCACCAGGCCGATCAGCAGCACCAGGCCGATCATCGAGTAGATGTTGAGCGTGTGCTGGAACAGCCACAGCGAGAACACCCCGCCGATCACCGCCAGCGGTACCGCGATCATGATCAGCAGCGGCTGCAGGAAGGAATTGAACTGGCTCGCCAGCACCATGTAGAGCAGCACCAGGGCGAGCGCGAAGGTAAACACCGTGGCGCCGCTGGTCTTCTCCAGCTGCTCGGCCTCGCCGACGAAGCCCACCGTGTAGCCGATCGGCAGGGTGCGCGCCGCCTCGCGCACGATGCCGATGGCGGCGCCCAGGTCCACCGTCGGCGTCGCGTAGAAGGTGGCCGCGTACTGCAGGTCGAAGCGGCCGATGACCGCCGGGCCGAGCGTCTCGCGGAAACGCGCCACGCTGTCCAGCCTGACGAGCTGGCCGGTGCGGTTGCGCAGGTAGATCCTGGACAGGTCGGCCTGCTGCCGGAACTCGCCCTCCTTGGCCTTCACGCGGATGTCGTAGCGTTCGCCGTCGCCGGGGGCGTCGTTGTACTTGGCGATGTCGATGCCGCCGGTCAGCATGTTCACCGCCAGCGCGATGTCCGACGAGGTGAGCCCGAGGCCCGCGGCGCGCACGCGATCGGGCTCCAGCACCAGTTGCGGCAGGTCGAGCTGCAGGTCCGTGTCCATGCGCCCGATGCGGGAGTCGCCCTGCAACTGGTCCTGCAACTGCGCGGCGACGCGGCCCATCTCCTGCATGTTGGGACCGCGCACCACGAACTGCAAAGGTTCGGAACGCTGGCGCGGCACCAGGCCCGGCGCGCGCGGGAATGCGCGCGCCCCCGCCACCTGCGTCAGCTCGCGCCGCATCTGCGCCAGCACCTCCTGCTGCGAGCGCTTGCGTTCGGCGAGCGGCTTCATGCGCGCCACCACCAGGGCCTGGTTCACCTGCCCGGCGGAACCCAGGCCGATGATGCCGAACTCGGTGATCACCTCGGGGTAGCGCGCGACGATCACCTCCACTTCGCGCAGCTTGCTCTCGGTGTAGTGGATCGAGGAACCAAGCGGCGTGCGCAGGTTGACGAAGAACTTGCCCTCGTCCTGCTGCGGCGCGAGTTCGATCGGAAGCGCACGGAAGAAAAACACCGATGACAGGGTTACCAGCAGCGCTGCGGCCATCACGGTCCAGCGATGCGCGATCGCCCAGCCCAGGCTGCGGCGATAGAAGCGTTCCATGCCGCCGAAGAAGCCCTCCAGCGCCCAGTAGACGCGGCCGTGCTTCGCGGCGGTGTCGAGATAGCGCGAGCACAGCATGGGCGTGAGCGTGAGCGACACGAACAGCGACACCAGCACGCCGAAGGTAACGACCACGGCGAAGGAGCGCAGGAACTGCCCCAGGATGCCGGAGACGAACACCACCGGCGCGAAGATCGCCACCAGCGAGAAGCTCGCTGCCACCACCGCGAAGGTCACTTCACGGCTGCCGCTCACTGCCGCCTTCATGCGGTCGGGCTCGAGGTGCTCGCGGTGCCGGTAGACGTTCTCCAGCACCACGATGGCGTCGTCCACCACGACGCCGATCAGCAGCAGCAGTGCGAGCAGCGTCACCGAATTGAAGGTGAAACCGAAGAAATACATTACCGCAATGGCGCCCATCAGCGACACCGGGATCGATGTGGCAATGATGATGGTGGAGCGCAGGCTCTTCAGGAACAGCCACACCACCAGCGCGGCGAGCAGCGTGCCCTCGACGAGGTGGCTTTTCAGCGATTGCACCATCTCGTCGATGAAGATGGCGTCGTTCTGCACGATGCTCAGGCGCAGCCCGGGCGGCAGTTGCGGCCGGATCTCGCCTTCCAGGCGCTCCAGCACGGTCTCGATGATGGTTACCGTGTTGGTGTTCGGCACCTTGACGATGCCGACGCCCACGGTCGGCTCGCCGTTGAAGCGCGCCAGTTGGCGGAAATCCGCCAGGCCATCCTCGATCTCGGCCACGTCGCGCAGGCGCACCGGCGCGCCATCGCGGTAGCCGACGATCATCGCGCCCAGGGCGTCGAGACTGTGGAACTCCAGGTCCAGCTTCACCAGGTGCTCGGTGTTGCGTCCGGTGAGAAAGCCCCCCGAGAACTGGATGTGCTCCTTGCCGAAAGCGTCGGTGATGTCCTGCGCGGCGACGCCGAAGGCGGCCATGCGCGAGGGCAGCAGCTCGACGCGGATGGTGCGGTCGCGCCGGCCGCCGATGCGCACCTCGCCCACTCCGTCGATGGTTTCCAGCCGCTTCTTGATGATGTTGATGGCGTACTGGTTGAGCTGCTGCTGCGTGCGGTCGCCCTGCAGCGCCATCCAGAAGATCGGCGAGCTGTTGGTCTCGACTTTGGCGACCACCGGGGGATCGGCGTCGTTGGGCAGTCGCCGCCCCACCTGGCTCACCTTGGCCTGCACCTCCTGGAACGCGACGTCGATCGACTTGCCCAGATCAAAGGTGATGGCGACCGACGAGGTGCCGGGCGAGGAGGTCGACTGGATGTGCTCGATGCCGGGCACGCTGTTCACCGCGGTCTCGATCACGTTGGTGATCGACGCGTCGATCACATCGGGATTGGCGCCGCGCTGCGTGGTGGTGACCGAGATCACCGGGTACTCGATGTAGGGCAGTTTGTCCACGCCCATGCGCGTGTAGGCGATGAGCCCGAACAGGATCAGCACCGCGTTCAGCATGAACGCGAACACGTGGCGCCGGATGGAGAGCTCGGGCAGATTCATGCTCAGCCCTTGCTCTGCGCCGGGGCGCCGGCCGCGGGCGGTTTCGGCTTGGGCAGCGCGATCGCCGCACCGTGCGTAAGGAACCCCGCACCGTCGACCGCGATCACGTCACCGGACGCGACACCGCTCACGATCTCGTAAAGTCCATCCTGCTTGAGGCCGGTCTCGACGACGCGCTGTTCGGCGCGGCCTTCGCGCACCGCATACACCACCTTGCCCGCGGGCCGCAGCACTACGCTTTCCTCCGGCACCATCAGCGCGCCGGTGCGCGTGGCGACGACGATGCGCGCATTGACGCTGCCGCCGCCGCGCAGCGCCGCGCCGTCGTTCTGGAAATTGACGATCGCCTCGAGCGCGCGGTTGGCGAGGCCCACCGTCGGCTTGATCTCGTCGATCTGCGCCTCGACCGGACGCTGCAAGGCGGCCGGGGAGATCAACTGTACCCTGAGGCCGGGTTTGAGGCGCGCCGCTGCGGATTCCGGCAGCGGCAGCCGGGCGCGCAGGCGCAGCACGCCGACCAGCCGGAACAGCGGATCGCCCAGCTTCACGTAGTCGCCCACGGCGACGATCTGGGTCTCGATCTCACCGTCGATGGGCGCGGTGACGCGCGACTTGAACACACCGCGCGTGGAAGCTTCGGCGCGCGCGCGCCCTGCCGCCAGCTGCTCGCGCAGGGCGTTGCGCTGCGCCACGGCGTCGTCCGCCGCGTTCTGCGCGATGAAGCCCTGCTTCACCAGCGCCTGCTGGCGCTGCACGACGCGCTCCTGCTGCGTGAGCAGGCTTTGCAGGCGGGAGATGTCGGCAGCATCGGCGCGGCCCTGGATCTCGAAGTCCACGGCATCGATCTCGGCCAGCAGGTCGCCGCGCTTTACTTTCTTGCCGGTGAAGCCGAACACGCGGGTGACACGACCGGCGACCTCCGCGCCGATGGTCGGGTCGATCACGTTCTCGAGCGAGCCGACCACGTCCTCATAAACCTCCAGCGAGCGCGGTTGCACCGTGGTGGTCGTAATCAGCACCGGCGGCGGGCCGGCGACCTTGCGCGCCGACTCGGCTTCGCGACCGCAGCCGGACGCGGCCACGCAGAAAGCGGCTACGGCAAGCAACGACGTGCGGCTGGCGGTCACCATGCTGGGATACTCTCGCCGGCAAACAGTTCCAGCGGCTTCTCGCGCTGCCGAACCAGATGCGCCTGAGGCCCGTCGACCAGCACTTCCGCCGCACGCGGCCGCGAGTTGTAATTTGAGCTCATGCTCATGGCATAGGCGC
>CAZOSA010000189.1:0-4299 GCA_964582155.1 uncultured Enterobacteriaceae bacterium | reverse complement strand
GCGCGTCAGTCGATCTCGAAAGCCTTGTGCTCGACGTCCAGCAGCGCCTGCAGCAGCTTTGCCGGATGGCGGTAAAACTTTGCGTCCTCGCAAGTGCTTACCGCACTGCAAAAACGCGAACCACCCGTGTGCAGGTACTCGAGGAAGAACAGCCGCTGCACGTCCAGTTTCGCCTTTCGTCCGACAATCAGCCAGCGCATGGTTTCGCAGAGCGCCGACACGTGGTCCTCGGGCTCCGCGGCTTCCTCGCGCCGCGCCAGCCCCCACTCGGCCAGCTGGCCGCGCAGGCGCGCGAGCGGGCTGTCGCTTTCCGAGCGCACCAGGTAGGCCGACAGGTAGGGCGTCACCTGCGCCTTGCCCACGCCGACGAAGAGCTGCATGTGTTCCTCCTCGATGCGCGCGGGGAACGCGCTGCCGCAGGCTTCGGCCAGCCCGGCCAAGGTCGCCCTGAGCGCCTCGCCGTCCGCGGTGAGCGGCTCGCCGTCGTCCGGCGGGGGCGCGGCAAGGCGCAGTTCGCTGATCAGGTTGGCGTCCGGCGGCGCGTAGAACAGGCGCGCGAGCAGCCCGTAGAGATCGGCGCGCGCCTGGTCCTCGGGGGACACCGGCGGCACGAACTGCATCGCGGCGCCCTCGCTCATTTGCGGTAGTCGTGGACGCTGGGCTCGTCCTTGGCGTTCATCATGTCCACCACGCGGCAGTCGGCGCACATCTGCAGGCGCGCGAGCGCGCCGCCGCCGGCGAACATCGAGTGGCCGCCGATTTTGACCAGCATCGAGTCGATCATCGCCTTGGTGCCGAAGGGCTTGCCGCAGCGCACGCAATTGAACGGCTCCGCTTCGTTCAGCGTCACCGGGTTTTTCGCCTGTGCGCCGAGCAGCAGCCGCGGCACCAGCCGGATCGCGTCCTCCGGGCAGGTGTCGGCACACAGGCCGCATTGCACGCAGTTGCGCTCGATGAAGCGCAGCCGCGGAGTGTCCGGCGAATCGAGCAGCGCCGCTTCCGGGCAGGCGCCGATGCAGGCCATGCACAAGGTGCAGGTGTCCTTGTTCACCACGAGCGCTCCGAACGGCGCGCCCGCGGGCAGTGCGATCTCGTCGGGCGCCTGCTGCGCGTGCCTGGCCAGGTGATCGAAGATGAAATCGAGCGACGTGCGCTTCTCCGCGGACAGGTTGTAGGCCGCCGCCTGCGCCGGCGCCGCGGCAGGTTTCATGCCCCAGAGCCGCACCTCGAGCGCATCCTCGGCGACCAGCGCGAAGTGTTCCCCCGGATAACCAAGTCCCTGGAGGATCGCCTCGGCAAACTTCATCTGCTGCTGCAGCGCGGCGGTGTAAGTGTCCGCGGTCTTCTCCGTGGTCACCAGGCAGACCTGGCTTGCGCCGTAGGCGATCGCACCGAGCATCAGGTCGATGCCGATCGAGGCGACGTGGAAGCATTCGACCGGCACCACGCGCGCCGGCAGGCCCTTGCCGCGCCGGCCAAGTTCGAGCACCGCCTTGCGCCCTTCGCCCGCATCGTGCAACAGGAGGCAGGCGTCCTTGCCGCCTGCGTCGCGGTAGGTGTTGAGCAGCGCCTTGAGGCGCGCGCCCACATCCGGAACACCTGGGTAGGCATAGGTCATTGCACCCGACGGGCACACCGTCGCGCAGCCACCGCAACCGGCGCAGACGTGCGGCTCCACCCTGACCTTGTCGCCGTCCGCCGTGATCGCGCCGCTCGAGCACACCTCCAGGCACAGGTCGCAGCCCTTGCGCCCGGAGCGGCTGTGCGCGCAGATGCGCGGCTCGTAATTGACGAAGCGCGGCTTCTCGAACTCGCCGACCAGCGCCGCCAGCGCCTGCGCGGCAAGCGCCTGCTCGAGCGGATCGGCGCCCGGCGCGGCGTAACCCTGCGGCAATTCGG
This sequence comes from uncultured Enterobacteriaceae bacterium, assembly GCA_964582155.1. Lineage (GTDB taxonomy): Bacteria > Pseudomonadota > Gammaproteobacteria > Burkholderiales > SG8-39 > JAABQT01. The sequence continues at coordinate 2,400 of CAZOSA010000189.1, read as the reverse complement.
GCAGTCGGATCAGCGGCTGGCGCGACAGATCCAGCACCAGGTCGAAGACTTCCTTGCGCGGCGCAACCGCGCGCGCAAAATCGATGGCGCCGATCGCGCCGCAGGCCGTGACGCATGCGCGGTGCGCCTTGCACTTGTCCATGTCGATCTGGTAGCTGTAGTCGATCGCCTGCTCGGGGCAGGCGCGGATGCACGCGTTGCAGCGCGTGCAGGTTTCCAGGTCGATCGGGTTCTGCTGCGTCCACTCGACCTCGAAGCCGCCCAGCCAGCCGGCCAGGCGCTCCACCTTGCCGGACCACACCGGGTACCTGCGCTCGAGCGGCAGCTCGCCGCCGCGCGCATCCGTGATCAGCACGTTGACTTCCAGCGTCGCGCACAGGCGCTCGGCCCAGTCGAGCGCCGGCGCTGCCGGGCCGACGATCAGCAACTGGCCGCCGGACTTGAAGCTCACCGCCGGCACCGGTTGCGCATCGGGCAGCGCCGCCATGGCGACCAGCGCCGCGATCTTGGGCAGTGCCTGAGCGCCCTCGCCCGACCAGCCGGCCTGCTCGCGCAGGTTGACGAACTTGAGGGCCGGGCGCGCGCCGGCGGCCTCGGCGATTTCGCTGAACAGGGGCGCTTCCTGCGTGCACGCGACGATCACGTCCGCGTCGCCGAGCGCGGACTGGAACGCCGCCGCATCCTTGCGGCACAGCTCGCTGTGCACCTGGATCGGCTCGCCCGACTTCAGCGCCGCGGCGAGCGCGCGGCCGTCGATGGCGACGGTCTTGTTGCAGCTGCAGACCTTAAGCGTCTTGCCTTGCAGGGCCATCGTCTTCCTCTGGTTTTTCCTCGGCGGCCACCTGCTCGGCCTCGTCCTTCCTCTTTTGCTCGTCCTCTTCCCGGAACAATACGGTGCGCGCCTGGTTCAGCGTCTTGAGCAGTTCCTCGGAGATCGGCTCGCCGCCCGTCCAGTCGCCCGAGTAGGCCTCGTTCAGGTCGGGCACGTTGAAATGCGGGTCAGCGAACAGCTTCTTCAGCGCCACGCGGCGCAGGGCGTCGGCGACCTTGGGATGCATGAACGGCGCGAAGTCCGAATCGGGCGTCAGCCCTTCCACCGGCGGCAGCACCGGGGCCGGCGCCGGCGATTCCCCGGCCTTCTCCGGCAGCGGTTCCTCGCGCGCCTGCTCCTGCTTCAGCCGCGACCAGCGCGAGAGGAAGGCTTCCTTGTCCTCGGCGGCCATCAGCCGACGCGGTTCCTGGGATGCACGAAGGAGCGCGGCTTGATGCGCTTTTTAGGTTCGGGCCGGTAGTTCTGCTCCACGTACTCGCCCACCCAGGCGTACACCTCGGCCGGCATGGCAACGCCGTCCACGCTGTGCCCGCCGTCGAGCCAGCGCCCGCCTTCGTTGTAGCTTGCCGTGACGTCGAGCGGCAGGCCGACCTCGCCTTCCATGCGCCACAGGACGAACACGCGCGCCCCGGACACCGACACGTTCAGGTAGTAGCCCTCCGTCTCGTCGCGATGCAGCAGGATCTCGAAGCCCGGGTGCAGCCATTGCTGCAAGCCGCCCTCGTCCACCAGCAGCCGCGGCGCGCCTTTCGGCTCCACGCTCGGGATCACGCTGCGCGGCTCCCAGGCCTCGCTCTGCCAGCGGTTGTTCAGCTGGCGACGCTGCATCACCACGGCCACCGGAAACCTCGGTTTTTCCATCCCGGGAACTATAGCTCATATCCTCCGCCTGTTATGATCTATGGCTCGAGAAACACCATGATGCAAAAGGTTTTTCCCATTCTTTCGGCGAAGGCGCCCGCGCCGGCCTACGACGGCACGGCGCTGGCGGATACGCTCGGCCGCGGCCTGCGCGACCTGCGCATCTCGGTGACCGACCGCTGCAACTTCCGCTGCGTGTACTGCATGCCGCGCGAAGTATTCGACCACGACTTCGAGTTCGTGGCGCACGACGAGGTGCTCACGTTCGAGGAAATCGCGCGCCTGGCGCGGCTTTTCGCCGGTCTGGGGGTGAAAAAGATCCGGCTGACCGGTGGCGAGCCGCTGGTGCGGCGCGACCTGCACCGGCTGGTCGCGATGCTCGCCGCGATCCCGGACCTCGACCTGACGCTCACCACCAACGGCTCGCTCCTGCCGAAGCAGGCGGCGGCGCTGGCCAAGGCAGGCCTCAAGCGCGTCACGGTGAGCCTCGACTCGCTCGACGACGCCACGTTCCGCGCCATCAACGATGCTGATTTCCCCGTGGCGCGCGTCATCGACGGTATCGAAGCCGCCGCGGCCGCCGGCATGGCGCCGATCAAGATCAACATGGTGGTCAAGCGCGGCGTGAACGACGGCCACGTGCTGGCGATGGCCGAGCGCTGGCGCGGCACCGGCCACATCGTGCGCTTCATCGAGTACATGGACGT
>CAZOSA010000188.1:0-4331 GCA_964582155.1 uncultured Enterobacteriaceae bacterium | reverse complement strand
CCCGCGAGCAGCGCGAGCACCGTGAACCCGGCCCGGTAGTTCCCCGTCGCATCGGCGAGGATCCCGGCGATCATCGGCCCGCCGATCTGGCCGATCACGATGATCATGAAGGACAGCCCGAGGATCATGCCGATGGCGCTGACGCCGAAGTAATCGGCGCGCATCGCCTGCATGAACGGGCCGCGCAGCCCCCAGGCGACGCCGTGCAGCATGGCGAAGGCGACGATCATCGCCACGTTGGTCGCGTAGGTGAGGAACAGCAGCCCCGCCATGTGCATCACCATGCACCCGGCGCAGATCAGGCGCTTCTCGAATCTGTCGCCGGCGAGCGCGCCGATGGCGATGCCGCCGATCTGGGCGAGCGTCATCAGCATGATGTAGAGCGCCGCCGTCTGCACCGGGTAGCCCAGGCCCTCCTTCAGGTGGGTGATGGCGTGCACGTTGACCGCGGTGACGACGAACAGGGCGAAGCCGTGCCCCAATGACAACAGCCAGAACGCCGGCGTGCGCAGCGCCTCGCGCGCGGTGAAATCGCGCGTGGCCGCCCTCGACTCCATCGCCGGCGCCTTGCTCGAAGGCTCGGGCGCGCGCTCGCCGTCCACGAACTCGCCGTAGAGCAGGGGCCGGCCCTTGATCACCAGGGCGAGCGGCCAGCCCAGGACGATGAACAGGACGCCGGAGGCGAAGGCGGTGGCGCGCCAGCCGTAGCCGGCGATGAACCACGCGACCAGCGGCACCGCGATGCCGCCGAGCGCGAGCCCGAGTCCCAGCGTCGAGAGGGCGCGCGCGCGCTTTTTCTCGAACCAGTAGATGAGCGAGACGTTGAGCGGGAAGAACCCGCACAGGCTCGAGCCCAGCGCGACGACGATGAAGGCGCCGTAGAAGGCGGCCAGGGACTCGATCCGGCTGAGCAGCATGAAGCCGATGCCGAGCACCACCACGCCGGTGCGGATGACGCCTTGCGTGCCGAAGCGGTCGATGATCCAGCCGAGCGCGGGGCCGAGGATCGCGGCCTCCATCTGGTGCAGCGCCGCCGCGAACGAGAGTTGTGTCTTCGACCAGCCGCGATCCTCGCTCAGCACCGCGACGTAGGCGCCAAAGGACTGCAGCAGGAGGCAGGATTGCAGGAACTGGATGCCCGAGCCCGCGGCCACCATCTTCCAGCCGTAGAAAACGCGCTTCAAGGTTCTAGCGCAGCGTCACCGGCAGCCTGGGCAACGCGAGCGGTCCGCGCCGGTGCCTAGGACTTGCCGGCCGTGCCGAAGTCGATCTGCACCGTGTCGATGTCGACCGAGGCCTTGGTCTTCGCCGCGCGCGCCGCGATGGCGGTGGGGTTGAACTCGTAGTTCGCCGCCTGGAACGCCTCGGCCAGCTTGAAGCTCAGATGCGCCACCGCCTTGGGTTGCGGTTTTTCGGCGCCGCTCACGCTGTACACGTGGCCGCAGATCTGTATGTAGAGTTTTTCCGCCAATTCCTGGATGGGATCCAGGGGCGCTGCGGGGGCAGGCTTTTGCGGGGTGCTCATGGCGAGCCTCGGTCTGTGGCAAGGCGCCCATACTACCGCGGCCGCGTCAACCGCCGCCGCGCCCGGGCCGTTGCTAGGCGCATGACCCGCCTCGCCTGTCCCGAAGATCCTGGCGTTGCGTTGCATCTGGTGCAGCGCGGCGGCGCATTCGACCGGCCGGAATTCCTCGAGCGCCTGCGCTCTGCGTCGCGGGCGTGCGAATGCGCCGTGCATGCCTATGTGCTGATGGGCAACCACGTGCACCTGCTGCTCACGCCCGCGCGCCGAAACGCGGGCACGCGCATGATGCTCGAACTCGGCGCCCGGGAGGATGCGCTCGATGCGACACCGGTGGTCACGGCGCGCTACCTGCTTGCATGCATGCGCTACATCGAACTGAATCCGGTGCGCGCCGGCATCGTCAAGCGGCCATCGCAGTATCGATGGTCGAGCTATCGCGCGAACGCCCTGGGGTTGGAGGACGCGCTGGTCAGCCTGCATCCCTGGTACTACGCGCTGGGGCGCACGCCCCAGGCGCGCCGCGCTGCCTGGCGCGCTATTTCAGCCGCGCCGTGAGCAGCCGCAGCCGCTCGGCGAGGGCGAACAGCATGCGCTCGGCGAACACCGGGCTGACCTTCATCAGCTCGAGGAACGCGTCGCGGCCCACCGGCTGCAGCGCGCAATCGGTCTCGGCCTGCACGCTCGCCAGCCGGGTCGACTGGTCGACCAGGGCCGCCTCGCCGAACACCCCGCCCGGGCCGACGCGCTCGACCACGCTGCCCGCGATGCTCACCGCGACGCGCCCTTCGAGCACCGCGTACATACGCGCCCCCATGGCGCCTTCCCTGATCACCATCGCGCCGCGGTCGTAGAAGATCTGCGGGTCGTTGGCGAGGCCCTGCACCAGGTCGGCGAGCTGCCCACGGTCGAATACCACCGCCTTCTTCCAGGCGCCGGCCACCGAGAGCTTGCCTTCCTCGTGCAGCGTGGCGATGGATTGGCGCAGGCGAGCCACCATCACGCCCATCAGCATCAGCGCGAACACGGGCTTTCTCATCAGTGCGCCCCGGAACTCGCGCTCGTCCAGCGCGATGACGTGGCAGGCGGTCTTCGCCACCGCGGCGGTGCTGCGCGGTGCGTGCGCGAGCGGCGCCAGCTCGCCGAACAGCTCGCCCTTTCGCGCGCGGCCGATGACCTTGTCCTTCACCACCAGGCTCACTTCGCCCTCGTGCACGTAGTACATCTTTTCGCGCTGCAGCAGAATGGCCCGCGCCTTCTCGTTCTCGGCGAAAATGGTCGCGCCCTGCGCGAATTTCTCCGGCTTGCCGGCGGAGGTGAAGAAGGCGAGGGCGACGGCGGGGTCGTAGAGGGATTTCATCGGATCTCCTGGGTCCGGGATTGTGACGGCAGGGGGTAGAATCCGCCGTCCACTTGTTCACACTCCGCCGGAAGTCCCCCTCACCCATCGGGGTCGCGCATCACTGGTCGGCGCGGTGCTGCCTGACGAAACCCGCCGCGTCGAGCGGCGCGCCGACGAACGATCCCTGCATGATGTCGCAGCGCAGCGCCTTCAGATGCGCCGCGGTGGCCGCGTCCTCGACGCCCGACACCACGACCTCCAGTTTCAGACGGTGCGCGAACTCGACCAGCGAGTGCACCAGGGCGAGCTTCTGCGGCACTTCGGCGATGTTGCCCACCGACGCGAGGTCGATCTTCAGTTCCTGGAACGGCAGCGTGGCGAGCCAGGAAAGCGAGGCGTAGCCGGCGCCAGGGTCGTTCAGGCACAGGCGTACACCCGCCGCGCGCAGGCGCTTGAGCGTCTCCACCGACACGAGGCTCCTCGCCAGCACGGCGGTTTCGCTGATCTCGAGCGCCAGCCGGCTGGGGCGCAGGTTCCAGGTCTGCAGCGCGCTGGCGACGAATTCCGGCAGGTCGGGCTGGCGCAGGCTCTTCGCCGACAGGTTCACGCCCACGCGCAGGTCGAGGCCGGCGGCGTCGCGGAACTCGCGGCAGTTGCGCAGCGCGCCGTTCACCAGCCACAGCGTCACTTCATTCACCAGGCCGGCGGACTCGGCGGCGGCAATCGCCTTTTCCACCGGCACCGTGCCCAGGCTCGCATCGCGCCAGCGCAGCTGGCTCTCGGCGCCGACGATCAGGCCGGAGCGCAGATCGATCTGCGGCTGGAACACGATTTCCAGGGCGTCCTGCGCGATGGCCGCGCGCAACCGGTTCTCGTACAGCAGCAGCTGCGCTTCGTCGCGCTCCTGCTCCGCGGCATACAGCGCGAAGCGCTCGGGGCGCTCGCGCGCGGCGCGGCCGGCGACGCGCGCGCGCTGCAGAAGTTCCACGGCGCTCCCGCCGTGGTCTGGGTAGAGGGCGATGCCCACCGCCGGGCGCGCGTACACCTGCTCCGAGTCCACCCACAGCGGCGCATCCAGCGTACGCAGGATCTTCTCCGCGGCGAGCAGCGCCACGCCCCCGCTTTGCACGCTGGACAGCGCGCACGCGAACTCGTCGCGCCCAGGGCCGCCGAGCAGGTCCTGCTCGCGCAGCACTTCGCTGCGCAGCCGCGCGCTCAGGCGGTCGCGCACGCCGTCGCCCACGGTGTAACCCCACACGCCGTCGATGCGGCCGATGATGCCGCAATCCACGAACAGCAGCGCCAGCTGGCGGCCGTCCACGCGGCGCGCTTCGACGCAGGCGCCCAGCTGTTCCATGAACGCACCCAGACCGGAAATCGCCGCCGCCCGCGCATGCGCGCCGCGCCCGTGCGCGAAGCGCACTGCCACCTCGGCCATCATCGCCAGTTGCACCGCGCCCAGGCGCT
>CAZOSA010000187.1:0-4332 GCA_964582155.1 uncultured Enterobacteriaceae bacterium | reverse complement strand
AGGCGCTCGACGCATGAGCTGGCTGCAGAAACTCCTGCCGCCGAAGATCCAGCGCAGCTCCGGCCCGAAGCGGGCGGTGCCGGAGGGACTGTGGACCAAATGCCCATCCTGCGACGCGGTGCTCTACAGCACGGACCTGGAGAAAAACCTCAACGTCTGCCCCAAGTGCGGCTTCCACCAACGCATCGGCGCGCGCGCCCGGCTCGACGCGCTGCTCGACGCCGACGGTCGCTTCGAAATCGGGGCCGAGGTGCTGCCGGTCGACAGCCTGAAGTTCAAGGACTCGAAGAAGTACACCGAACGCCTGCTCGAGGCCGAGGCGCAATCAGGCGAATCCGAGGCGATCATCGTGATGCAGGGAGCAATCAAATCGATCGGCGTGGTGGCCGCGGCGCACGAGTTCGAGTTCATGGCCGGGACCATGGGCTCGGTGCTCGGCGAACGCTTTGCTCGGGGCGTGCGCGTTGCCATCGAGCAGAAGACGCCGTTCATCGTCATCACTGCGAGCGGCGGAGCGCGCATGCAGGAAGGCCTGCTGTCGCTGATGCAGATGGCCAAGACGACGGCCGCGCTCACCGACCTGGCCGAGCGCCGCCTGCCGTTCATCACCGTGCTCACCGACCCGACCACGGGTGGCGTCTCCGCGAGCTACGCGATGATCGGCGACATCGTGCTTGCCGAACCGAAGGCGCTGGTCGGTTTTGCGGGCCCGCGCGTCATCGAACAGACCGTACGGCAGAAGCTGCCGGAGGGCTTCCAGCGCTCGGAGTTCCTCCTGGAAAAGGGCGCGGTGGATATGATCGTCGACCGACGCCAGATGCGGGACAAGCTGGCGACGCTGCTCGCGCTGCTGCAGGGAATCGCGATCGATCAGCCTTCGTGAGCGCCCGCACGCTCGCGGATTGGCTGACATTCATCGGTCGCCAGCATCCGCACGCCATCGCACTCGGGCTGGAGCGCGTGGGCGAGGTGCTGGCGCGCATGGGTACCCGCATCGCCTGTCCCGTAATTATCGTAGGGGGCACCAACGGCAAGGGTTCGGCCTGCGCCTACCTGGAGTGCATCCTGCGCGCATCCGGGCGCCGCGTCGGGCTCTACACGTCGCCCCACCTGCTGCGCTACAACGAACGCGTGCTGGTCAACGGCGGCGAGGCGCAGGACGAGGTGCTGAGCGAAGCGTTTGCGGCCGTGGAGCGCGCGCGCGGCGGCGTGCCGTTGACCTATTTTGAATTCGGTACGCTGAGCGCCCTGTGGTTGTTCGCGCGGGAAACCCTGGATGCGCTGGTGCTGGAAGTAGGGTTGGGCGGACGCCTCGATGCCGTGAACGCTCTCGACGCCGACTGCGCGGTGATCACCAGTGTCGCGCTGGACCACATGGATCTTCTTGGCGCGACCCGAGAAGCCATCGGGCGCGAGAAGGCGGGCATTGCAAGGGCCGCGCGCCCTCTGGTGGTTGCGGACCCGGACCCGCCTTCTTCGGTGCTGCGCGAGGCCGAGCGAGTAGGCGCCCGGGTCTTGCTGCTCGGCCGCGATTTCGGCTACCGCGTTCAGGCTGGCCAGTGGGACTACTGGGGACCGGCCGGTAAGCGCGCCGCGCTTGCTTATCCGGCCCTGCGCGGCGCGCCGCAAATGCGCAATGCCGCCGCGGCCCTTGCCGCGCTCGACACGTTGCGCGAACAATTGCCGGTCGCGATGCAGGACGTGCGCCGCGGGCTCGCCGAAGTCGCGCTTCCCGGGCGATTCCAGGTGCTGGCCGGACGACCGCAGGTGATCCTCGATGTGGCGCACAATTCCGAGGCGGCGCGTTGCCTGGCGGAAAACCTCGCTGCGCTTGGCTATGCGCAAGAGACGATCGCAGTATTCGGCATGCTGCGCGACAAGGACATCGCCGCAGTGGTGCGGGCGGTTGCGCCGCGGATTACGCGCTGGCACCTTGCCGGCCTTGGCGCGCCACGCGGCGCGAGCGCGGGCGAATTGACGCGCATTCTGGCCACCGAGGGCGTAGCTGCACCGTGCACGGAGCACCAGACGCCAGCGGCCGCGTTCGCGGCGGCACGGATGGGTTCAGGCGAGAATGATAAAATCGTCGTATTCGGATCCTTCCTCACCGTCGCCGACGTGATGCACGCGCTCGCGGCTCGCAGCAGCGGCCACCGCACCCATGCCTGAATCCCAGGACGTCAATACTCTGAAGCGCCGCGGGCGGCGGCGGCTGGTCGGCGCCATCGCGCTGGTGCTTGCTGCCGTGATCGTGCTGCCGTGGATCTTCGATCCCAGTCCGCGCCAGGCGCCGCCGGTGAGCGTGCGCATCCCGAACGAGGACGATTCCGTGTTCACGCCCAAGGTCGCCCCCAAGCCCGAAGCGCCGGTGGCTGCCCCGCCGCGGGAACCCAGGGCGACGGCGAAACCTGCCGCGCCCAGGCCCGCGCCCACGGCCGAGCAGGCGCGCGCCGAAGCCGCCCTCGCCAATGCGCAGTTCTTTGTGCCGGTCGGCGCCTACGCGGACCCGGGCAACGTGATCGGAAAGCTCAAGGCAGCCAAGCTGCCCTATTACACGGAACCCGTGGCAACTTCGACGGGCACGGTCACGCGCGTGCGCGCGGGTCCGTTTGCAACCCGCGACGCGGCGGAAAAGGCGCGCAAACAACTGCGCTCGCTCGGCTTGACGCCGGGCGAGGTCGCGTCCAAGTCCTGACATGACCTGGCTCGACTACATGGTCATCATGATCCTCCTGGCGTCCGTCCTCTGGGGCATATGGAGAGGGTTGGTGCGCGAGGTGATATCGGTTGCGGCGTGGGTGCTGGCGTTCCTGGGCGCCAATCTGTTTTCGGGCCCGCTGGGCGAGATGCTGCCCGAGGCGCTGCCGACCCCTGAGATCCGGGTGCTGGTGGCGTTCATCCTCGTTTTCATTGCAATTCTCGCCGTTTGCACGCTGCTCGGGCGGATGCTGTCGAAACTGGTCAAAGTGGCGGGTCTGGGCGAGCTGGATCGGTCGCTCGGCGGCGTATTCGGCCTGGCGCGCGCGCTGCTGATCGCGCTCGCGATCGCAGTGATTGCGGGGCTCACCACGCTGCCGCGCCAGCCGGTTTGGCGCAATTCCCTGAGCGGCCCGTTGCTGGCGCAGGCGGTGCTGGCGTTCAAACCCTGGTTGCCGAGGACGCTCGCGCTGCGCTTGCGTTATCATTGACCCTTAACGACTTCGCGAGGCGGCTCCCATGTGCGGGATCCTCGGCATCGTAGCTCGCTCGCCCGTCAACCAGCTGCTGTACGACGGGCTGCTGCTCTTGCAGCACCGCGGCCAGGACGCGGCCGGGATCGTCACCGCCGAGCGCAAGTCCTTCCACATGCACAAGGGCAACGGGCAGGTGCGCGACGTGTTCCGCACGCGCGACATGCGTTCACTGCCTGGCGAAATCGGCATCGCCCACTGCCGCTACCCGACCGCCGGCTCGGCGGCCAATTTGGCCGAGGCGCAGCCGTTCTACGTCAATTCGCCGTTCGGCATCGTGCTCGGTCATAACGGCAACCTGACCAACTCGGACCAGTTGAAGGAGGAGATGTTCCGCCAGGACCTGCGCCACATCAACACCAACTCCGACTCGGAGGTGCTGCTCAACGTGCTGGCGCACGAGCTGGAGAAGGCCTCGGTCAAGCTGCGCCTGGACCCGCAGACCATTTTCCGTGCGGTGGCCAATGTGCACCGGCGCGTGCGCGGCGCCTATGCGGTGATCGCCATGATCGCCGGCCACGGCGTCCTGGCGTTCCGCGATCCCTACGGCATCCGCCCCGCGGTGATCGGCTACAACGAGACCGAGCGCGGTACCGAGTACATGGTGGCCTCGGAATCAGTCGCCGTAGACTCGCTGGGTTACAAGCTGCTGCGCGACGTCGCGCCGGGCGAAGCGGTGTTCATCGACCAGGACGGCAATTTCCACAGCCAGCAGTGCGCCCCGAGCAGCTCGCTCAACCCCTGCATCTTCGAATACGTCTACCTGGCGCGGCCCGATTCGGTGATCGACGGCGCGTCGGTGTACGAGGCCCGCCTGGTGATGGGAGAAAAGCTTGCCCAGAAGATACGCAGCGACTACCGTCATCTCGACATCGACGTGGTGATTCCGATCCCGGATTCCAGCCGTCCTTCCGCGCTGCAGCTGGCTCTGGGACTGGGGCTCCCGTACCGGGAGGGCTTCGTCAAGAACCGCTACATCGGCCGCACCTTCATCATGCCGGGGCAGGCGGTGCGTCGGCGCTCGGTGCGCCAGAAGCTCAACACCATCGGCATGGAGTTCAAGGGCAAGAACGTGCTGCTGGTGGACGACTCGATCGTCAGG
>CAZOSA010000186.1:0-4333 GCA_964582155.1 uncultured Enterobacteriaceae bacterium | reverse complement strand
GGCGCCGACATCGCCGAGAAGGGCATGGTGCTCACCGGCGGCGGCGCGCTGCTGCGCGACCTCGACCGCCTGTTCATGGAAGAGACCGGCCTGCCCGTGATCGTCGCCGACGACCCGCTCACCTGTGTGGTGCGTGGCTCCGGAAAGGCGCTCGAGCAAATGGAGCACTTCGGGCCGATCTTCACCAATGACTGATTAAGGGGGGCGCCGCCACCGCGGTTTCCCTCTTCCCGAGATGGAGCACCCCCCTCCGCCGTTCTTCCTCCGCGGCCCCGCTCCCCTCGTCCGGCTCGCGTTCTTCGCCTCGCTGTCGCTGACCCTGCTGGTGCTCGACGCACGCTTTGGCTATGCCGAGAGCATCCGCGGCGTACTGGCGCTCGGTGCCTACCCGATCCAGCAGGCGGCGCGCCTGCCGGTGGCGCTGGCCGAGGGCGTCGCCGGCTACTTCGCCAGCCAGGCACAACTGCGCGGGGAGAATGAGGAGCTGCGCGCGCGCCTGCTCGCCTCGGCACAAGGCGCGCAGCGCTTCGAATCCGCGGCCGCCGAAGCCTCGCACCTGCGCCGCCTGATCGGCGCCGCCGAGCGCATCGTGAGGAAGTCGATGCCCGCCGAGATTCTGTACACGGGGCGCGATCCCTACTCGCGCAAGGTGATCCTGGACCGCGGCACGCAGCACGGCGTGCGCACCGGCAGCCCGGTGGTGGACGAGATCGGCGTCATCGGCCAGGTGACGCGCGCGCACGCCTTCGTGTCCGAAATCACGCTGCTCACCGACAAGGAACTGGCCATCCCGGTGCAGGTGCTGAGGAACGGCCTGCGCGCCATCGCATTCGGCGGCGGCGCCTCGGGCATGCTCGAATTGCGCTACATGGCCGCGAACGCCGACATCGAGAGCGGCGACCAGCTGGTCACCTCCGGCCTGGACGGCACCTACCCGCCCGGGCTGCCGGTGGCGGGCGTGGTGCGCGTCGAGCGTGATGCGACCTACACCTTCGCGCGCGTGGTGGCGCAGCCCTCCGCCGGAGTCGAGCGCGGCCGCTACGCGCTGGTGCTCTCCAGCGAAGCGCAGTTGCCGCCCTACCCCGACACCGCCGCGCAAGGCAAAGGCGCCAAGACGCGAAGGGCGATGCGCAAGGACGCCAATGGCTCCTGACCGCCCGCAGTACATCCTGCTGCCAGCGCGCACGGGCACCATCGTCGCCTCGTTCGTCTGCGCGCTGCTGCTCAATTTCCTGCCCTGGCCAAACCTGGCGCTGGCACCTGATTTCGTGGCGCTGACGCTCGCCTTCTGGTGCGTGCGCCAACCGCGCCTGGTGGGGCTCGCCACTGCCTGGGTGCTGGGATTGCTGATGGACGCGGGCAACGGGGTGCTGCTCGGGCAACACGCGCTCGCCTACTCGGTGCTGGCGTTCTTCGCCATCGCCCTGTCGCGCCGCATCCTATGGTTCGAGACCTGGGGCCAGATGCTGCACGTGCTGCTGATGCTCGAAGGCGCCCAGCTGGTGGCCCTCGGCGTGCGCCTGGCGGCGGGCGCGGAGTTTCCGGGCTGGCCGCTGTTCCTCGGCCCGCTCGCGGCGACGCTGCTGTGGCCGGTGGTGACCTGGCTGCTCCTGATCCCGCAGCGCCGCCCTGTGGCGGCGGACGCCAACCGCCCGCTATGAGCTTCGCCGAGCTCAAGAACCACCAGATCGAGCTGCGCGCCTTCCAGGTGCGGCTGGGGGTCGCCGGCTTCCTGGTGCTCGCCGCCTTCGGCGCGCTGCTGGCGCGCTTCGTCTGGCTGCAGGTGCTGCAGCACGACGCCTACCGCGCCAAGGCCGAGGAGAACCGCATCGCCATCGTGCCGCTGGCCCCCAGCCGCGGCCTGATCCTCGATCGCAACGGCGAGGTGCTGGCGCGCAACTATCTCGCCTACACGCTGGAGATCTTCCCCACGCAGGTGCGCAACCTGGAGCGCACCATCGCCGAGCTCGCCGCGTACGTCGACATCCAGCCGCGCGACCGCGCGCGCTTCCGCAAGCTGCTGCAGGAAACGCGCAATGCGGAGAGCCTGCCGATCCGCACGCGGCTCTCCGACGAGGAGGTGGCGCGCATCGCCGCCAACCGCTGGCGCTTCACGGGCGTGGACATCAAGGCGCGCTTGTTCCGCCAGTATCCCTACGGCGAGGTGGCCTCGCACGTGACCGGCTACATCGGGCGCATCACCACGCAGGACCTGGAGCGGCTCGAGCAGATCGAGGTCGGGGCCAATTACCGCGGCACGGACTACATCGGCCGCGCCGGCATCGAGGCGAGCTACCAGCAGGAGCTGCACGGCGTCACCGGCCTGGAGCGCGTCGAGATCGACGCCGCCGGGCGCGGCGTGCGCACCCTGCCGCCCACTACGCCACCGCAAGCCGGCAACAACATCCGCCTGACGCTGGACATCCGGCTGCAGCAGGTGGCCGAGCGCGCCTTCGGCGAGCGCCGCGGCGCGCTGGTGGCGATCGAGCCGGCCACCGGCGGCGTGCTCGCTTTCGTCTCCAAGCCGGGCTACGACCCGAACCTCTTCGTCGACGGCATCGACCCGCAGAGCTGGGAGGCGCTGAACAACTCGCCCGATCACCCGCTCAACAACCGTGCCATCGCCGGCCTGTACCCGCCGGGGTCCACCTTCAAGCCGTTCATGGCGCTCGCCGCGCTGGAACTGGGCAAGCGCACGCCGCGCAGCACCATCCACGACCCGGGCTATTTCGTGTTCGGCGACCGGCGCTTCCGCGATTCCAAGGCCGGTGGCCACGGCACGGTGGACCTGCACAAGTCGATCGTCGTGTCCTCGGACACGTACTACTACATTCTTGCCAACGACATGGGCATCGACGCCATCGCCGGCTTCATGAAGCGCTTCGGCTTCGGTTCGCGCACCGGCATCGACCTGGAAGGCGAGGTCGCGGGCGTGCTGCCGTCGCCGGAGTGGAAGCAGGCGCGCTTTTCCCGGCCGGAACAGCGCAAGTGGTACGCCGGCGAAACCATCTCCATCGGCATCGGCCAGGGCTACAACGCCTATACGCCGTTGCAGCTGGCGCTGGCCACGGCGACGCTCGCCAGCAACGGCGACATGTACCGGCCGCACCTGGTATCGACCGTGGACAACGCGCGCACCGGCGAGCGCCGCTATGTCGAGCCGCAGCTGGTGCGCAACCTGCAGCTGCGCCCCGAGCACGTGGCCTTCGTCAAGCAGGCGATGGCCGGGGTCGCCAAGGAGGGCACCAGCGCGCGCTCCTTCGCCGGCGCGCAATACACCAGCGGCGGCAAGACCGGCACCGCACAGGTGGTGGCGATGAAACAGAACGAGAAATACGAGGAAGACAACGTCGCCGAGCACCTGCGCGACCATTCGCTGTACATCGCCTTCGCGCCGCTGGAGAGCCCGAAGATCGCCCTCGCCGTGCTGGTGGAAAACGGCGGCTTCGGCGCGCGCGCGGCGGCGCCCATCGCGCGCACCGTGCTGGACTACTACCTCCTCGGCAAGCTGCCCGCGGCGCCCAAGCGTCCCGTGCCCGAGGTCAAAGTCGAGACCGACGCCGAGAGCGACTGATGGAGATCGCTGGCCATACGCTAAAGCGCGTGCGCGCGCGCCTGGTCGAGGGCATCGACGCGCCGCTGTTCGCACTGGCCCTGGCGCTCACCACGATCGGCCTGGTGGCGCTGTACTCGGCGAGCTACGAGAACGCCGCGCGTGTGGCCGCCCAGCTCGGCAACCTGGCGGCGGCGCTGGCCGCCATGTGGCTGGTGGCGCAGATCCCGCCGCAGACGCTGCTGCGCCTGGCGGTGCCGGTCTACGTGGCGGCGCTCGCGCTGCTGCTCGGCGTGGCGCTATTCGGCGAGGTGGTGAACGGCGCGCGCCGCTGGCTCAACGTCGGCGTGGGCCGCTTCCAGCCCTCGGAGATGATGAAGATCGCGATGCCGCTGATGCTGGCCTGGTATTTCCACCGCCGCGAGGGCTCGATCCGGCTGCGCGACTTCGCGCTCGCCGCGGTGCTGCTGGCGGTGCCGGTGCTGCTGGTGGCGCGCCAGCCCGACCTCGGCACCGCGCTGCTGATCGCCGCCGCGGGGTTCTACGTGATCTTCTTCGCCGGCCTGAGCTGGAAGGTGCTCGCCGGCCTGGGCGTGCTGGCGCTCGCCGCCCTGCCGCCGCTGTGGGGCATGCTGCACGACTACCAGCGGCGCCGCATCCTCACGCTGCTCGACCCGACCACGGATCCGCTCGGCTCCGGCTACCACATCATCCAGTCGACGATCGCGGTCGGCTCCGGCGGCATCACCGGCAAGGGCTGGCTGAACGGCTCGCAGACGC
>CAZOSA010000185.1:1894-4338 GCA_964582155.1 uncultured Enterobacteriaceae bacterium | reverse complement strand
TTTGGCGCGCCCGGCAGGATTTGAACCCACGACCCCTTGGTTCGTAGCCAAGTACTCTATCCAACTGAGCTACGGGCGCGAGGGCAGCGAGTATACCGCAAGCCCCTCAGAATCCCCAGTAATCCAGCCCCTCGGGCAGCGGCTCGCCGTGCGCGAGCGAGGCGAGCTTGACGTACTGTCCGTCGGCATACAGCAAGGGTTTGCCCTTCCTGCCGAACAGGACCTGCTCCACCTGTCCGAGAAAGGTGGTGTGCGACCCGTGCGCAAGCCTCTTGATCACGCGGCAATCGAAACACACCAGCGCATCGAGCAGCGCCGGCGAGCCGGTCGCCAGCCTGGACCACTCGCGCGACTTGAAGCGGCTCTCCCCCGATTGCGCACCGCTGAAAAGGTTGGACAGGTCCGAGTCCTCCGCGCGCAGCACATTGACGCAAAACGCTTTGCTCTTCGATACCACGCCGTGGGTCGCGGAGTTCTTGTTGAGGCACACGAGGATTGTCGGCGGCTCCGCGGTCGCCGAGCACACCGCGGTCGCCGTCATGCCGAAGCGATGCCCCGCGTGCGCCGCGGCGATGATGTTCACCGCATGGGCCAGGCTGCGCATGCCGAGCCTGAACTGATCGGCGTTGACCGGTTTGTCCACGCACGAGATTATTGCACGCTGCCTTTGCAATCTTTCCCTGGAGTCGCGCATGTCCGATCATGGTTTCCTGTATCAGGCGCTCATCTACCTCGCAGCCGGCGTGGTTGCCGTGCCGGTGTTCAAGCGCCTCGGTCTGGGATCGGTGCTGGGCTTCCTCGCCGCGGGCATGGCGATCGGACCGTCGGGGCTGAAGCTGGTGTCCGAGCCGGAGGCGATCCTGCAGTTCGCCGAATTCGGCGTCGTGCTTCTGCTCTTTTTGGTCGGACTGGGGCTCAATCCGCAACGCCTGTGGCAGATGCGCCGCTCGATCCTGGGGATGGGTGCCGTGCAGGTGGTCGCGACGCTCGCCGCCGTCACCGCCTGCGGTGTGGCGCTCGGCGTGCCGCTGATCGTCGCGCTGGTCGCCGGCATGGGCTTCGCCATGTCCTCCACCGCCATCGCACTCGCGACGCTGCAGGAAAAGCGGCTGCTTGGCACGCCGGGCGGGCAGGCCAGCTTCTCGGTGCTTCTGTTCCAGGACCTCGCCGTGATCCCGCTCATGCTGCTGCTCGCCCTGCTCGCGCCCGAGCAGTCGCGCGGCAGCCTGGAATGGCTGGCGGCCGCGCGCGCGCTAGCCATGATCGTGCTGCTCGTCGCCGCCGGGCGCTTCGCACTGCGTCCGCTCTTGCGCGTCATCGCCGGCACCGGCCAGCGCGACGTCTTTGTCGGCTTTTCCCTGCTGCTGGTGATCGGCGTCGCCGCCATGATGGAGCGCGTCGGGCTGTCGATGGCGCTCGGCGCCTTCCTCGCCGGCGTGATGCTCGCCGAATCGGAGTACCGCCACCAGCTGGAGCTGGACATCGATCCGTTCAAGGGGCTGCTGCTCGGGCTGTTCTTCATCGCCGTCGGCATGTCGGTGGACCTGGGCCTGTTCGTGCGCTCGCCGCTGCTGGTGCTCGGCCTGGCGGCCGGCGTGGTCGCCCTGAAAATCGTGATGCTCTACCCGATCGCCAAGACCTTCGGCTACTGCGGGCGCGCGGACGCGGTGCTGTTCGCGCTCGGGCTGTCGCAGGTCGGCGAGTTCGCCTTCGTGCTGTTCGGCGCCGCCGGGCAGCTGCTGCCAAGATCCACGCTCGACGTCCTCAACGCCGCGGTCGCCGCGTCCATGCTGAGCACCCCGCTACTGATGATGCTGTACGAGAGGGTTCTCGCGCCGCGCTTCACGCGCACCGCGCCGCGTCCGGCCGACTCCATCGACGAGCAGAACCCCGTCATCGTCGCCGGCTTCGGCCGCTTCGGCCAGGTGGTGACGCGCGTGCTGCGCACCCTGCACATCAACGCCACGGTCATCGATCACGACTCCACCCAGATCGAGCGAGTGCGACGCTTCGGCTGGAAGGCCTACTACGGCGACGCCACCCGCCTCGACCTGCTGCGCGCCGCGGGCGCGGCGCGTGCGCAACTGCTGGTGGTCGCCATCGACGATCCGGAGGCGGCGATGCTCGCGGTGCGCGTCGCGCGGCAGCACTTCCCGGGTCTGAAGATCCTGGCGCGGGCGCGCAGCCGCACCGACGCCTACGACTACGTGGCGCTGGGCGTGCCCAGCGTGCGCGAGACCTTCGGCGCCGCGGTGCGTGCCGCGCAGCAAGCGCTGGAACTCCTCGGGCGCTCGCCCGAGGAGGCGCGCCGCGTGGCGGAAGCGTTCCAGCTCTACGACGAGGCGGCTCTGGTGCGCAGCGCTCCGTACCGCAAGGACGTCAAGCAGCTGATCGCGCTGTCGCTCAAGGAGCGCGAGAACCTCGAGCAGCTGCTGGCCAGCGAG
>CAZOSA010000185.1:0-1794 GCA_964582155.1 uncultured Enterobacteriaceae bacterium | reverse complement strand
GCTGGGCGAAGAAAGCGGCCTAACGGCCCTTGAAGGAAGGCTTGCGCTTCTCGTTGAAGGCGCGCACGCCTTCCCTTCTGTCCTCGGTGTCGACGAGGCGGTTGTAGGCCTCGATCTCGAAGCGGTAGCCGGTGAGGAGATCCATCTGCAGGCCGTAGTGGATGGACTTCTTCGCCTGGCGCACCGCGAGCGGGGCGTTCTGCGCGATCTGCCGCGCCGTCTCCAGCGCGTCGGCGAGCGTTTTGCCGGGCTCGCACACCTTGTTCACCAATCCCCAGGCGGCGCCCTCCTCCGCGGTGATCGCGCGCGCCGTCAGGATCAACTCCTTCGCGCGCCGCTCGCCCACCGCACGCGTGAGGTTCTGCGTGCCGGCGCCACCCGGCATGATGCCCAGGCGCAGTTCCGAGAGCGCGAGCTTCGCATTGCGGCTGGCGTAGATGAAGTCGCAGCACAGCGCGGTTTCCAGCCCCCCGCCGTAGGCGTGGCCGTTCACCGCCGCGATCATCGGCACCGGGCACTCCAGCAACGCGACGAAAGCCTGCTCGAACTGCGCGTGCTGGGTGCGCCAGGTCTCGACCGACATGCCATCGCGCTCCTTCAGGTCGGCGCCCGCGCAAAAGGCGCGCTCGCCCGCGCCGGTGAGCACGATGCAGCGCACATCGCCCGGGTCGGCTGCCAGGCCGTTGAACAGATCCAGCCAGTCGCGCCCCATCTGCGTGCTGATGGCGTTCAGCACTTCGGGGCGGTTGAGCGTGACGACGAGGATGTGCTCGCCTTCACGCTGTAACGCCAGGGTGGAATAGGTCGGTGTCATCAGGCTGTTGCCCCCGCGAATTGCCATGTCAGTCGATAAGAATCGATAATGAGTCCAGTTTGCCACTGCAATCGACAGGAGAATACCTTGGCTGCCACCCCTACCCTCAAGAAGATGCTCGAAGCGGGCGAATTCATCCTCGCGCCGGGCGTGTTCGAAATGCTGTCGGCAAGAATAGCGGACGACATGGGCTTCAAGGCCCTGTACATGACGGGCTACGGCATTTCCGCATCCCACCTCGGACTCGCAGACGCCGGACTCACCACCTACAGCGACATGGTGGGGCGCGCGCGGACCATCGCGCAGGGCACCAGGACTGCGCTGATTGCGGATGCCGATACCGGATACGGCGGATTGCTCAACGTCCGGCACACGGTGCGCGGCTACGAGGAGGCCGGCGTCCAGGGCATCCAGATGGAAGACCAGGAAATGCCCAAGAAGTGCGGCCATACGCCGGGCAAGCGGGTGATTCCCCTGGCCGACATGCTCAGGAAGATCGACGTCGCGGTGCATTCCCGCCGATCGGATACGACTTTGATCATTGCGCGCACCGATTGCCGCGCTGCCGAGGGCCTGGACGAGGCCATCAAACGGGGCAAGGCGTTCGCGCAAGCCGGCGCCGACGTGGTGTTCATCGAGGCACCGGAATCGGAAGACGAATTCCGGCGCATCGGCCAGGAAATCGACGCCCGGCTGTTTGCGAACATGGTACCGGCCGGCGGCAAATCACCGATCCTGTCCGCCGAGACGCTGAAGGGCTATGGCTTCGATATCGCCATCTACCCGGCCGCCCTGATGGCCGCGGCATGCGCGTCCATGAAGGCGGTGTGCACCTACCTGCGCGAGCACGGCAGCCTGATGGGCGCCCGGATTCCGATGTTCGATATCCATGAAATGCACCGGCTCGCGGGTTTTGCGGAAATCTGGGCCTTCGAGAAGAAATACGCCGAGGTATAGCCTTGCCGAACATCCCGGGGTCG
>CAZOSA010000184.1:0-4355 GCA_964582155.1 uncultured Enterobacteriaceae bacterium | reverse complement strand
CGGCATGCGCCAGCGCGTGGTGATCGCGCTCGCCCTGTGCGCCGCGCCGCGCCTGATCGTCGCGGACGAGCCCACCACGGCGCTCGATGTTTCGATCCAGGCCCAGATCATCGCGCTGCTCAAGCGCCTCGCGCGCGAGCACGGCACCGCGGTGATGCTGATCACGCACGACATGGGAGTGATCGCGGAGACGGCGGACCGCGTCGCGGTGATGTACGCCGGGCGCCTGGCCGAACTCGGGCCGGTGCGCGAGGTGATCCACCAGCCGCGCCACCCCTACACCGCCGGGCTGATGGGCTCGATCCCCAAAATCGGCGTGGTGAAGCGCCACACGCGCCTGGTGCAGATCGACGGCGCCATGCCGCGGCTGAACGCCATCCCGCCCGGCTGCGCCTTCAGTCCGCGCTGCCCGAAGCGTTTCGAGCGCTGTTTCGCCGAGCGTCCGGAGCCGCTGCCGGTCGGCAATGCGCTCGTTTCTTGCTGGCTCTATGCCAACGGACCTCGATAACCGCCCCTTGGTGCGGTTGATCGAGGTCGGCAGGGACTTCGACGTCTCCAAGCCGTGGCTCAACCGCGTGCTCGAGGGTGCGCCGCGCCAGCTGCTGCGCGCGGTGGAGGACGTGTCCTTCGACGTGAGCAAAGGCGAGACGCTGGCGCTGGTGGGCGAATCGGGCTGCGGCAAGTCCACCGTCGCCCGCCTGATCGTCGGCCTGTACGCGCTGTCGCGCGGACGCATCGAGTTCGACGGCCTGGACCTTGCCGCGCCGCGCACCGACGCGGCCGCCCTGCGCCGGCGCATGCAGATGATCTTCCAGGATCCCTACGCGAGCCTCAACCCGCGCTGGCGCGTACGCGACATCGTCGCCGAGCCGATCCGCGTGCTCGGCCTCGCCGCCAGCGTTGCGGCGCGGCGCGAGCGCGTCGCCGAACTGCTGCGCCAGGTGGGCTTGTCGCCCGAAGACGGCGAGAAATACCCGCACGAATTCTCGGGCGGACAGCGACAACGCATTTCGATCGCGCGCGCACTGTGCGGCAATCCGGAATTCCTGGTGTGCGACGAGCCCACCTCGGCGCTCGACGTCTCGGTGCAGGCGCAAATCCTCAACCTGATGACCGAATTGCAGGCACGCCTCGGCCTTACGTACCTGTTCATCTCGCACAATCTCGCGGTGGTGTCGCACATCGCCGATCGCGTCGGCGTGATGTACCTGGGGCGCCTGGTCGAGCTGGCCGGGGCCGACAGTCTGTTCGCCGCGCCCAGGCATCCGTACACGCGCATGCTGTTGGATGCGATTCCCGACCTGCAGATGAGCGGCAGGCCGCGCACGCCGGTCGCGGGCGAGGTGCCCAACCCGCTCGCGCCGCCCACGGGCTGCGCCTTCCACCCGCGCTGCCCGCACGCCAACGACCGGTGCCGCAGGGAGCGCCCGCAGTTGCTTGTCCAAGGCACGGCGGCCGTGGCCTGCCACGCGGTGCAGGAACGGCGCCTCAGCGCCTGAGCAGATCGCGCAGCTTGTCCTTCAACTTTTCCGTCACTTTCGCCTTGGCGACGCCCTCGGCGAGCGCGCGGTAGTCGATTTCGTACTTCGGCGCGTCGAACGGCCCGGTGAGCTTCACCGGCACCGTGAGCCCGGCGAGGTGCTCCAGGTCCGCGCCCCCCTGGCCTCTTGCTGTCGCCACCACCGTCGCCCTGGCGACGTAGTTGAGCTGCGAATTGCCAATGTCGATGTCCCCCGCGCCGCCGAGGCGTACCAGCGGCGCCTTCACGTTGAGGTCGTCGTTGCGCGCCACGCCGCCCTTGATCACGAAACTCGCCGTCATCTCGGAGAAGTCCGTGCGCTGCGAGGTGTCCGCGGCCTGCTGCTGCGCCGACCTGGAGCCGAAGGCGGCCCTGGATTTGCGCAGCGCTTCCGTCAGGTTGAAGCCTTTCACCGCGCCGTCGCGCAGCGCGACGTGCGCGGTGCCCGCCAGCTGCTTTTTCATCGCGTTGACCGTCGCGCCCGCGGCCGTCACGTCAAGCACCACGTTGCCGCGCCCCTCTAGCGCGTCGCGCCCCATCACATCCTTCAGCAGCGGGCCGATGGCCACGTTGGCGAGCGTCTCCTTCAGCGCCGCGCGGTTGCCGTTCGCGTTGAGCGTCAATGCGCCCTGCAGCGTGCCGCCGTAGAGCTTCGCCGAATGGGGAGCCAGGTCGGCGCGTCCTTCGGCCGCGCGCAACACGGCTTTCAGGTCCGCGAGCTTGAGGCCCTGCACCTGCAACGCGCCGACGCCCAGATTGCCGTCCGCGCGCAAGCCCTTGAGCCCGCTCAGGTCGATGGGAACATCGACGTCGACCTTCGCGTTCGCCCCCGCCGCCGGCTTGGCCTTGGGACTCGCAGCCAGGTAGCGATCGAGGTTCAGCTGGTCCACGTCGACGTCGAAGGTGTAGTGGGGCGTGTCGAACTTCGCCATGGCGGCCTTCCCCTTGATCGTCGTCTCGTCGAACTTCGCGGTGAGCTCGGCGCTCACGCTCTCCTTCGCCACGTCGGCACGCACGTCGCCGGACAGTGCGAGCGCGAGTCGGCTGAACTGTGCCGCCGTCCCTTCCACCTTGAGCTTCATGCCGTTGAGCGCGTATTCCTGGCGCGCGAGGCTGAAGCGGTAGCCGGCTTCCAGCGCCACCTTGGCGTCCACCAACGGCTGCTTGCCCTTCAGCTGCGCGCCGAGGCTGAGCTTGCCCGGCACGTCCTCGACGATGCGGCCGGTGCGCAATTCCAGGTGCGCAACTTCCAGCGTCTGGCCGCTGCCTTCGTCCTTGTAGGCGATCGTGGCGTTCTCCAGGCGGATGCCCGCGACGTCGAACTTCACCTTCGCCGGCTGGGCGGGGGCCGCGGCGGGTTTGTTTACGCCTGCAGCCCCGAGCAGGTCCTCGTAGTCGAACTTGCCGCCCTTGGCGCGGATCACGCTCACCTTGAGGCCCGCGATGCGCACCTGGTCGACCAGCACTTCGCCGTGCAGCAGCGGCTGCACGCGCACCGAAACATGGGCCGAATCGAAGGCGGCGAAATCGTGCTCGCTCGCGCGCCGCGACAGCGCCACCTTGCCCACCGAGGCGCCGAGCGAGGGCCAGAACGCGAGCTTCACGTCGCCGTGGAATTTAAGCGTGCGGCCGGTGCGCTCCTTGACCAGCCTCTCCACCTCGCCCTTGTAGCGGTTGGGGTCGAAGGTGAGCGCCAGAATCGCCGCGCCGGTGCCGAGCAGCACCACCAGAATCAGCAGGGCATAAACTGCGTATTTAAGTCGTTTCATCCGGGTTTCCTTCCCGCAATGCCGAACGGTACGTGCCCGGTGGCGACGTGCCTGCCGGCGGACTCGACGTGGCCGCGCTGATCATCGAAGTAGAAATCGGGCTCGAAGGCCTTGAGAAATTCGCCCTTGTCGAGTCCCCCGAGAAACAGCGCTTCGTCCACCGCGATCTTCCAGTGCATGAGGGTTTTCACCGCGCGCTCATGCGCCGGCGCGCTGCGCGCGGTGACCAGCGCGGTGCGCAGCTTCATGCTGGTGCCCGCGGTCTGCAGCCGGTGCAGGGCTTCCAGCAGCGGCTTGAACGGGCCGGGGGGCAGCGGCGTATCGACGCGTGCCGTTTCGTGCCGCGTGAAAGCTTCCAGGCCGTCTTGCTGGTAGACGCGTTCCGCCTCGTCGGAAAAGAGCACCGCGTCGCCGTCGAAGGCGATGCGCACCTCGTTTTGGTGCCGGCCCGCCGCCTGCGCCGATTCCGGCACCACGCGCGCCGCCGGGATCTTCGCGTCGAGCGCGCTCATCACATCCTGCTCGTTGGCCGACAGGAACAGGTTCGCGCGCAGCGCATCCAGGTAGCGGTAGGGGTGGCGGCCGCGGGTAAACACGCCGCGTTCCACTTGCAGTCCGGCGCGCTGCGCAGAGCGAAACACGCGCAAGCCGCTCACCGGGTCGTTCTTGGAAAGGATCACCACTTCCACGCGCTGCGCGTCTGGCGTGTTGAAGGCAAGGAGCTTCTTCACCAGAGGGAAGGCGACGCCTTGCTTTGCAGGCACGTCGATGCGCCCGAGCTGCAGCGCGACGTAGGCGTCCTCGCCGTCACGCTCGAACACGCGGTTCTCCTCCTCGAAGTCGAAGAGGGCCCGCGAGGAAATCGCCACTACGAGCTTGCCGTCGAAGGTCACAGGCATGGAGACCGTGAAATTCTACGGCACTCCAATTGACGAAGGGCGAAGAGAGCGGCAAGCTCTACTGGTACGACGACGCCGGAAATCGCCACGAGGTGCCGGACCAGTTTTCGGGTATCCGCACCTTCTAGGGCCGCCCGTGGCCGTGTACGAAAAAGGGCTCGGCGTCAA
>CAZOSA010000183.1:0-4378 GCA_964582155.1 uncultured Enterobacteriaceae bacterium | reverse complement strand
GGTCGAGCATGGCCACACCACCTAAGTTAGAATTCCCTCGCATTTTTTCACAGGCGCACCACAAACACAACGCGGCGCCCGACCGATGCGCACATCCCGATTCCACCTCGGCACGATCAAGGAGGCGCCCGCCGACGCGGAGCTCGTCAGCCACCAGCTGATGATCCGCGCGGGCTACATCCGCCGTCTGGCCGCCGGCATCTACACCTGGCTGCCGCTGGGCGTGCGCGTGCTGCGCAAGGTCGAGGCGGTGGTGCGCGAGGAGATGAACCGCGCGGGCGCCATCGAGCTGCTGATGCCGGCGGTTCAGCCGGCCGAACTGTGGCAGGAATCCGGCCGCTGGCAATCCTACGGGCCCGAACTGCTGCGCTTCAAGGACCGGCATGAACGCGATTTCCTGATCCAGCCGACCTCCGAAGAGGTAATCACCGACCTGGCGCGCAGCGAGCTGCAGAGCTATCGCCAGTTGCCGGTGCACTTCTACCAGATCCAGACCAAGTTCCGCGACGAGCGCCGTCCGCGCTTCGGCGTGATGCGCGCGCGCGAGTTCGTGATGAAGGACGGCTATTCGTTCCACACCGACCTTGCCGGCCTGGAACGCGAATACCGCAGCATGTACGACACCTACACGCGCATCTTCTCCCGCCTGGGCCTGAAGTTTCGCGCCGTGGCGGCTGACACGGGCGCCATCGGCGGCACCGGTTCGCACGAGTTCCAGGTACTGGCCGATTCCGGCGAAGACGCGATCGCCTATTGCCCCGATTCCGACTACGCCGCCAACGTCGAACTGGCCGAAGCGCTGGCCCCGGCCGCACCGCGCCCGGCTGCCGGCGAGGCCATGCGCAAGATCCCCACCCCGGGCAGGACGCGATGCGAGGAGGTCGCCGCGCTGCTCAAGTTGCCGCTGCAACGCGCGCTCAAGGCGCTCGCCGTCATGCAGGGCGACCGGTTCTGCCTGCTGCTCGTGCGTGGCGATCATGATCTCAACGAAGTCAAGACGCAGAAGACGATCGGCCAGTTCCGCTTTGCCAGCGAAGCCGAGATCGCTCGCGCGATGAACTGCAAACCCGGCTATATCGGTCCGGTGGACGCGCGCGACATACGTATCGTCTCCGACCGGACGGTCGCCGCCATGAGCGACTTCATGTGCGGGGCGAACGAAGAGGGTTTCCACCTCGCCGGCGTGAACTGGGGTCGGGACTTGCCGGAACCATCACTCGTCGCCGACATCAGAAACGTCATGGACGGCGATCCCAGCCCCGACGGCAAAGGCAGCCTCAGGATCCAGCGCGGCATCGAGGTGGGCCACATTTTTCAGCTGCGCACCAAGTACTCCGAGGCGCTCAAGGCCACGGTACTCGATGAAAAGGGCGCCTCCCGGTTCATGGAAATGGGCTGCTACGGCATCGGCGTGACGCGCGTCGTGGCGGCCGCGATCGAGCAGGGGCACGACGAGCGCGGCATCCTGCTGCCGGCACCGCTGGCTCCGTTCTCCGCCTGCCTGGTGCCCATCGCCTACGCCAAGAACGACAAGGTGCGCGCCGCCGCAGACCGGCTCTACGCGGACTTGCAGGCCGCAGGCGTCGACGTGCTGATGGATGACCGCGACGAGCGCCCGGGCGTTCTGTTCGCGGACATGGACCTGATCGGGATCCCGCATCGCATCGTGCTTTCCGAGCGCGGCCTCGCCGCCGCGCAGGCGGAGTACAAGTCGCGGCTCGCTGCGCAGGCGCAGGTAGTGCCGCTCGCGCAGGCGGTCGGCTTTCTCAAGGAGCGCCTCGCGGCCGCATGATGCGCGCCAGCGTCCTGGCCGCAGTCTTCGCCGCCGCCCTGTCAGCCCCGAGCGCGGCTCACGCGGGCGCGCAGACCTATGAACCCCTCGCCGAGAGTGTGCGCGGCCGGCTGTCCGCGGCGATCGCGGACAAGTCGGTTCCCGATCTGCTGTTTCGCGACCGCGCCGAGGGGCACAAGTGGATCTTCGAGATGTCGCGGCGCCTGGAAAAGCGCATCGCCGACCGCCAGCAGCGACTCGAACTGCTGCGCACGATCCATTTCGAAGCGCAGCGCGCGGGTCTGGATCCGCAGCTGGTGCTGGGCGTGATCGAAGTGGAAAGCAACTTTCGCAAATACGCGGTATCCAGGGCGGGGGCTCGCGGCTACATGCAGGTCATGCCGTTCTGGACCAAACTGGTCGGTACGCGCCACCACAACCTGTTTCACCTGAGGACCAACCTGCGTTACGGCTGCGTGATCCTGCGGCACTATCTGGACATGGAGAAGGGCGACTATTTCCGCGCGCTCGGGCGCTACAACGGCAGCCTGGGAATGCTGGATTACCCGCGCGCCGTGCTGGCGGCATGGAAGGTGCGCTGGGGCTACCAGGGAGCCACAAGCTGACATGATCCGCGCGCTGCTCGCCGCTCCCCGGTTGCGCAACTGGTTCTACGGCTACGCAGCGCCGGAGCGCGGCACTGTGGTGCTCGGCCACCGGCGCGTCTACATCCTGCCGACGCGCCTGGGGTGGTTCTACGCCGCGACGCTCGGCATCCTGCTCGTCGGTTCGATCAACTATGCTTTGCAATTGGGCTTTGCCCTCACCTTCCTGCTGGCCGGCCTGGGACTGGTTGCGATGGTGCACACTACGCGCAATCTGGCGCGCCTGTCGGTGAGCACGGGTCGCGCCGAACCGGTGTTTGCGGGCGAAGCGGCGCAATTCCGGCTGTACCTGGACAACCGCGCACGCTACGACCGCCCCGCGCTGCTGGTGCGCCACCAGCAAAGCGGCGCCCAGCTGGTCCTCGACCTGCCGGCGGGCCGGGTCGGCGAGGCCGTGCTGGCGGCGCCGACCGGGAGGCGCGGCTGGTTCGCGCTTACCCGCGTGATGCTCGAGACGCGCTTCCCGCTGGGCCTGTTCCGCGCCTGGAGCTACGTCGAGCCTGACGTGCGCTGCCTCGTCTACCCGCGCCCCGAGCGCGCGCCGCTGCCCGCGCCGTTGCCGGACAGTGCCGCAGGCTCCGCGCGCGCGCACGCGCAGGGCAACGAAGACTTTTCGGGCCTGCGCGGCTACCAGCCGCAGGATCCCCCGCGCCACGTGGCGTGGAAGGCGGTGGCACGCTCGGACAACATGCTCACCAAGCAGTTCAGCGGCGCAGCTGGCGCCGAGCTGTGGCTGGACTGGTCCTTACTGCCCGCGCTCGATGCCGAGCAGCGCCTGTCGCGCCTCGCCGGATGGGTGCTGGCCGCCGAGCAAGCCGACGCGCGCTATGGCCTGCGCCTGCCGGGAGTCGAGATCGTGCCCGACCGCGGCGAGGCGCACTGCGGCGCCTGCCTGCAGGCGCTGGCCTTGCACGAGGGCGCATGAGGGCCGCGCACCCGCTGGCGCCCGAACAGCGTGCCATCGCCCCGCGCGATCTCGCCTGGCTGCTGATTTCGCTGCTGCTGGTCACCGCGCCGCACGCGCTGCGCATGCCCTGGTGGCTGACGCTGCTGGTGCTCGTCCTTTATGCCTGGCGCGCGCAGATCGCCGTTGCGCGCTCGGCCTTGCCGCCGCTGTTGGTGGTCCTCGCAGTCGCGGCGCTGGCGATCGGCGTGGTGTATCTGGAGTACCGCACGCTGTTTGGACGCACCTCGGGCATCGTGCTGCTGGCGCTGTTTTCGGGTTTGAAGATGCTCGAGTTGCGCACGCATCGCGACGCTGCGGTGGCGGCGTTCCTGTGCTACTTCCTGGTGATGACCAACCTGCTGTACTCGCAGGGTATCCCCACCGCGCTTCTCATGGGGGTCGCGCTGCTCGCGGTGACCGCCACGCTGGTCGGGCTGAGCGCACCGCAGCGGCCCATGCGCGCCAACCTGCGCACCGCCGGTCTGCTGCTCGCGCATGCGGCGCCGGCCGCGCTGGTGCTGTTCCTCCTGTTCCCGCGCGTGCAGGGCCCGCTATGGGGGGTACCACAGGACGCGTACGCCGCCATGACCGGGCTCTCCGACACCATGTCCCCGGGCAACATCTCGGAGCTGGCGCAATCCGACGCCATTGCGTTCCGCGCCGAGTTCCAGGGCGCACCGCCCGCGCCGCGGCAGCGCTACTGGCGCGGGCCGGTGCTGTGGGACTTCGACGGCCGCACGTGGCGCATGGGCCCGGGCTGGGTCGCGCCGTTCGAGCCGCCGGAAGGCGCGGGGCGCTACGACTACGTGGTGACGCTGGAACCGCACAACCGCACCTGGCTGTTCGCGCTGGAGAGCGCGGCCAGCCTGCCGCCGCGCGCGCGCTACACCAATGACGGCACGGTCGTGTCCGCCGCACCGGTGCGCGCCCGCCAGCGCTACGAGATGGCATCGGTCGCCGAGCCGCAGCAGGCGCCGCGGGCGAGCAGCAGCGGCC
>CAZOSA010000182.1:0-4407 GCA_964582155.1 uncultured Enterobacteriaceae bacterium | reverse complement strand
GCGGCGACGCGCTGGTGTTCTTCCAGAAGCCGATCAGCGCCAGCTTCCTCGTCGTCGCCATCATCCTGCTGGCGATCGTCGCCCTGCCCAACATCCGCAGGAAGCGCGAAGAGGTGTTCGTCGAGGAGGCCTAAAGAACGGCGATGGTCTGGACCTCGATCAGGTACTGCTCGCCGACCAGCCGGTCGATGACCAGCAGCGTGTTCGGCGGGTATTTCCCGTCCGGGAACATCTTCGGGAACTCGCGCAGCCGCCAGGCCATGAATTTCGGGATGTCCTGCGAGTGCACCAGATAGGTGGTGAACTGCGCCACGCTGCCCCAGCCGGCGCCCGCTGACTTGAGCGCGGTCTCGATCTGCCGGAACACCCCCGCGCACTGGGTATCGAAGTCCTCGCCCGGGGCCAGCATGCCGGCGATATAGAGCGTTTCCGACGCGTTCGTGACGCGCGTGAGGTGCGAGTACTGGCCGAGCGGCTTGCCCAGGGCCTCCACGTTGCCGATCCTGATCTGTGCCATCGTTCCTCCCCTCAATTGGCCTTGGTCTTGGGCTTGCCGCGCCCGGCGAGCAGCGCCTTCACCGCGTAAACCAGCGCGCGCCGCTCGACCGGCTTCACCAGGAAGCCGTCGGCGCCCGCCGCGATGCAGCGGTCGTTGGCCTCCTGGTCCGACAGCATCGAAATGATCATGACCGGCGTCGCCGTGTTGGCCGAGGCGCGGCGGATCTCCTTGAGCAATTCGTAGCCCCCGATCCCCGGCATCAGCAGGTCGAGCAGGATCGCATCGTAGGCGTAGTCGCCGGCCAGGCGCAGCGCCTGTTCGCAGGTGCCGGCGAGCTGCGCCTCGACCTTCATGCCGGTGGTGAGCAGGTGCGCGATCAGCAGGCGCGTGGACTCCTCGTCGTCGACGATCAGCAGGCGATGGCGCGGCGCGGCGGTCTTCTTGCGCTTGGCCATCAGCGTGCAAGCCGCCTGGCGAGATCGTTGAAATCGCGCGCGTGAATGTCGAAGGCGGGTTCGCGAGCGAAGTCCGCCTTCACCGCCGGGCCGTATTCGCGCGGGCGCGGCACGTAGGCGGTTTTGAGCCCGCAGGCGCGCGCCGCGTGCAGGTCGTCCTTGTGCGCCGCCACCATCATCAGCTCCTGCGGTTTGACGCCCAGCAGATCCGCGGCGCCAAGGTAGGCCTGCGGGTCGGGTTTGTAGTGGCGCACCAACTCGGCCGAGAGGATGCAGTCCCAGGGCAGGCCGGCGTGCTTGGCCATGTTCGTCAGCAGCGATACGTTGCCGTTGGAGAGCGTGGCGATCACGTGCCGGCGCTTGAGCTTGGCCAGGCCGGGCCGCGCGTCCGGCCAGGGCCTGAGGCGGTGCCAGGCGCGGTTCAAGTGGTCGATTTCCTCCTCGGACAGGCCGCGAATGGAGAACTGCACCAGCAGGTCGTCGAGGATCAGGCGGTGCAGGTCGTCGATCCTGGTCCACGGCAGATCGCCCGAGCGCACGCGCGCCATGGCCGGACGGTAGCCCGCGCGCCACGCGTCGGCGAACGCGGCCCAATCCACCTTGAGTCTTTTCCTGCGGCCCAGCAGCTTGCCTTCACGGATGAGGGAGCCGCGCCAGTCCACGACGGTGCCGAACACGTCGAAAACGAGCGCTTTCACGGCGGGGGCGCTGGGGGGCATGGAATGGATTCTAAACGGCCGCGTGCGCGCTATTGCTGCAACTGGAGGGTACCGGACGCAGTGATAACAATATGCGATGTGCCCGGTTCCACGGCGGGCGCCGAGGTCTGCATGGCCCTGCTGCGCACTCCGACCATTTGCGGGGACGGCGGGCCGCCGCCGCCGATCTGCAGGTCGCGCACGCGGTAGCCCTTCGCCTTCATCGCGTCGCGCACCACGCGCGCGCGCTCCTCGAACGCGGCGATCGCCTCCGCGGTGAGCGAGCTCTCGGCCTGGCGCCGCGTTTCGTTCGACACCGTCAGCGCGAGGCTGGACAGCACCAGGCGGCCTTGCAGCTTGCCGATCAGTTCCGCGGCGGCGGCGAAGTCCGTGGATTCCAGGCGCAACTCCTGGCGCACGCGCCAGCGCGTGATGCGCCCCTTTTCGGTCACCGGCCAGGTCTGGTAGGCGCCGGAACGCACGCGCACGGCGCGCTCGCTCTTGGCGAGCTCGAGCGCGCGCTTCATCTTCCCGTTGACCTCCTGGGCGAGCTTGGCTGGGTCCGCGCCCTCGGCTTCGGCGGCGAGCACGGCGACCAGCAGGTCGTTCGGCACCTCGCGCTCGGCCTGCGCGGCAAGGCTCACCAGGTTGAACAGTGGCTCCTGGTCGTCGTGCGCAAGAGCCGCGAGGGGCAGCAGCAGGAGGGCGAACAGGGCGGCGGGGCGCATGTTCACCTTTTCTTGCGTTCGTGCTTCCAGAGCACATCGCCGCGCCTGCCGGCGCGGTTCAGGGCCCGGCCGAGGACGAAGAGCAGGTCGGAGAGGCGGTTGACGTACTGCCGGGCGCGCTCATTGACGGCTTCGCCCCGGCCCAAGGCGACGAGACTGCGCTCGGCGCGCCGGCACACGGTGCGCGCGAGGTGCGCCGCGGCCGCGGCGCGCGTGCCGCCCGGGAGGATGAATTCCTTCAGGGGCTGTAGCTTTGCGTTGTGCGCCTGCGTCAGGGCTTCCAGCCGCGTGACGTGGGCTTCAGTGATCATGGTGTGGCCCGGGATGCAGACCTCGCCGCCGAGGTCGAACAGGTCGTGCTGCACCTGCAGCAGCGCGACACGCACCGGCCCCGGTAGCTTCTCCGAGAGCAGCAGGCCGAGGCAGGAATTGAGCTCGTCGATGTCGCCGAGCGCCTGGATGCGCGGGCTGTCCTTTGCCACGCGCGCCCCGTCGCCCAGGCCGGTGTCGCCGGCGTCGCCGGTACGGGTGGTGATTCTGGATAGCCGGTGGCCCATGGGAAGCGCAGAATTATAGGGCTGCATCGCCATCCCAAGGAGGAACCATGGCCAGCGTGCGCAAGGCTTCTTACTACTCCATGAAGGTCCCGCAGCGCCCCGGTTCGGGCGCGCAGCTGCTCGCCGCACTGAAGGCGGCGAAGGTCAACCTGCTTGCCTTCACCGGCTTTCCCGAGGGCGGCGGCGCGCAGGTGGACTTCGTGCCGCAGGACAGCGCGAAGTTCGCCAAGGCGGCGAGGAAGGCGAAGCTGAAGATCTCGGCGAGGAAAACCGTGTTCCTCGCGCAGGGCGACGACCGCGTCGGCGCGCTGACGCAGATCCTTGGCAAGCTGGCCAAGGCGAAAATCAGCCTGGTGGCGCTGAGCGCCGTCACTGCGGGTAAGCGCCGCTACGGCGCGATGTTCTGGGTGAGGCCGAAGGACGTGGCGAAGGCCTCGCGCCTGCTGCGCGCGCGCTAGCGCATTTCCCGCCACAGCATCACGGCCAGCCCCGCTGCAATCACGCAGGCGAATCCGCTCGCCCAGACCGGAACTGTCACGCCATTGAGCAGGACCTCCCAGCCGAGGATGAAGCGCAGCAGTTGAACCAGGGCGATCACGGCGAGAAAGGCCACGGTGACGCTGGTGAACGGCTTCGCCCAATTCCGGATCGCCCACTGCGGATTCCAGACGACCTCCCACAGATGCTGATCGGGATCTTGAAAGTAGCCGGCGTAACCGCCCCAGAAGGTGTCGTGAGCAGGCTTCACGATAACGGCACCTGCATTCCGGGCATGCTGCATGACCGCGTCGACTTCGGCTTTTGACGAGACGTTATGACCGAGGGTGAGATCGGTGGGGCTCGGACTGCTCTGCGCAATACCCGAATCATGGGAAATGCTCTTGCGTGGCCAAATCGCAAGCTTCAATCCGGCCTGCAGGTCAAAGAAGGCCACTGCTCCGTGTTCAAACTCCTTGCCGACAATGCCTTCAGTCTCCAAGCCAAGGCCATCACGATAAAACCTGAGCGCCCTCTCCAGGTCGTCCACGCCAACGGTAATGACAGTAATTCGAGGTTTCATGCAGCAACCTACTTGCCTCCGCCCCCCAGGTCGATGACTTTGTTGTCAACGAGAAATTGATACGGCGAACTCAAATCTGGCACGCCGTTCTTGACCGGATACAGAACCGCGCTAGGCACGCAAACCAGCTGCTTCGCGCCTTTCTCTACGGACATGGCTGCCATCGCCGTGCCTAGAGCAGCGAAAGACGTTATTGTTTCCGGCACCTTCGTATCTGTTTTCTGGCCGGCACTTTTGAGCATGCCGTTGTCCAATGCGACCGAGAGATCTGCCGACCCATATCCGCGACCAAACTTAACCGCCCTCTTCACGCCCGGCAATGAAACTACAGTCGCACTTGAAACACACTCCTTGGTCACCGCGACAAACAGATATGGCGCAGGCTCGTAGTACGAGAGCCCCGCATCACC
>CAZOSA010000181.1:0-4410 GCA_964582155.1 uncultured Enterobacteriaceae bacterium | reverse complement strand
CGAAGGTCCAGTAGGCCCAGGCCCAGTCGATCAGCACCACCAGGCGGTTGCGGAAGCCGATGAGGAAGTAAATGTGCGCGGTGAGCCAGGCGATCCAGGCGAGCCAGCCCCAGACGTGGACCCTGCCGAACATCGCCACCGCGGAACTCCTGCCGATGGTGGCGAGCTGCCCGTAGTCGCGGTAGCGATACGGGCGCGTCGGTTTGCCGGCCAGGGAAGCCAGGATATTGTGCGCCGCGTGCCGGCCCATCTGCTTGGCCGCCGGCGCGACGCCCGGGACGGGCGGCCGGTGCGATTGCAGCAGCGCGAGATCCCCCACCACCTGCACTTCCGGATGACCCGGCACCGAGAGATCGGGCTCGACGATGACGCGTCCGGCGCGATCGAGCGGCACGCCCAGCGTGGCGCCGATCGGCGTGGCCGCGACGCCCGCGCACCAGACGACGGTGTTCGCCTCCAGCCGGTCGCCGCCGAGGTGCACGCCTTGGGCGTCGATGCCGGTGACGCGCCGGCCGAGCCACACCGTGACGCCGATCCGCTCGAGCTGCAGGCGCGCCTTCTCGGACAGGTCGGGTGTGTAAGGCGGGAGCACGCGCTCGGCCGCCTCGACCAGCATGACGCGCGCAATGCGCGGGTCGAAGCGCCGGAACTCGCCCTTGAGCGTGTGGCGCGCGATTTCGGCCAGCATCCCGGCCATTTCCACGCCGGTGGCGCCGGCGCCGATCACCACGAAGCTGAGCCAGGCGGCGCGCCTGACCGGGTCCGGCTCGCGCTCGGCATGCTCGAAGGCGAGCAGAACGCGCCTGCGGATATCGAAAGCGTCCTCCAGCGTCTTCAGCCCCGGGGCGTGCTCGCGCCACTCGTCGTGGCCGAAGTAACTGTCGGTGGCGCCGGTGGCGAGAATCAGGCGCTCGTAGGGCAGCGTATCACCGTTCTCGAGGATGACCTTGCGCTCGGCGACGTCCACGCGCTGCGCTTCGCCGTAGAGCACGGTGGCGTTTTTCTGTCGGGCGAAGATGCGCCGGATCGGCTCGGCGATCGCGGGCGCGGCGAGCCCGGCGGTCGCCACCTGGTAGAGCAGCGGCTGGAACAGGTGGTGGTTGGTGCGATCGACCACGGTGACCTCGACCGGCGCCTTGCGCAGCGCGCGCGCGGCGAACAGGCCGCCGAAACCGCAGCCCACGATCACGATGCGCGGGTTCATGCGGCTATCATAGCCTGCACATGGACACGCTAAAGCCGGGCCTGAAGGGCAACGCTGTGCTGGTGGTTGGGGAGGAGCATACCGCGCCGCGTGTCGGCAGCGGGCGCGTGCGCGTGCTCGCCACGCCGGTGATGATCAACCTGTTCGAGGCGGCGGCGCTCGAGGCGGTCGAGCGCCTGCTGCCGCCGGGGCATCAGAGCCTTGGCACGATCCTGAACGTGCGCCACATCGCCGCGACGCCGGTGGGCATGCGCGTCACCGCGAGCGCCGAGGTAGTGGCGGTGGAGGGCAGGACAGTGCGCTTTCGCGTCGAGGCGCGCGACGAAAAGGAACTCATCGGCGACGGCACGCACGAGCGCGTGGTGGTCAACGTCGCCAAATTCGATGAGCGCGTGCAGCGCAAAACAAGAAAATAGGGACAGACCCCATTTAATGCCTCAACGCGAACCAGGCCGCCGTGATCGCCAGCGTCAGCAGCGTGACCGGCACGCCGGCGCGGGCATGGCGCCGCCAGTCTATCGCAATGCCCTGACGCGCCGCGGCGTTCACCACGATGATGTTGGCGATCGAGCCCACGATCAGCAGGTTGCCGGCCAGCGTGCTCACCAGCGCCAGCATCGGCCCCGAGAACGGCTCTGTGGCCGCGGGCAGCAGGAGCATCACTGCCGGCACGTTCGACACGATGTTGGAGAGCAGGAGCGTAGCGAGGAAAAACGGCGCCGGCTCGGACAGGTGCACGCCGGCCGCGGCGAGGTCCCGCATGGCCTGCTGCGTGAGCCCGGTCTGCGCCAGCGCATGGTTGACGACGAACAGCCCGATGAACAGGACCAGCAGGCTCCAGTCGACCAGGCCGAGCATCTTGTACGACTGGAGCTTGCGGCTCGTGAGCAGCAGCGCCGCGCCGACGAGCGCCGCCACCTCGCGCGGCAGGTCGGTTTGCAGGAACACGACGAGCAGCGCGGTGGCGACCGCGAGGCCCTTCACGGATTGCCAGCGGTCGTAGACCGCGTAGTCCTGCCGGCGCTCGGGCGGCGGGTCGTTCAGCACGGTGGTCCAGCGGCCCCGCGTCTGCCAGGCAAGCACCGCCCAGGTGGCGCCCAGGCCCAGCAGCACCGGCACGACGGCCTCGAGAAAGTAACCCGCAAAAGACAGGCCGAGCACCTGGCCGATGAGCATGTTCTGCGGGTTGCCGATCAGCGTGGCGGCCGATCCCACGTTTGCGGCGCAGGCGAGCCCGAGCAGGTAGGGCACCGGATCGAGCCGGCGCTGCAGGCAGGCATCCGCGAGCACGGGCGCGATCGCCAGGCAGATGACGTCGTTGCTGAAGAAGGCGGAGAGCGTGCCCACCGCCGCGATCAGCGCGGCAAGCAGCGCCGGCGGCGACAGGGGCAGATCCGCGATCTGCAGCGTGACGCGCGTGTAGAAGCCGCCGAGGCGCATCTGCGCCGAGATCACCATGAAGGAAAACAGCAGCAGCAGCGTCGGCAGGTGGACGGACTGCGCCGCCTGTTCCGGTGTCAGTACTCCCAGGCCGACGATGGCGATGGCGCCCAGCAGCGCGATGCCGGCGCGGTCCAGCTGCAGGAACGGCAGCCCGCCCAGGATCATCCCCAGGTACACCACCGCAAAGACCACGAGGACGGGCGTGGCCATGCGCGTCGCTCAGGCGAGGGACTTGGTGACGATCTCGGCGACGTCGCGCGACAGCCCCTCGGCGTCGCGGATGCGCTCGAGTTGGCGCCGCGCGCGCGCCTGCCGTGCGGCGTCGAACCGCTTCCAGCGGTCGAATCCGCGCGTCATGCGCGCAGCGACCTGCGGGTTGAGACGGTCCAGCTCCAGGACGCGTTCGGCGAGGAATTCGTAGCCCGATCCGTCCGCGGCGTGGAAACGCACGTGGTTGGCGCTGAACGCGCGCACCAGCGAGTACACCTTGTTCGGCACCTTGAGGTCGAACGCCGGGTGCCCGAGCAGCTGTTGCACGCGCGCGAGCGTGCCGGGCAGGCGCGAAGTGGCCTGCACCATCAGCCACTTGTCCACCACCAGGGGTTCGTCCTGCCACTTGTCGTAGAACGCCTGCAGCGCCGGCTCGCGCTCCGGGCAATCGGCATTGGCGAGGCAGGAGAGCGCGGCCATGGCGTCGGTCATGTTGTCGGCGCGCCGGAACTGCTCGGCGGCGAGCGCTGAGAGGCCCAGCTCCGCCAGGTAGCCCAGGCAAAGGTTCTTCAGCGCGCGCTTGCCCGAGGACGCCGGGTCGGGCGAGTAGGGCGCATCCGACCGCAGGCTGCGATAGGCGGCGGTGAGTTCGGGCTGCAGCGCCTTGGCAAGGTGCCGGCGCAGGTTGTCGCGCGCCTCATGCAGGGGTTCGGGATCCACCACCTCGAGTTGCTCCGCGAGGAAGGTCTCGGAGGGCAGCGTCAGCGCCTCGGCGACGAAGGCATGATCCTTCTCGGCGAGCACGCGCCGCGCCGCCTCGAGATAGGCCTGGGACGGAACCCCCTGCCGCTTGAGCACGATTTCGCCAGCGAGCCGCTGCCCGGCCTCCCAGCGGCTGAATGCGTCGTCGTCGTGCGCCAGCAGGTGCACGAGCTCGGCTTCGCTGTAGGGATAGTTCAGGATCACCGGCGCGGAAAAACCGCGCAGGAGCGAAGGCACGGGCCTGGCATCCACCTTGAACGAGAAACTTTCCTCCGTTTTCTTCAGCGCGAGGACGCGCTCGTGCGGCCCGATCTTCACCGCCAGCGGGATGTGAAACGGCGGATTCATCGACTGTTTCACCGTCAATGCATAGGTGCCGCCGGCAAAGGTTCCGGAGCAATCCAGCACCGGCGTGCCGGCCACGTCGTACCAGCGCCTGAACTGGGCGAGATCGATGCCGGATGCATCCTGCATCGCCTGCACGAAGTCGTCGCAGGTGACGGCCTGCCCGTCGTGGCGCTGGAAGTACAGGCGCATGCCGGCCTGGAACCGCTCCTCGCCGAGCAGCGTGTGCTGCATGCGCACCACCTCGGCGCCTTTCTCGTACACCGTCATGGTGTAGAAGTTGCGGATCTCCATGTAGGACTGCGGGCGCACCGGGTGCGCCATGGGACCGGCGTCCTCGGGGAACTGCCCGGCGCGCAGCATGCGCACATTCTGGATGCGCTCCACCGCCCGCGAGTACAGGTCGGAGGTGTATTCCTGGTCGCGAAACACCGTCAGGCCTTCCT
>CAZOSA010000180.1:0-4421 GCA_964582155.1 uncultured Enterobacteriaceae bacterium | reverse complement strand
TGCGCCTCGTTGAGCGGCCCTATGCCGAAGCCGACCGCCGCACGCTGGTCGCCGCCGGCCTGCACCCGGTGCTGGCGCGCGTGTACGCGGCGCGGCGCATCCGCTCCGCCGCCGAGCTCGAGGACGACTTCAAGCGCCTGCTGCCGCCCAATTCGCTTGCGCACTGCGAGCGCGCCGCAGTGCTGCTGGCCGAGGCCATCGCCGCGGGGAAAAAGCTCCTCATCGTCGCCGACTACGACGCCGACGGCGCCACCGCCTGCGCGGTGGGCGTGCGCGCGCTGCGCATGATGGGCGCGCACGTCGATTACCTGGTGCCGAACCGCTTCGAGCTGGGCTACGGGCTGACGCCCGAGCTGGTGGACATCGCCGCTGCGCGCCAGCCCGACTTGCTCATCACGGTGGACAACGGCATCGCCAGCGTCGAGGGCGTGGAGCGCGCGCGCGCTTTGGGCATCGCCACCCTGATCACCGATCACCACCTGCCCGGCGCCGAGCTGCCGCGCGCCGAGTGCATCGTCAATCCCAACCAGCCCGGCTGCGGCTTTGCCTCCAAAGCCATCGCCGGCGTGGGCGTGATGTTCTACGTGATGCTCGCGCTACGCGCCGAGCTGAGGAAACGCGGCGCGTTCGAGGGCAAGGCCGAACCCAACCTCGCTTCGCTTACGGACCTGGTGGCGCTCGGCACGGTCGCCGACGTGGTGCCGCTCGATGCCAACAACCGAATCCTCGTCGCGCAGGGCTTGAAGCGCCTGCGCGCGGGCCAGGCGCAGCCCGGACTGGAGGCGCTGCTGCGCGCGGCTGGCCGCGATGCGGCGCACGCGACCGGCTTCGACCTCGGCTTCGCGCTCGGGCCGCGGCTGAACGCCGCCGGGCGGCTTGCGGACATGAGCCTGGGCATCGAGTGCCTGGTGACGGACGACGATGCGCGCGCCGCCAATTGCGCGCAGGAACTCGATCGGCTGAACCGCGAGCGCCGCCGCATCGAGGGCCAGATGCTGGAGCAGGCGCGCGCCGCGGCGGACGCGGTGGCGGATGCGCCGGGCGCTGCCGCTACATTTTTCGATGCCGATTGGCACCAGGGCGTGGTCGGCATCCTCGCGTCGCGGCTGCGCGAGCGGCTGCACCGGCCGGTGATCTGCTTCGCGAAGGCGAAGGATGGCGAACTTCGGGGCTCGGGGCGTTCGATCCCCGGGTTTCATCTGCGCGATTGCCTGGACCTCGTGTCCAAGCGCGCGCCCGGACTGATCGTGCGCTTCGGCGGGCATGCGCAGGCGGCGGGCTTGACGCTGCGCGAAGCGGACCTCGCGCGCTTCGCCGAGGCTTTCGCCGGCGCCGCCGCGCAGACCATGCCCGCCGAGGCGCTCACGCGCACGGTGGAGACCGACGGCGAGCTCGAGCCGACGCAGCTGTCTCTGAGTCTCGCGCAGCTGCTCGAGGAACGCATCTGGGGACAAGGCTTTCCGCAGCCGTTGTTCTGCGATACATTCGCCCTCGAAACCCAGCGCGTCGTCGGCGAGAAACATTCGAAGCTCAAACTCGTGAAGGACGGCAGGCGCCTGGAAGCCATGCGCTTCAATTCGCTCGACCCGCTGCCGCCGCGTTTTCGCGCCGCCTACCGCCTGAGCGTGAACGAGTACAACGGGCTGCAGTCCGTACAGATCAACCTGGAGCACGTGGAAACTCCATGAGAACGCTTGCTTTGCTGCTCGCCGCCCCGCTCATCGCTTGGGCCGCGGACAAACCCGTGGACGCCGGGCCCTACGTGCCCTCGCCGCAGAGCGTGGTCGCCGACATGCTCAAGCTCGCCGATGTCGGGCCGAAGGATTTCGTCATCGACCTCGGTTCGGGAGATGGCCGCATCGTACTCACCGCGGCGAAGGTGTTCGGCGCGAGCGGCTTCGGCGTCGAGATCAAGGACGATCTGGTCAGGCTCTCCAACGCGGCGGCGAAGACGGAAGGCGTCGCCGGGCGCGTCAAGTTCATCAAGGCGGACCTGTTCAAGACCGACATCTCCAAAGCCACCGTGCTTACCATGTACCTCCTGCCCGACACAGTGAACATGCTGAAGGACAAGCTGCTCGGCGAACTGAAGCCGGGCACCAAGGTGCTCTCGCACGACTATCCCCTGTCGGGCTGGATCCCGGAGAAGTACGTGCAAATGGACCTCGAGGACAAGGTGCAGATCAGCGGCGTCACCACCACCCTCATCTACTTGTATATGGTGCCGGCCAAGGTCCAGGGGCGCTGGAGCGCGAGCGTGCCGGCGTTCGTGGGCAAGGGGCCGTTGACGCTGAACCTCAAGCAGCAGGTGACGCGCGTTTCAGGCAACGCGCGCCTGGAGGGCAAGGAGGCGGTGCTCGAGGACCTGAAGATTCACGGCGACCAGATCTCCTTTCGCCTTGCGGGCAGAAAAGTGGCGTTCGCCGGCACGGTACAAGGCGGCGCCATCGAGGGTCAGGTGCAGGCCGGCGGCACGAAAGCGCCGTGGAGTGCCACGCTGGGGAAATGATGGACAGAAAACGCGTCAATTCCTCGAAAATCCGCGCGGTCGGCTACGACGAGAAAAGCCAGACCCTGGAGATCGAATTCTCCAACGGGCAGGTCACCCAGTACGTGAAGGTCTACCCCGAGGTCTACCGCCGGTTCATGGCGGCGCCCAACCCCACTACCTTCTACGACGACAGGATTGCCGAGGATTACACCGGCCGGCGCGTTTAGCGCCTTGTTGTTGATGCTCGCCGCCGCGCCCGCGGCGGCGCTCGAATCCCCGTTCGAGGCCACCACCCACGGCGCCAGGTGCAACTTGGAGCCTACGGGCTTCCTCACCTGCCACTACCGCGTCGGCGCCGACCTCGAATTCACGCTACGCCGCGTCGCCGAGCGCGACGTGCGCCTGGAAATCCAGCGATCGGATCCTGAGGGGGATTACGTCGTCGATCCGAAGCTGGATGGCCGCTGCGCGGTCGTGCACCATGGCCGGCGCGGGTTGGAGGGCGGCGGCTCGATGACGCGGTTTGCGTCGGTGTCCGGGAAGAACGGGATGGTGTATCGGACACTGCGACAGTGCAGGTTGTCGAGGTAAAGGCGGGTATATTCTTCTTGCGGCAGCAAAGTGCTGCCTCCCGCATAAACCATGCCAATAAATAGAACGCTGAAAACTGTCGCTGGCATCGTCGTTTCTTTTGTTGGTCTCGCCGGCACGATTCTTTATCTGCTGGCAGCGGGAAAAATAAGCTTCGAGATGGCGATGCTGATGCTCGTTGGGTTGCTTGCCATGTACGTCGGATTCGGAGTTTTAATCGCAGTCTATCGCCTGATCAGCAAGCTGGACTGAGCCTCAGCGGCCCTCGCGGCTCAAACTGTAGTACGTCCCGGCGAAAATCACCGCCGCGCCGACAAGGATGACCGGGTCGAACGGCTCGCC
Source organism: uncultured Enterobacteriaceae bacterium (assembly GCA_964582155.1). Lineage (GTDB taxonomy): Bacteria > Pseudomonadota > Gammaproteobacteria > Burkholderiales > SG8-39 > JAABQT01. The sequence goes on along the minus strand of CAZOSA010000180.1, from coordinate 997 downwards.
ATAGAAAGCCGCGCCCACCACGGCGATCAGCGGCAGCCGAACAAAATCAATCGGCACCACCACCGTGGCATCCGCAAGTTTCATCGCCCGCGTCATGCAGTAGTGCGCGGTGTAGCTGCCCGCGCCGATGAGCAGCATCCAGGGCAGGTCCCCCACCCGCGGCGCGACCCACTGTGGCAGCGCCGTCACCAGCGCAAGCGGCGTCTGCATCACCGACATCCAGAACAGCACCGCCAGGGGCGAGTCAGTGGAGACCAGACGCTTGGTGGCGATCATGTTGCCGGCATACAGGAACGCCGCCGCGAGGGCGACGAGCGCGGCCGGCTGGAAGAAGCCGAAGCCCGGCCGCAGGATGATGAGCACGCCGGTCAGGCCCAATCCGAGCATCACCACCCGCGACCGGGTCAGCCGCTCCCCCAGCAACAGCGCCGCCAGGATCGCAGTCCACACCGGCATGGTGAATTCGATCGCGAACACCGTGGCAAGCGGCAAAGCCCCGATCGCGAACACCCAGCAGTACTGGCCGCCGAAGTGGATCACGTTACGCAGCGCATGCAAAGGCAGCCGCCGCGTGCGCGCCGCGGCGGGATCCGCCTGCGCCACGACGAGGAGCACGATGGCGAGCATCACCACGCTCCTCACGAAGAGGATCTCGAACGCCCCCATGTGGGCAAGGAGTTCGCGCGCCGCGATCGCCATGGCCGAGAACGACAGCACGGCGCCGCCCATCCACAGAACGCCGCGCAGGCTCTGGTTCATCGCTGGCATTCTCCCGCGCCGCCACGAAGATTGGGCAAAGAGATTCGCAATGGCCGCTATAATCCCTGCCCGCATGGAAGCCGAACGCCTCAACCTCCTGACCTCCAAGCTCGAAGACCTGAACAAAAGGTCCGCCGAGCTGAGGAGGTATCTTTGACTTCGCCGGCAAGCAGCAGCGCCAGCTAGAGGTCAACAAGCAGCTCGAAGACCCGAAGGTCTGGTCCGACCAGAAGCGCGC
>CAZOSA010000179.1:0-4470 GCA_964582155.1 uncultured Enterobacteriaceae bacterium | reverse complement strand
CCCAACGCCGGGTTCGAACCCGCCCTGAAGCAGCGCCTCGAGGAGCTGTGGGGCGATCCGCCCAACCTGTACCGCGCGCTCGGCAACCACCCGCCGCTCGCCGCCGCCTGGACCGAATTCGCGCGCGCCATCCGCTACGAGAGCCGCACGCCGCGCGAACTGAGGGAACTCATGATCCTGCGCGGCGCGCAGGTGATGCGCTCGGAGTACGAGTGGGCGCAGCACCTGAGGATGGCGCGCAAGTGCGGCGTGCGCGAGGCGCAGATCGCGGCGCTGGCCGACTGGCGCGTGTCGAAGGAATTCAACGAGCGCGAAAAGGCGGCGCTGCTGCTGGCGGAGGCGGTGACCAATGCCGGCGTCACGGACGAGGTCTACGCCGCGGTGTCCAGGCACTTCGATCACGCCGAGTTCGTCGAACTCGCCCTGGTGCCGGCGTTCTATGCCATGGTCGCGCGCATGCTCGACGCGATGCGCGTCCAGCTCGAGCCCGACGCGCGCGAGTACGCCCCGAAGCTGCCGTGAGCACGGCGCCGCCCCGCCAGTACCGCTATTACGAGTTCGTGATGGCGGGCTTCGTCACGGTGCTGATCTGCGCCAACCTGATCGGGCCGGCGAAGATCTCGCAGGTCGAACTGCCGCTCGTGGGCACGCTCATCTTCGGCGCGGGGGTGCTGTTCTTCCCCATCTCCTACGTCTTCGGCGACATCCTCACCGAGGTCTACGGCTACGCGCGCGCGCGGCGCGTGATCTGGGCGGGCTTCGGGGGCCTCGCGTTCGCCGCGTTCATGGCCTGGGTGGTGGTGGCGCTGCCGCCGGCGCCGTTCTGGAACAACCAGGAAGCCTACGAGATCGCTTTCGGCACCGCCTGGCGCGTGGCCGGCGCCTCGATGATCGCGTATTTCTGCGGCGAATTCGTGAATTCCTTCGTGCTCGCCAAGATGAAAATAATGACGGGGGGCCGGTGGCTGTGGACGCGCACCATCGGCTCGACCCTCGCCGGCGAGGCGGTGGATTCGGCACTGTTCTATCCGCTTGCTTTCTACGGCAGCGGCATCATCCCGGACGACAAGCTGATCCCGGTGATGCTGTTCCAGTTCGTCGCCAAGGTGCTGGTCGAAGTCGCCTTCACGCCGCTCACCTACAAGATCGTGGCGGCGCTCAAGCGCGCGGAGAACGAGGACTTTTACGATCGCGGCACCGACTTCACGCCGTTCAGCATCCGGACGTGAAGATAAGCCGCACGCCCCTTCCGGGCGCCGGGGCTTGCAAGGTTTGACCGACAGTTTCTCGCCGCAGGGTATTGGAGTATTGCGCGGGCGCACGTAAGCAGTGCATCCTGCCGGCACGATGACGTCCCCGAGCCCGCAGCTGCGCGCGCCCAAGCCGGAGCCTGCCCCGGCGCTGCGCGTCCTGGTCGTGGAGGACAACGCCGCCGACGCCATGGTCGCGGAGGCGGCCGTGATCCGGGCGGGCCGCGGGACCTCCACGGTGCTGCGCGCGGAAAGCCTTGCTCAGGGCCTGGGCATCGTCGCGTCGAACTCGGTGCACATGGTGCTGCTCGACCTGAACCTGCCGGACAGCCGCGGCCTGGAGACGCTGCGCAGCATGTGCGGCGCAACCCGCAGCCCGGTGATCGTCGTCACCGCGGATGACCGGCCGGGGCTGGACGAGGAAGTCCTGGAGGCGGGTGCGTTCGAGATCCTGCACAAGGGCGCGATGAGCACGGACGCCATCGCGCGGCTGTTGCGCCTTGCCGAGGGCCAGCACCGCGCGCAGGCGCAGCTCGAGAGCACCGAGCGCCGCTACCTCAGCGCCGAGAAGACGCTGGAACAGCTCGCGCGTTTCGACCCCGCGACCGGCCTGCCGAACCGCAACCTGGTGCAGGAACGGCTGCAGCAGGCCATCGCGCAGTCGCGCCGGCGCGGCCGCGGCGCGGGCGTGCTGCTGGTGGACCTGGATCGCTTCAAGCTGGTGAACGACACCCTGGGCCGCCAGGCCGGCGATGCGCTGCTCGCGCAGGTCGGCAGAAGCGTGAAGGGCTGCGTGCGCCTGGAAGACACGGTCGGCCGGCTCGGCGGCGACGAATTCGCCGTGGTGATCGCCGACCTGGCGCGCCCGGACGATGCCGCGCTGGTGGCGCGCAAGATTCTCGAATCGTTCGCCGCGCCGTTCTACATCGAAGGCCGGGAGGCCTTTCTCACTGCGAGCATCGGCGTGGCGACGTTCCCGCAGGACGGGAGCGACGCGGACGCGCTATTGCAGCGCGCCGACGTGGCCATGTACCGCGTGAAGGAGTCCTCGCGCAACAGCTACTGCTTTTACGCCGCCGAAATGAACGCGCGCGCGGCGGCGAAGCTGCAGCTCAACGGCGACTTGCGGCGCGCGGTGGAGCGCCGCGAATTCGAGCTGCACTACCAGCCCAAGGTCGCGCTCGACAGCGGGGCGATGATCGGCATGGAGGCGCTGTTGCGCTGGCGGCACCCGGAACGCGGCCTGGTGGCGCCGAACGAGTTCGTGCCGACGCTGGAGGACACGGGCCTCATCCTGACGGTGGGCGACTGGGTGCTCGAGGAAGCCTGCAGGCAGCTCAAGCTATGGGCGCAGGACGGGCTGGCGCCGGTGCCGATCGCGGTCAACCTGTCGGCGAAGCAGTTCCGCCGCCGCGATCTCGACCAGGTCATCGGCCGGCTGCTGGCGCAGTACGGCGTCGGCGGGGAACTGCTCGAGCTGGAGGTCACGGAAAGCTGTCTGATGGAGGATCCCAAGGACGCAGTGCGCCAGCTCCAGGCGCTGCGCGAGGCCGGGCTGCGTATTTCAGTCGACGATTTTGGCACCGGCTACTCGAGCCTCGCCTACCTCACGCGCCTGCCGCTCTCCACGCTCAAGATCGACCGCGGATTCGTCAATGCCGCGATCTCGGACCCGCAGTCGGCGGTGATCGTGAAGATGGTGATCGACATGGCGCGCAGCCTGCGCTTCGAGGTGGTCGCCGAGGGAATCGAGACCGAGCAGCATGTCGAGTTCCTGCGCCGGCACGGCTGCGAGCAGGGCCAGGGTTACTTCTTCGGCAGGCCCATGCCGCCGGCGGCCATCGTTTCGCACCTGCTGCGTAAATAGGGACAGACCCCATTTAATGCTCTTTAGCGCTATTTAGCTTCGTAGACCCAGCGCAGCAGCGCGTCGTTCGCGGCCTCCGCTTCCGGCGCGTTGGGGTGGTTCATCAGCATGACGACGGCCTGGCGCCGGCCTTTCCTGTCGAGCACGTAGCCCGCCATTGCGCGCACGTCCGACAGCAGCCCCGTCTTCACGTGCGCCTGCCCGGCGACGGGCTCGCCGATCAGGCGCTTTTTCATGGTGCCGTCGAGCGCCGCAAGCGGCAGCGAGGCGACGAATTCCGGCATCACCGCGCTGTGCCAGGCCGCCAGCAGCAGCGCGGCAAGGCTCGCCGCGCTCAAGCGGTCTTTGCGCGACAGACCGGCGCCGTTCTCGATCGAGAGCTCGCGCGCCGCGATGCCTTTCATCGCAAGAAAGTGGCGCACCGCTTCGCCCGCGAGCTCGGCACGCGCCGGGGGCTCGCTCGCGGCGGTGGCGAGCGTGAGGTAAACCTGGCGCGCCATCACGTTGTTGGAATACTTGTTCACGTCGCGCACGATCTGCGCCAGCGGCGCCGACTCGTGCGTATGCAGCAGGCGCGCCTCCGGCGGCACCGCGCCCTCGCGCACGCTTCCAGTCCACGCGCCCCCCATCTCGCTCCATAGCTCGCGCAGCACGCCGGCGACCTGCTCGTTTGGCGCGAGCAGCGCGACATTGACCTCTTTCTCGCCGCAGGCGATGGGATAACGCCCGGCGAAGGCGGCGCGCGGCGGCGGGCCCGCTGCGAACGCGGGCTGCAGCAGGTCGCGGAACGCGCGGCCCTCCAGGCAGTCGCCCGCCGACAGGCGCAGGCCGTTTGCCACCTCGAGCCCCGGGGGCCGCGGCTCGACGTAGATGCGCACCGCGTCCCTCTCGGGTTCCGGCACGAACGCGAAACGCAGCGACTTGTAGTGCACCAGCAACGCATCGGGCAGCACGTTGTAGGGGCGCAGCGCGTCGCCGTCGAAGTCCCCCGGGCTGGCGTTCTCCGGCGCGAAAAAACTGCGATCCAGCACCAGGTCGCCGTGGATCTCGCGCAAGCCCTTGCCACGCAACGCGCGCAGCAGCATCCAGAAGCTTTCGTAGTCGAGCCTGGGATCGCCGTAGCCTTTGAGCACCAGGTCTCCCTCCAGTACCCCATCGCGCAAGGCGCCGGAGACATAGGCTTCGGTCTTCCAGCGGTAGGCGGGACCCAGCAGCTCCAGCGCGGCGAAGGTCGTGACCAGCTTCATCACGGACGCCGGGTTCATCGCCCTGCCGGCGTTCACGCTGAGCGCGGGGCGCGCGGCGCCGACCTCCTGTACGACCGCGGCCACGGCGGCGGCGGGGACCGCGGCC
>CAZOSA010000178.1:0-4481 GCA_964582155.1 uncultured Enterobacteriaceae bacterium | reverse complement strand
CGCGACAGGTCGAAGTCCACGCCCAGGTAGTTGTCGCGGAATTTCGCGTTCTGCTCCGGGTCGAGCACTTCCAACAGGGCCGAGGACGGGTCGCCGTGGAAGCCGCCCGCGCCGAGCTTGTCTATCTCGTCGAGCATTAGCACCCCGGAGCGCGTCTGCGCGCGCTTGAGCGCCTGGATCACGTTACCCGGCAGCGCGCCGATGTAGGTCCGGCGGTGGCCGCGGATCTCGGCCTCGTCGTGCAGGCCCCCGAGCGCCACGCGCTGGAACTTGCGGCCCGTGGCTTTGGCGATCGACTGGCCGAGCGAGGTCTTGCCCACCCCCGGCGGCCCGACGAAACACAGAATCGGGCTCTTGCCCTCGGGGTTGAGTTTCCGCACCGCCAGGTACTCGAGGATGCGGCGCTTTATTTTCTCCAGGCCGTAGTGATCATCGTCCAGCACCTTCCTCGCCTCGGCGATGTCCATCGCCTTCTGCGGCTCGGATTTCCACGGCAGCTCGGCCATCAGTTCCAGCCAGGTGCGCAGCATCGACACCTCGCCGGAGCTCTCGCCCATGCGCGAGAGGCGCTTGAGCTCCTTCCTCGCGGCTTTCAGCGTTTCCTCGGGCATGCCCGCGTCCTCGATCGCCTTCTTCAGCTCATCGAGCTCCGCGGCCGTGTCCTCGCCGTCGCCCAGTTCCTTCTGGATCTGGCGCATCTGCTCGCGCAGCACGTGCTCGCGCTGGCGCTCGTCGAATTCCTTCTTCGTCTTGTCGCCGATCTCCTTGGACAGGCGCAGCACGCCCACGCGCTCGCCAAGGTGCGCGAGCACCTTGTCGAGGCGCAGCTTCAGGTCGAAAGCCTCGAGGATCGCCTGCTTCTCCTCGCTCTCGATATCGAGCAGGTTGGCCACCATGTCGGCGAGTTGCGAGGCCGACTCGATGCCCTGCACCGCCCCGGCGAGCTCGTCGGGGACGTGGGGCAGCAGACTGATGGCTTCCGCCGACTGCGTTTTCAGCTGCAGGAAGCGCGCCTCGACGTCTTCGCCGCCCTCGGTTGCCTCGGGCACCCACACCACACGCGCGACGAGGAACGGCCAGCCTTCGAGAAACTCGGTGATGCGGAACCTGCTCTGCCCCTGCACCGCGAGGTGGTGCGCGCCTTCGCTGGAAGGCGCGTAGCGCACGATCTCGCCCGCCGTGCCGACCCAATGCAGGTCGTTCGGGCCGACGCTGTCGAGTTTGGGGTCGCGCTGCAGGACGAAGCCCACCTTGCGCGACTGGCGTGCGGCCTCGTTGGCCGCGGCGATGGAAGAGCTGCGCCCCACCGCCACCGGCGAGATCACGCCGGGGAACAGCACGGCATTTCGCATCGGGACCAGGATCAGAGCGTCGTCGGGGATTGGGCGTACGGCGAGCGAGGTCGAACGCGCGCCTCGGGCGGGCTTCCCGCTCCCGCCCGCATCGCCGCCGTCCAGGCCGTCCTGCTTCCTGCTCCAAAAGTTCATGCTGTTCTCCCGGCTCCTGGCGGATGGAGGTGTCGCCAGCGTAGGTGTGGGCGAATCCGGGGAAATCAAGAGGCGGCGAGGACCCTCGGCAGCCAAAGGGTCTGCCCGGGAAAGGCCAGCAGCAGCGCGTCGCGCGGTGCGCGATACTTGCGGTCCGGAGGAATCCCCCTGACGCAATGGCAGGAACGCCTGCGCGGGCTGTCGCGCGAACAGTTGCTCGGCATGCGCCGCGGCATCGAGAAGGAGTCGTTGCGCACGCGGCCCGACGGCGCGCTCGCGCTTACGCCGCACGTGCCAGCGCTCGGCTCGGCGCTGGCCCATCCGCACATCACCACCGATTTCAGCGAGTCGCAGCTCGAGCTCATCACCGGCGTGCACCCGGGCGCCGAGGCCTGCCTGGAGGAGCTGACGCACATCCATCAGTTCGTGTATCGCGCCCTCGGCGAGGAACTGATGTGGGCCGGGAGCATGCCCTGCGGCCTGCCCGCGGAGAACGAAATCCCCATCGGGCGTTACGGCTTGTCGAATGTCGGGCGCGCGAAGACCGTGTACCGCAACGGCCTGGCCTGGCGCTACGGGCGGCGCATGCAGACCATCTCGGGCATCCACTACAACTGGTCGATGCCGGGGCTGGGGAACGCCGAGTACTTCGCGCTGATCCGTAATTTCCGCCGCCACGGCTGGCTGCTGTTCTATCTGTTCGGTGCCTCGCCCGCGGTGTGCTCGAGCTTCGTCGAAGGGCGCGCGCATCATTTGCAGGAGCTCAAGCCGGGAACGTTGTACCTGCCGCACGCCACTTCGCTGCGCATGGGCCGGTTGGGCTACCAGAGCGACGCGCAATCCTCGCTCGTGGTGAGCTGCAACGACCTCGACACCTACGGCGCGACGCTGCAACAGGGCCTCACGCGGATTTACGCGCCCTACCAGAAGATCGGCATCCGCGAGCCGGGCGCCCTGGGCGACGGCCCCGAGACCTATCGCCAGCTCTCCGCCACGCTGCTGCAGATCGAGAACGAGTTTTACGGCAAGATCCGCCCCAAGCGCCCCATCCGCCCCGGCGAGCGGCCGCTGCACGCGCTGCGCGAGCGCGGCGTGGAGTACGTGGAAGTGCGCCTGCTGGACCTCGATCCTTTCGCGCCGGTGGGCATCACGCTGCCGGTGATGCGCTTTCTCGACGTGTTCCTGCTGCACTGCCTGCTCTGCGAAAGCCCGCCCGATACGCCGGAAGAAATCGCCTGCGTGTCGCGTAACCAGGAGTGCGTAGCGGAGCGCGGGCGCGAGCCGGGCCTGCGCCTGGGCTGCGGGCCGAAGCTGGTGGGCCTGCACGAATGGGGCGAGTTGCTGCTCGCCGAGTGCGAGCCTGTGGCGACGGCGCTGGACGCGGCGTTCGGCGGCCATGACTATCGCGCAGCGCACGCGCAGCAGCTGACGGTGATGCGCGATCCCTCGCGCACCCCATCCGCGCACGTGCTGGTCGAGATGCGGCGCAGTTACCAGGGCTCCTACAAGGACTTCATCCGCGACCTGTCGCGCAAGCACCGGGAGTCGCTCGGCAAGCTGGAGTTCCCGCGCGCGTTGCAGGAGCGTCTCGCCGGCACCGTCGAGGAATCGCTCGCCATGCAAAAGCAGATCGAGGCGGCCGATACACTGCCATTCGAGGAATACCGCAAGAAATACCTGGCCGTGGAACGGCTGGGCGTCTGAACAAGGAGAAGCGAGCCATGCCCACCACCACTGCAAGCGGACTCATCTACGAAGACAACGTCGCAGGCACCGGCGAGGCGGCCGCGCCCGGCCGGCAAGTCACCGTGCACTACACCGGCTGGCTGTTGTACGGCGGCGAGCGCGGCAAGAAGTTCGATTCCAGCAAGGATCGCGGCGATCCATTCGAATTTGCGTTGGGCGCCGGCCGCGTGATCAAGGGCTGGGACGAAGGCGTCGCCGGCATGAAAGTGGGCGGCAAGCGCACGCTCACCATCCCGCCGAGTCTCGGCTACGGCGCGCGCGGCGCGGGCGGGGCGATTCCGCCCAATGCCACGCTGATATTTGAGGTGGAACTCCTCGGAATCGAGAAATAGTACCGGAAGCGGCAAGCTCGACTGCGCTAGACTACTTGGCGTAGGGGGAGCAACACGACGCAGTCCGACGCAGTCGAAAGGAGTGCCGTATGGCTGATTCTCCGTTCTGGATGATCTGGCCCGGTAACGCAGCGCTCTCCGCGCTGGTTTTGTTTCTGATTGCCATGCCATTCCTGTACGCGGCGCGCATGCCGGTGCACGGGCTGTTACGCGCGCTCGGGCAGCTTGCCGGCGTGCCGCTGCGCCTGTGTTCGCGCTGGCTGCTCGACGCGGCGCGCGACCTGCAGGAGCGCAACCGCGCCGTTCTGCTCGCGCAGGGGCGCGAGGAAACCGGCCAGCAGATCGCGCGCGAGTTCGAGCGCGTTGCCGCGCTGGTGCGCCACGACCTGGAAGGCTACCCGGCACTGCAAAGGAGGCTCCTCGACGAGATCACCCGCGTCGAGGAGGATTACCGCAAGTGCGGCGAAGTGCCGCCGCCCTCGCCCGAGTGGGTCGAGGCGGTCACGGCGGTCGCCAAGGTGAAGTCGAACGGCAACGAGATGGTGCAGCGCATCCTCGAGGAGATCCAGAAATCGGTGGTGGTGATCCACGACAAGGCGCTCGCCGAATACCGCCGCGCCTACCAGTCGCGCCACAAGATCCTCGACGGCTTCATGCCTTTCTGGCGCTCGCTCGACAAGACCCTCGCCCAGGCCGACCGCAAGATGACCGGCCTCGCCGAGCGCGCCGCGGCCATCGACGCGCAGATGGAGCGCTTCGAGCAGATCGTGAAGAAGACCGACAAGGCCGAGCACGCCCTGACGGTATCCGCGCTCACGCAGTTCTTCATCGCCGCGCTGGTGCTGGTGATCGCCGCCGGCGGCGCGCTGATCAACTTCAAGCTGATCGCGCTGCCGATGTCGGAGATGGTGGGCGC
>CAZOSA010000177.1:0-4482 GCA_964582155.1 uncultured Enterobacteriaceae bacterium | reverse complement strand
GCGGCGGCCACCGTGAGGATGAAGAACACGAACACCTGCCCCGCCAGGTCGCCGATGAAGTGCGAGACGGCGACGAAATTCAGGTTCACCGCCAACAGCATCAGCTCGATCGCCATCAGCAGCACGATGATGTTGCGCCGGTTGAGGAAGATGCCGACCACGCTGATGGCGAACAGGAGCGCGCCCAGCACCAGGAAGTGGTTCAGGGTCAACGCGCCCACGACTATTCCTTCTCCGAGGGCATGGAGACCATGCGCACGCGCTCCTCGCGCCGCGCCGCCACCTGGCGGGCCGGGTCCTGGGCCTTGGTATCCTTGCGCCGGCGCAGGGTGAGCGCGATGGCGGCGATGATCGCCACCAGCAGGATCACCGCCGCGATCTCAAAGGCGTACAGGTACTGCGTGTACAGCACGCGCCCGAGTTCCCTGGTGTTGCTGTAGTCCGCCGGCATCACGCGCGTGCCGGTGGCAACGCCGAAATAGCGCTCCCGCAGCACCGCCACCATCTCCAGCGCCATGATGCCGCCGACCACCGCGGCCAGCGGCAGGTTCTTCCAGAAGCCCTCGCGCAGCCGTTCCAGGTTGATGTCGAGCATCATCACCACGAACAGGAACAGCACCATGACGGCGCCCACGTACACCAGCACCAGGGTTATGGCCAGGAACTCGGCGCGCAGCAGCAGCCAGATGCCGGCCGCCGTGAAGAAGGCAAGCACCAGGTACAGCGCGGCGTGCACCGGGTTGCGCGCCGTGATCACGCGCAGCGCGGCAAGCAGCAATATCGCGGCGAAGACGTAGAAGACTACGGTCTCAAACATGCGTTCCTGTCGGTGTCCCGGTCAGCGGTACGGTGCGTCGGCCGCTCGGTCTTTCGCGATCTGTTCCTCGTAGCGGTCTCCCACCGCCAGCAGCATCGGCTTGGTGTAGTACAGGTCGCCGCGCTTCTCGCCGTGGTACTCGAGGATGCGCGTCTCGACGATGGCGTCCACCGGGCACGCCTCCTCGCAAAATCCGCAGAAGATGCATTTCACCAGGTCGATGTCGTAGCGCGTGGTGCGGCGCGTGCCGTCGGCGCGCGCCTCGGATTCGATGTGGATGGCGAGCGCCGGGCATACCGCCTCGCACAGCTTGCAGGCGATGCAGCGCTCTTCGCCGTTCGGGTAGCGGCGCAGCGCGTGCAGGCCGCGAAAGCGCGGGCTCTGCGGCGTCTTCTCCTCCGGGAACTGCACCGTGATCTTGCGCGCGAACAGGTGCCGCCCGGTGAGCATCATGCCGCGCAACAGCTCGAGCAGCAGGAAGGAGCGGAAGAAGTCGGCAAGCCGCGCGATCATTTCCACAGGCTCCAGGGCGTCTGCATCCACAGGCCGATCACCGCGATCCACACCAGGGTGAGCGGGATGAATACCTTCCAGCCCAGGCGCATGATCTGGTCGTAGCGGTAGCGCGGGAAGGTCGCGCGGATCCACAGGAACATGGACACCAGCACGAACACCTTGATGAACAGCCACAGGAACGGCGGCACCGCGTCGAACAACACGCTGGAGATCGGCGGCTGCCAGCCGCCGAAGAACATGACCGCGGTGAGCGTGGCGATGAGGATCATGTTCATGTACTCGGCGAGGAAGAACAGCGCGAAGGTCATGCCCGAGTACTCGACCATGTGGCCGGCGACGATCTCCGATTCGCCCTCGACCACGTCGAAGGGCGCGCGGTTGGTCTCGGCGATGCCGGACACGAAGTACACCACCAGCATGGGCGCGAGCGGCAGCCAGTTCCAGGAGAGGAAGGTAAGGCCCCAGTCGGCGAACATGCCCCTGCCCTGCTGCTCCACAATGGCGGAGAGGTTGAGGCTGCCCGACACCATCAGCACCACCACCAGCGCAAAGCCCATCGCCAGTTCGTAGGACACCATCTGCGCCGCGGAGCGCATCGCGCCGAGGAACGCGTACTTCGAGTTGGAGGCCCAGCCGGCGATGATCACGCCGTACACCCCCATCGAGGTGAGCGCCAGCACGTACAGCAGCCCGGCATTGATGTCGGCGAGCACCACTTCCGGCGCGAACGGGATCACCGCCCAGGCGGCAAGCGCCGGCATCAGCATCAGGATCGGCGCGAGGATGAACAAGCCCTTGCTGGCGTTCGTCGGGACGATGATTTCCTTGAACAGCAGCTTCACGGCGTCGGCGATCGGCTGCAGCAGGCCGAGCGGGCCGACGCGGTTCGGTCCGATGCGGATCTGGATCCAGCCGATGAGCTTCCTTTCCCACAGCGTCAGGTAGGCCACCGACAGCATCAGCGGCACCAGGATGGCGACGATGTAGGCCAGGTTCCAGGCGGTGTCGAGGAGCGCTGCTTGCCAGCTCATCTAGGCCACTTTCTCCACCGCGACTTTTTCCAGGCTCAGGCTGCCGAACATCGCGCCCAGGCCGGCGGTGCAAGCATGCGCCGCCGCCACGCGCACGCAATCCGCGGGCAGGCGCTCGTCGAGCGCCGCAACGAGTTTCGCACTGCCCTCGCCCTGCCGGACCAGCACCGGCTGACCGGGCGCGACGCCGAGCTTTTGCAGCAGGGCGCCGTTCATCCGGGCCTGGGGCGTGCGCGCGTCGCGCGTCTGCTGCAGCGCGGGCGAGCGGCGTACCAGGGGATCGGCGAAATAGATCGGCACGTCGGCGATGCGCTGGATGCCGGCGGCGCCCGCAGCGGACAGCGCGATTGGCTCGATCCCGTTCGACAGCAGGCTGGCGAGGTCCCTGCCGCCCAGGCAGGCCTGCCGGACCTCTTCGATCGTGTCGAGTTCGACGCCCGGCCTGCCGAGCACCGTCCCCAGCACGCGCAGCACCTTCCAGGCAGGGCGCGCCTCGCCCTGCGGCTGCACCGTGGCCTGGAAGCTTTGCACGCGACCCTCCGTATTGATGAACGTCCCTGCGGTCTCGGTGAACGGGGCGATCGGCAGCAGCACGTCGCCCACGTCCGACTTCCAGGACGTCAGGTTGACGATGAAGCCCGCGTGCCTGGCTGCCTGCGGGTCCGCGCAATCGAGCTGCGGCTCGACGTTGAGGAGCAGCAGGGCCCTTTTGCGCAGAACGGCAGGCAGCCCGCCGCCAGAGGGCAGCCCGGCGACATAGCCACCGACGGAATTTGCGGCCTCGCCGAGGAACCCGAGCTTGACGCCCAGGGCCTGCGCCGCGGCGTGGATTTGCGCCGCCTGCGGGTGCTGCTGCGCGAAATTGCCCAGAAACACGGCGGCGTTCCTGCCGCCGGCGAGCTTGTCCTTGAAGGCGGCGATGGCCTGGGGGATTGCCGCAGGCGCGACGATGGTCTTGCTTGCGACCGGCATCAGCCAATCGTCGTCCACCGAGTGCAGCACGTGGATCTGCGCGCCGCGCCTGGCGGCCTGGCGCAGGCGCTGCGCGATCAGCGGATGGTCCTTGCGCAGGAACGAGCCCACCACCAGCACCCGGTCGAGCGCGCCGAGTTCGGCGATCGGCATGCCGAGCCAGGGAATGCCCGCGCGCTTGCCGTCGGCGGTGAAATCGCTGTGGCGCAGTCGGAAATCCGCCGCACCCAGCCTGCCCGCGAGGAACAGCTCTTCCAGCGTGGCGTGCGGCGAGGCGAGGACGCCGGCATCCTGCAACCCGGCTGCGGCGCGCTCCAGCGCCACTTCCCAGTCCACTTCCTCAAGCCGGCCGTGGTTCCTGACCATCGGCCGCGTCAGCCGGTCCGGCGCATTCAGGCCTTCATACGAGAAGCGGTCCTTGTCCGAAAGCCAGCACTCGTTGATGGCTTCGTTCTCCAGCGGCAGGACGCGCATCACCCTGCCCTGCTTGACCTGCACCACCAGGTTCGAGCCCAGACCGTCGTGCGGCGACACCGACTTGCGCCGCGAGAGCTCCCAGGTGCGCGCGCTGTAGCGGAAGGGTTTCGAGGTCAGCGCCCCGACCGGGCACAGGTCGATCATGTTTCCGGAAAGCTCCGAGTCCACCGTCTTGCCGACAAAGGCGACGATTTCCGCATGCTCGCCGCGGCCGATCATGCCCAGTTCCATCACGCCGGCCACTTCCTGGCCGAAGCGCACGCAGCGCGTGCACTGGATGCAGCGGCTCATCTCCTCGGCCGCGACCAGGGGGCCGATGTCCTTGTGCAGCACCACGCGCTTTTCCTCCTGGTAGCGCGATGCGGACACGCCGTAACCAACCGCGAGGTCCTGCAACTGGCACTCGCCGCCCTGGTCGCAGATCGGGCAGTCGAGCGGGTGGTTGATGAGCAGGAACTCCATCACCCCGTTCTGCGCCTGCTTCGCCGCCGGCGAATGCGTCTTCACCTTCATGCCGTCGGTGACCGGCGTGGCGCAGGCGGGCAGCGGCTTGGGCGCCTTCTCCACCTCGACCAGGCACATGCGGCAGTTGGCCGCGATGGAGAGCTTCTTGTGGTAGCAGAAGTGCGGCACGTAGATGCCGAGCTTGTTGGCGGCGTCCATCACGGT
>CAZOSA010000176.1:0-4489 GCA_964582155.1 uncultured Enterobacteriaceae bacterium | reverse complement strand
GCGCGCTGATCAACTTCAAGCTGATCGCGCTGCCGATGTCGGAGATGGTGGGCGCCGGGGATTACCTGACGACGTCGCTGCGCACCTCCGAGGTGGCCGCGCTGGTGATCATCTTCGTCGAGGCCACCATGGGCCTGTTCCTCATGGAGACGCTGAGGATTACCCACCTGTTCCCGCGCATCCACAACCTGGGCGAAGTGATGCGCAAGCGCATGATGTGGGCGTCGTTCGTGCTGCTGCTCACCCTGGCGGGGGTCGAGGCCGCGCTCGCGCTCATGCGCGACATGCTGATCGCCGACAAGCAGGCGCTGCTGCAGTCGCTCGCGGCGACGCAGACCGCGGTGGCGGACGGTTGGCTGACGCGCATCCCGACGGCGGGGCAGATGCTCCTGGGCTTCATCCTGCCCTTCGCGCTCGCCTTCATCGCCATTCCGCTCGAGTCGTTCATCAACTCGGCGCGCACGGTCGGCGGCGCGGCGCTGGTGATATTCGCGCGCGCGGCGTCGGTGACGCTGCGGCTCGCGGGCAATTTCGTACGGCAGCTGTGCCGCGTGCTGATCACGATCTACGACATCTCCATCGTGCTGCCGCTGCTGGCGGAGCGCTGGGTGAAGACCGGCCGGCCGGCGGGCAAGCCGCGCGCCACCGGATTCGAGGCGGGAGAGCGGTCATGAAACGGCGCAGTTTCGTCGTTGCGGCTCCGCTCCTCGGCCTGGCGTACGCCGCAGGCTGCACCGACCCGCGCAGCCACTCGCACGCGGTATACATGCTGGTGGATACCTCCGGCACCTACGCGCAGGAAATCGGCAAGGCCCAGCTCATCGTCAACTACCTCCTCGGCAGCCTGCAGCCCGGCGATTCGCTGGCGGTGGCACGGGTGCGCAGCCGCAGCTTCAGCGAGAAGGACATCATCGCCAAGGCGACTTTCGACAACCGGCCGTCGCAGGCCAATGCGCAAAAGCGCGCGCTCAAGGAACAGGTCGAGGCTTTCACGGGTTCCGCGCGCGGCAGCGTGAATACCGACATCACCGGGGGCCTGATCCAGGGGTCCCAGTTCCTGAATGAAACCGGGGCGGGCAGGAAGACCATCCTCATCTTCTCCGACATGCAAGAGGAGCTGGACAAGGCCACGGTGCGCAACTTCCCCATCGACCTGAAGGACATCCGCGTGGTGGCGGTGAACGTGGTGAAGTTGAAGACCGACAACATCGACCCGCGGCGCTACATGGGGCGGCTGGAGGACTGGCAAAAGCGCGTGAAGGCCGCCGGCGCCCGCGAATGGCGGGTGATCAACGACATCGAGCACCTGGACGCGCTGTTGAAAAGCTGAAATCGCAGGCGTAACATGGGCCCGCCGTGTCCACCCAAAGGAGGTGCGCCATGTGCTGGGAATATGACGTCGAGTACTACGTGCGTCGCGCCGAGCAGGCGCGCCGTGCGATGCAGGAAGCCGAAGCCAAGATGAAGCAGGCAAAAACGCCGGCTGCGCCGGCTGTACCGGCAGCGGAGCCGGGCGTGCAGGAGCCCGTCCCGGCCTGAAGGCTTTACCGCTGACCTTGAAACCCCGCGCCCGCGGGGTTTTTTATTCCCAGCGTTGCGGTTTCAGCCTTGCGGGGAGGTAGAGCGGGTGCGCGGGCTCACCGTTCGCGTTCAGGCGCAGGACGTGGCGCGCGATGCCGGCCTTGCGCAGCAGGCGCAGCACATTGCCTGAGCGCTCGAGGTGCGCGCCGTGGTTGCCCCAGGCGCAGACGACGAGTTTTGCGTCCTTCGCGGCACGCAGGATCGCGGCGTCGTTGCCTTTGCCCACCGGGTCCCAGGCGGCCTTCATCTCACCCGGAAAGGTGGCACGCCAGGCGAAGACATTCGTGACCAGCAGCGCGCCGTAGCCCCAGCGTTTGGCGTAGTCCCGCGCCCGCGAACAGGTCGGGTCGAGCGCGTTCTCGTCCGCGGTGCTCGGATTGAGCATGAGGAAATTGGCGGCGGGCTTCGATTCGTCCCATGTGCGCCACAGCAGCGTGCGCCAGCGGCGGCAGGAGGAGAAGGTGGCGCCAGACGCGCCGGCGGGCATCGGCATGCTTGCCAGGTTCATCGGCCAGAAGTAAAACCTGTCCTGACGTAGATCCGCCGCACCGCGGGCCGCGCACTGCGCGACGGCCCGCCGTGAATGCGGATTTCCACTTCCTGCCCCAACTGCGCCAGGAACTGCAGCAGCCGCTCGGCCGAGTAGCGGTCCAGGCGGTAGTGCGCCAGTTCCGACACATGCGGCTGCAGGATCCCCAGGTGCTGCGCCGCCTCCGCCTGCGTAAGGCCGCGCTGCTGCAGGACGCGGTTCACTTCGATAGCGAGCTGGAGCTTGAGCCCTCGGTCCCCGGCCTCGGCGCCGTCCGCGGTGGAGGGGGTCGTTTTTCGGCGCATGGCGCAATTATACCGAATACGGTATGACTGGTTTTATAGGGAAAAATCAGACGGCCTTGTTTACGACCAGCCGCCCGCACAAGCCCATGCAGCCTTGTTTACGACCAGCCGCCCGCGCAAGCAAGCGCGGCTCGCGGCGTCGACGAGCGCATGCAGGACGAACATGTCGATCCACCCCTTGATCAAGGCGTTGAGCCGCGGCTGCGTTTAGACTTGCGCCCCCCATGCCCCTGCTCACCCTGCTTGACGCGCAGCTCGCCTACGGCGATTTCCCGCTCCTGGACCGCGCCGCGTTCTCGCTCGAGTCCGGCGAGCGCATCGGCCTCATCGGGCGCAACGGCACCGGGAAGTCTTCGCTGCTTGCGGTCATCGTCGGCAGCGTGTCGCTCGACGACGGCGAGCTGAGAAAGAGCGAGAGCCTGCGGCTGTCTTTCGTCGAGCAGGAGCCCGAGCTTCCGCATGCACCGACGCTGCGCGCGGCCCTCCTTTTGCGCGGGCGCATCCTCGCGATCCACGACGAGCGCGAGCGCTGGCAGGTGGAAGCGCGGCTGACCGAGTTCCTGCACCGCTTCGGTCTGGACGAGGAGCTTTCTCCGCACGCGGCCTCCGGCGGCGAGGCGAAGCGCGCGGCGCTGGCCCTGGCTTTCGCCCTGCAGCCCGATCTGCTGTTGCTCGATGAGCCGACCAACCACCTCGACATTTCCGGCATCGAGCAGCTCGAGACCCTGCTCCTGCGGCAGCAGGCGGCGATCGTCGTCACGCACGACCGCGCCTTCCTGGATCGCGTGTGCACGCGCATCCTCGAGCTTGACCGGGGCATGCTGCGCTCCTACCCGGGCAACTATTCCGCCTACGAGGGCGTGAAGGCGAACGAGCTCGCCGCGGAGGCCGTGGCGCAGCGCAAGTTCGACCGGTTCTGGGCCGAAGAAGAGGCCTGGATTCGCAAAGGGGTGGAAGCGCGGCGCACGCGCAACGAAGGCCGCGTGCTGCGCCTGGAGAGGTTGCGGCAGGAGCGCGCCGCGCGGCGTGAGCGCCTGGGGTCGGTGAAGCTCTCGCTCTCTGCCGGGCAGCGCTCGGGGAAACTGGTGGCGGAACTGAAGGGCGTCTCCAAGTCCTACGCCGGGCGACCCATCGTCAAGAACCTCGACCTCCTCATCGGCCGGGGCGATCGCCTCGGCTTGATCGGCGCCAACGGCGCAGGCAAGACCACGCTCATCAAGCTGATCCTCGGCACGCTGCAGCCGGATTCCGGCACCGTGCGCCTGGGCACCAATGTCCAGCCCGCCTACTTCGACCAGATGCGCGAAGCGCTCGACCCCGAAAAGACCGTCGCCGAGACCATCAGCCCGGGCTCGGACTGGGTCGAGCTCGGGGGTGACAAGAATGCGGGCCGCAAGCATGTCATGAGCTACCTCGGCGATTTTCTCTTCCCGCCGCGCCGCGCGCAGTCGCCGGTGCGCATGCTCTCCGGCGGGGAACGCAACCGGCTGCTGCTCGCGCGGCTGTTCGCGAAACCCGCGAACGTGCTGGTGCTGGACGAGCCCACCAACGACCTGGACATCGAGTCGCTCGAATTGCTGGAAGCGGCGCTGCAGGATTACGACGGCACGCTGTTATTGGTAAGCCACGACCGCGCGTTCCTCGACAACGTCGTGACGCAGACCCTCGCGGCGGAAGGCGGCGGCGCGTGGCAGGAGTACGTCGGCGGCTACAGCGACTGGGTGCGCCAGCGCCCCGCACTGGTGACGGAGGAGAAGGCGGGCTCGAAGGCGGCGGTGCGGGAAAAGGGCCGGGTGAAGTTGAGCTACAAGGAAATGCGTGCGCTCGAGTCCCTGCCGGGCGAGATCGAAGCGCTCGAAGCCGAGCAGCGCTCGCTCGCCGCGAAGGTGGCCGCGCCGGAGTATTTCAGGCAGCCGGCGCAAACGCTGCGCGCCGATCGGCAGCGCAGCGCCGAGATCGAGGCGCTGCTCATGGACAAGCTCGAGCGCTGGGAGGCGCTGGAAGCAAAGGGCAAAGCGGCCGCGTCCTAGGCGGCCCGCACGCGCAGCGTCCGCGCGCGCCTGCCCGCGGCGCC
>CAZOSA010000175.1:0-4490 GCA_964582155.1 uncultured Enterobacteriaceae bacterium | reverse complement strand
CTCGCCTGCCTGCCGAACAACATGGGCACGGCGATGACCGAGCGGCGCCAGCCGGTCCTGGCGGAAGAACGCGCGCTCGGCGGCAACGCGCTCTATGGCATCTACGAGACCAAGGACCAGGACTACATCGTGCTTGCCGGGCAGGAGACGAAGTTCGCGAAGAATCTGCTCGAGCCGCTGGGCAGGCCCGACCTGGTGGAACTGTGCAAGCTGCCGCCGGGTCGCGGCCAGGACCCGGTGCGCGCGTTCCTTGCCGCAACGTTCCGCACCAGGACCAAGGCGCAGTGGATCGAATGGTTCAATGGCCGCGACATCGCCTTCGCCCCGATGCGCACGCTGCCCGAGGCGCTGGAAGATGCGCACTTCAAGGCGCGCGGCATGGTACTGAAGGATGCGCGCGGCTGGGACCACCTCGGCGCGCCGATCCGTTTCCAGCAAGAGCCGGCGCGCCCCGACTTCGATCCCCCGGCGCACGGCGCGCACAGCGCGGAGATCCTGCGCGCCCTGGGCTACGGCGAGGGCGAGGTCGCGCAATTGAAAGCCCAGGGCGTCGTCGGCGGCGCTTGAACAGACTCCTGGTCATCGTCAACCCGATTGCCGGGCGCGGCCGCGCACGCCGCGAATGGCCGCGGCTGGCCGCGGCCTTGCGTGCCGCCGGGCTGACGATCGAAGTGGTGGAAACCAGGGCGCCGGGCGACGCCGTGGACATCGCCGAGCGTGCGGCGCTCGAATACGAAGCGGTGGTCGCCGCCGGGGGCGACGGCACGGTGCACGAAGTGGCGAACGGCCTGCTGCGCGCGGACGCCGGCACGGCGCTCGGCGTGCTGCCGCTGGGCAGCGGCGATGACTTCGCCAAGATGCTGCCGCCGGACGGCCCGGTCGAGCGCATCGCCAGGCGCGAATCCCGGCCGATGGACGCGGGCCGCATCCGCGCCGGGGGCGCGGTGCGCTATTTCTCCAACGGCATGGATATCGGGTTCGGGGCGCACGCCTCGCGCAACGTGACGAAAGTGCCGCGCTTGCTTACCGGCCTGGGTGCCTACCTCGGCGCGCTGGCGCTGACGCTGGTGCGCTACCCGAAACACGCGGTGCTCCTGCAGATGGACGGCGAAGCGCCTTTTGCGACCACCACGGCGATGACCGCGGTGATGAACGGCCACTCCTTCGGCGGCAGCTTCAATGTCTGCCCCGACGCGCGGGCCGACGACGGCCTGCTCGATGTGCTGATCGTCAAAGGCGTCGGCCGCCTGGCGATCCTCGGCCTGGTGCCGAAGATCATGCGTGGCGCCCACGCCGGCGACCCGCGCTTGCAGCTGCGGCGCGCGCGGCGCGTGCTCATCGAATCGCGGGAGCCGCTGCTGGTCGAAGCCGACGGCGAAATCGCCTTCGAGGACGCCCGGCGCGTGGAGATTGAAGTGCTGCCGGGGGCGCTGCGGGTGCTGGCCTGACTGGCGGGCGCGTGCCCCGCGGTACCGTTCAAGACAAGATCCACTATTCCGCCGCAGCCGATGCTGGTATCGTGATGTTGACCATGGCCTTCAAGACTTGGCCATGGGTCGCCGCGCAGGAGTCGTTCCTGGGGAGTGACGATGCCCGCCCAGAGCCGCACTATCGACGCCCAACAGTGCCCGCCCGTCCGGGTATTCACGCTCGGGCGCTTTCGGGTCGAAGTGGGACACGCCCCTCTTCAATCCGGCCGCAAGGCCCAGCGCAAGCCCATCGATCTTCTCAAGCTGCTCATCGCCTACGGCGGTGAAGGTGTTTCCGCGGAGCAGATTGCCGAGGACCTGTGGCCGGACTCCGACGGCGATGCCGCACTTGCCGCCCTTCGCACCACGCTCAGCCGCCTGCGTAAGCTTATTGGGGCAAGAGCGGTATTGGGTGAAGGTCGCGGTTTCACCCTGAACCCGGAGGTGTGTTGGGTCGATGCCTTGGCGCATCGCCAACTTCTTGATCAAGCGACGCGCAACCATCAGGAGGGTTGCAACGCGGAAACGCACTCGGCGCTTGAAGACGCGTTGTCGCTCTATCGCGGCACCTTTCTGCCCGGCGAATGCCATTTTCTGCCCGTGCTCACGGCCAGGTCGAAACTGCACAGCCTGTTCCTGCGCCATCTGACCGAACTCGGCTGCTGCTACGAGCAGGCCGGCCAACTTTCTCGGGCCGTGGACCTGTATCGAAGGGGACTGGAAATCGAGGAGACGGCGGAGGACATTGCGCGCAAGCTGATGCAGTGCTGCGGTCACTCAGCGCGGGCGTCCGAAGGAATTGGCGCGTACCAGAGTTGTCGCGCAGCTTTGCAGGCCCGGTTCGGCGTCGAGCCATCCGCCGCAACGCAGAGTGCCTACCGGGACCTGATGGTCTCTACCGAACGAGACACGACGACTCGACCGACCGGCGCCACTGCACTTCCCGCTCCAGTATTCGGGGCTGGGCCAGCCGGCCTGTCCATCGCCGTCCTGCCCTTCAATGACCTGAGTCCGCTGGGCGATCACCGGCGCCTCGCCGAAGCCATCCGCGAAACCACGATTTCACTGCTGGGCACGCTTCCGCAATTGTCGCTGGTCACCAGGCCCAGTGCCGCCGTGCGCTACCTGCTGCAAGGGAGCGTGATGGTCGCGGCCGATCAATTGCGCGCCACCGTCCATCTCATTGATGCCCGCACCGGTCAGTACGCGTGGTCGGAGCAACTGGACCACACGTTGTGCGATGTGAGCAAGGCGCGGGACGAGGTTGCCATTCAGGTGGCCCGGGGGCTCGCAGCGAAGCTGATTTTTGGGGAGTGCGCGACACAGTTGCTCAACCCCAATATTCACGTCTGGAAGGCTCTTACGATGGTCGGTGTTTTTCTGCACCGGCAACAACGGCAGGATCACTTGCGGGCGCGAGCCCTCATCAGCAGAATCCTGGAGGTGGAACCGCAGGAACCCATGATCTTGGCAATACACGCAACGATGCACATCGTCGACTACTGGAAACGCTGGACCGTCGATCCCGCGAGGTCGTTGCGCATTGGCGAGCAGATGTTGCGCCAATTGAAAAAGAATTACGCCTTTGACGGCTTGGGGCTCCAATCACTGGCATGGGCTTGCGCGTTGCGAGGAGACATTGACGACGCGCTCCAGCATGCGAGCAAGGGCGTGGACCGGACGCCCGAGAATTTCTCCTCTCACACATTCCTTGCGATACCACTCCTCTACCAGGGTCGGCATGCAGAAGCATTGGACAAACTCAGCGACGCCGTCGGCGCCTGTCCTCAGCCGCCGCATTGGATCCACAAGGATCGCGCGATCGCCCAGTTCTGCCTGGGCCGGTATGACGAGGCGATGAGTAGCCTCGCTACGGTGCTGGTGGACGAATACCCGTTGCACCGGAGCGCCAATTTGCTGGATACGCGCATGATATATGTGGCGAGCCTTGCGGCTGCCGGGCGGGCGGAGCAGGCGCGCCACGAGGCCAGGGCAACCCTCGCCGCGCACCCGACCGTATCCGCCGGCCACTGGTGCCGGTGGCAGTACCAGCCCTACAAGGACAAGGGTCCGGCCTTGCGCATGGAGCGCCTGCTCATCTCCGCCGGACTGCCCCAATAGCTACTTCTTGACCCTGAAATTCCAGTTCGCGGCGAAAGCGCCATCAGTGCGCCACGCTTCGAAGGAGTTTTCGCCCGTACGATAGCTTCGCGTGCAGCTCTCCTTGCTGTCTGCCGGGATGCGCGCCTTCGTGCAAAACACGTCCCCATCGATGCGGTAGCTGCTGAGGTTATGGACCAGTGCACCGTCCTTGAGCTTCACCGTGGTGACGAAGAAACCGTCGGGCCAGTAGGTATTGAATCCTTCAATCCCTGCCGCCGGCACCTGCCAATCGATCGTTCTCACTTGGCTGACAAATTCCCGGTGATCCGCTTCGACTCGCAGCGTCCCACTTGGTTTTTGCGCCACCTTTTCCTGCGCCAATGTGGTGCAGCTTGCCAGACCGACAACGACCAACCCCGTCAGCGCTGTCCGAAGAATGTTCATGCGCAGTCCTCCCAAGTGCCTGCCCTCATATCCGGCCGAGTGCCAGACTGGTGCCACTTTAGCAAGGACACAGCAATGGAACTGCAACAGCGGCGCAACAGATTTGTGACAGATTGGTTCTTCGGCATTCAGACTAATGACGCTCAGCCCGGCGCGCATCCCAGGCTTCCGGGTTCACGAGGTTTCTCGGTTTTTCGCCGGCGAGCATGCGCAATGTCTCGTCGGCGGCGCGCACGCTGGCGCGCCGGCGCGACTCGCGCGTGCTGCCGGCGAGGTGGGGCGTGAGGATGACGTTGTCGAGGCCGAACAGCGGGTGCCCCGGCTCGATGCGATAGTGCTCATAGACATCGAGCATCGCGCCGGCGATGCGCTTGGCCTGCAGTGCGTCGATGAGCGCGGCTTCGTCGATCACCGGGCCCCGCCCGACGTTGATCAGCCAGGCCGAAGTTTTCATCGCGCCGAGGCGCGCGGCGT
>CAZOSA010000174.1:0-4492 GCA_964582155.1 uncultured Enterobacteriaceae bacterium | reverse complement strand
GCGGATCGACTTCGTAGACTTTGTGGATCAGGCGCGCCCAGGTGGAGCGCGCCCGGGCTGAATCCCCGATCCGATTGACCGGTCGGGCCGCAGTAGAATCATCCCGCGATACGCGTGCCGCCCGGTACCGGGGGTCGCATCGATTTTCTTCTATCATCGCCCGAACAGAGACGACGAAGGACGCGCGCCCATGCGGTTCACCCAGGAACACGAAGAGATCCGGCGCAACCTGAAGCGCCTCATCGACAACGAAATCAACCCGCATGTCGACGAGTGGGAAGCGGCGGAGCAGTTTCCGGCGCACGAAGTGTTCAAGAAACTCGGCAACCTCGGCCTGCTCGGGCTCACCAAACCCGAGGCCTACGGCGGCGCGGCGCTCGACTACAGCTATTCGATGGTGATGGCGGAGACGCTCGGCCACATCCGCTGCGGCGGCGTGCCGATGGCGATCGGCGTGCAGACCGACATGGCGACGCCGGCGCTCGCGCGCTTCGGCTCCGACGAGCTGAGGACGCAATTCCTCGCGCCCTCGATCTCGGGCGACTTTGTCGCCTGCGTCGGGGTGTCCGAACCCGGCGCGGGGTCGGACGTGGCGTCGATCAAGACCAGCGCGAGGAAAGTCGGCGGCGACTACGTGATCAACGGCGCGAAGATGTGGATCACCAACAGCCTGCAGGCGGACTGGATGTGCCTGCTTGCCAACACGTCGGAGGGCGCGCCGCACAAAAACAAGACGCTGATCTGCGTGCCGATGGACACCAAGGGGGTGGTCAAGGCGCAAAAAATCCGCAAGATCGGCATGATGTCCTCGGATACAGGCCTGATCCATTTCGACGACGTGCGCGTGCCGCAGCGCTACCGCATCGGCGAAGAGGGCTTGGGCTTCACCTACCAGATGCAGCAGTTCCAGGAAGAGCGCCTGTGGGCGGCGGCGAGCACCGTGCAGGGCCTCACGCGCACCATCAACGAAACCATCGAGTACGTGCGCGAGCGCAAGATGTTCGGCCAGACGGTGCTCGATTTCCAGTACGTGCACTACCGCCTCGCCGAACTCAAGACCGAGGTCGAGGCGCTGCGCGCCCTCGTCTACCGCGCCTGCGAGATGTACGTCGCGGGCGAGGACGTCACCGAGCTCGCCTCGATGGCCAAGCTCAAGTCTGGTCGCCTGCGGCGCGAGGTGTCGGATGCCTGCCTGCAGTACTGGGGCGGCATGGGCTACACCTGGGACAACCCGGTGTCGCGCGCCTTTCGCGACGGGCGCCTGGGCTCGATCGGCGGCGGCGCCGACGAGGTGATGCTCGGCATCATCTGCAAGTACATGGGCATCCTGCCCTCGAAGCACATCAAGAAGGACTGAGTGTTCCGCAGCCTGCTCATCGCCAACCGCGGCGAGATTGCGCTGCGCGTCGCGCGCACCGCGAAGCGCATGGGCCTGCGCACGATTGCCGTGTACTCCGACGCCGACCGCGAGGCGCCGCATGTACGCGTGGCAGACCATGCGATTCACATCGGCGGCGCTGCGCCTCGCGATTCTTACCTCAACATCGATGCGATCCTGAGGGCCGAAGCGGATGCGGTGCATCCGGGCTACGGCTTTCTTTCCGAGAACGCGGAGTTTGCCGAGCGCGTCCTCTCTTCCGGGCGCATCTGGGTTGGCCCGCCGCCCACGGCGATGCGCGCGCTGGGCGACAAGGCGAACGCGAAGAAGCTCGCCGCGAGCGCCGGCGTGCCGGTCCTGCCCACCTATGAAGGCAAGCCCGAGTTCCCGCTCGTCATCAAGGCGCTCGCCGGCGGCGGCGGACGCGGCATGCGCCTCGTGCGCTCGGCGCAGGAGCTCGATGCCGCGCTCGCCTCGGCCAAGTCGGAAGCCGAGTACGCCTTCGGCGACGGACGCGTGCTGCTCGAAAAGGCGCTAGTTTCCCCGCGTCACGTGGAAGTGCAGGTGTTCGCCGACGCGCACGGCCATTGCATCCACCTCGGCGAGCGCGATTGCTCGGTGCAGCGCCGCCACCAGAAGCTCGTCGAGGAATCGCCCTCGCCCGCCGTGGACGGCAAACTGCGCGCCAAGCTCGGCGCGGCGGCGATAGCCGTGGCGCGCGCCACCGGCTACGTCGGCGCGGGCACGGTGGAGTTCCTGCTCGATGAGAAGGGCGGCTTCTGGTTCATCGAGGTGAACGCGCGCCTGCAGGTCGAGCACCCGGTGACGGAGATGCTGACCGGCCTCGACCTCGTCGAGTGGCAGCTGCGCGTGGCCGCGGGCGAGCCGCTGCCGCTGCGCCAGGAGGAGGTGCGCTTCGAGGGCCACGCCATCGAGGCGCGACTGTGCGCCGAGGATCCGGCGCGGGATTTCCTGCCGCAGGCGGGGCGGCTCGCGCTATGGCAGCCGGCGCCCGGTGTGCGCGTGGACCACGCCCTCGAGAGCGGCACGGAGATCCCGCCGTTCTACGATTCTCTCCTCGCCAAGCTGATCGCACACGGCGCCACGCGCGACGCGGCGCGCGAGAAGCTCGCCGCGGCGCTGGACGCCACGGTTGCGCTCGGCGTGACGACGAACAAGAACTTCCTCGCTGCGATACTGCGCGACCCGGTGTTCGCCGGCAGCGGCGCCACGACTTCGTTCATCGCGGACCGGCTGTCCGGCTGGAAACCACCCAAGGTGGATGCCTCCTTCGCCAAGCGGCTGTACGCCGCAGCCTGTGCCGAAGCCGCGGGCTACGGCGAGTGGTCCGGCTGGAGCAACATCGGCCGCACGGAACTGCCGAGCGCGCCCTGCGTCCTGGATGGACCAACTGTGCATTTCGCGCTGGACGGCCACTCCTACAGCTGGCGCGACGCCACCATGGATCCGCCCGAGCGTGCGGCCGCGGGCCTCGCCGACGGCAGGCTCACCGCGCCGATGAACGCGCGCGTGGTCGCGGTGCACGCCAAGGCGGGCGACAAGGTCGAAGCCGGCAGCGCACTGGTGGTGCTCGAGGCGATGAAGATGGAGCACACGCTTGCCGCGCCCGCCGCGCTGCGCGTGAAGAGCGTGCACGTCGCCAAGGGCGCGCAGGTTGCGCCGGGAAAGCTGCTGATGGAGTTCGAAGCTGCCTGAGCTAAGTGGCAAGCTCGCTTAGCGCCGCGCGCACGATGCTGTCCCGGTCCACCCCGAAATACGCGCGCAATTTCGCGCGCGTGTCGCTGCGGCCGAAGCCGTCGGTGCCGAGCGTCACGTAGCGCCCGGGCACCCAGGCGCGGATCAGGTCGGCCACCGCGCTCACGTAATCGCTCGCCGCGATCACCGGGCCTTTGCCACCTTCAAGGCATTGCGCGACCCAACTGTTGCGCGCCTTCTTGGGATGGTCCCGGGTCCAGGCGTCGGCCTCGCGCCCATCGCGCCTCAGTTCAGTAAAGCTGGTCACCGACCAGACCTCCGCGGCCACGCCATGCTCCGCCTCCAGCACTTCGGCGGCTGCAAGCACCTCGCGCAGGATGGCGCCGGCGCCCAGCAGCCGCACGCTCTTTTTCCCCTTGCCCGCCGGGCGCACGCGGTGCATGCCCTTGAGCACGCCCTCCGCCGCGCCCGCCGGCAGCGCCGGGTGCGCGTAGTTCTCGTTCATCACGGTGACGTAATAGAAGACATCCTCCTCGGCCTCCAACATGCGCCGCACGCCATCCTGCAGGATGAGCGCCAGCTCGTAGCCGTAGCAGGGGTCGTAGGCGACGCAGTTCGGGATGGTCGAGGCGACGAGGTGGCTCGAGCCATCCTGGTGCTGCAGTCCCTCGCCCGCCAGCGTCGTGCGCCCGGCCGTGGCGCCCATCAGGAAGCCGCGCGAGCGCGAATCGGCGGCGGCCCAGATCAGGTCGCCCACGCGCTGGAAGCCGAACATCGAGTAGAAGATGTAGAACGGCAGCATCGGCACGCCGTGCGTGCTGTAGCTGGTGGCCGCCGCGATCCAGGAGGCGAGCGCCCCCGCCTCGGTGATGCCTTCCTCCAGGATCTGGCCGTCCTTCGCTTCCTTGTAGTACAGCAGTTCCTCGCGGTCTTCGGGCTCGTAGAGTTGGCCGTGAGGTGAATAAATGGCGATGTTGCGGAACAACGACTGCATGCCGAAGGTGCGCGCCTCGTCCGCGACGATGGGCACGACGTGCTTGCCCAGGCCGGGATCCCTGAGCAACTGCGCCAGCAACTGCACGTACTGCATGGTCGTGGACTGCTCGCGGCCGCCCGAGCCTTCCAGCACCTTGGCGAACGCCGCGCGCGCGGGGAGCGGCAGCCGCCGCGATTCGGTCTTGCGTTCCGGCAGGTAGCCGCCGAGGCGCTCGCGCTTCGCATGCAGGTAGCGCATTTCCGGCGCGTCCGCGGCGGGGCGATAGAACCTGAGGCCGGTCACATCCTCGTCCGAGAGCGGCAGCGCGAAGCGGTCGCGGAACGCCTTCAGCGCCTCGTCGTCGAGTTTCTTCTGCTGGTGCGTGCCCATCTTGCCCTGGCCCCAGGTGCCCATGCCGTAGC
>CAZOSA010000173.1:0-4517 GCA_964582155.1 uncultured Enterobacteriaceae bacterium | reverse complement strand
TTGCCGTCGGCCTCCAGCGCCGACAACTCGAGGTTGAGGAAACGGGTGAGCGCGCTGTTGAACAGGATGAAGGAAATCTGGCCCGCATTGAACGTGTTGAGAGGCCCAGCCGGGAAGTTCGAGTTCAGGCCCGGCCCGTTGATGACCGGCGTGCCTGCGACCACGCCCATGCCCTGTCCGGTATTCACCAGTTCGGCGCCGATGTTCGGCCCGCGGATGCCGCCGCCCACGTGGCGCCCCACCGCGCCGCCTTCGAAGAAGCCCATGCGCACGCCGAGGTTCTTGCTGAAGGTGTCGCTCGCCTCGACGATGCGCGCCTCGATCATCACCTGGCGCACCGGGACGTCGATCTTGGCCAGCAGCTTTCTCACTTCCTCGAGCCGCGTCGGCGTGTCCTGCACGAACAGGGTATTGGTGCGGGCGTCTACTACCGCGCTGCCGCGCTTGGAAAGGATCGGCTGCGCGCGGTCCGACAGAAGCTTCGCCACGTCGGCCGCCTTCTGGTAATTCATCGCGAAGGCTTCGGTGCGCGTCTGCTCCAAGTCGTTGACCTGCGCCGCCGCCTCGAGCGCGAGCTTCTCACGCGTGGCCAACTCGTCGCGCGGCGCGATCAGGATCACGTTGCCGTTGCGGCGGCTGTCGAGACCGCGCGTCTGCAGAATAATCTCCAGCGCCTGGTCCCAGGGCACGTCCTTCAGCCGCAGCGTAATGCTGCCGCCCACCGAATCGCTGGTGATGACATTGAGGTCGGTAAAATCCGCGATCACGTTGAGCAGCGCGCGCACTTCCACGTTCTGGAAGTTGAGCGACAGCTTCTCGCCCACGTACTGCCCCTTCTTGGGCGTGGTGTCGGTGACCGGTTTCACTTCCACGACGAACTGGGTGTCGGTCTGGTAGGCGTTGTGGTCCCACTGGCCGCGAGGCTCGATCACCATGCGCACGTTCTCGCCTTGCTGGAACGTGCTGATGGTCTGCACCGGGGTGGCGAAATCCACCACGTCCAGCCGCCGTCGCAGGTTGTCGGGCAGCGCCGTCTTCAGGAAATCGACGATGATGTTCTGTCCCTGCTGGCGGATGTCGATGCCGGTAGTGCTGTCAGAAAGATCCACGACGACCCGGCCCTCGCCGGTGCGGCCGCGGCGGAAGTCGATGTCGCGGATGGCGTGCTTCGAGTCACCGCGGCCCTCGGCGAAGTTCGCGACCTTGTCGCCCGCAGGCACCACTGCCGCAGACAGCGTGACCACCACGCTGCGCCCGTCGAGCGCCACTTCATGCGCCACTGGACGGCGCAGATTCAGGACCAGGCGCGTCTTGTCCACGGCCTGCACCAGATTCATCGAGCGCAGCTCGCCTTGCGCGATGTCCTGGCTGTTGCGGCCGAGCGCGTTTGCGGTGCCCGCGAAATCGAAAGCGATGCGCGCCGGGTTGGCTACGCTGAAGCTGGGCGGAGGCGCCGTCAGCGGCTCCCTGGTGGTGACGCGCACCACGATCTTTCCGCCTTGCTGCGAGACTTCGAACGTCTCGATGCTGTTGGACTGGGCAAGCGCCACGCCGGTGCTCGCCAGCCAGAACACGAGTGCCCGCAAGCTCGCACGCACGATGTTGGTGGTATTCATTTCTTCACCTCCTGCAGTTGCAGCGAGCTTGCGCGTTCCACCCACTCCCCGCTGCCTTCCTGGATCAACTCTTTCATGCTGATCTGCACTTCGTCGATGCCGGTGATGACGCCAAAATTCTGTCCCATGTAGTTGCCCTTGCGCACGCGGTACAGGTTGGGGCCGGCCTTGACCAGCCCGAAGGTCTCCCGGCCTTGCGTCAGGGAACCCACCATCTGGATGGACTCCAGCGGGAATGCCTCGAGCGGCTCTTTCGGCCTGTCGGGGTCCGGTTGTTTGCCGCTACCCGCCTGCACCCCGGCGGTGCCGGCCGCCGCCACGTCGATGCGCGAGGGACGGAACGGATCGGTTTCGTTCTCCGCCTGATACGCCACCGGCTCGTAGGGCCGCACCTGCGGCAGCGGATCCACCCGCCCGCGCAGGTCCTTGGTCATTTCGCTCATCTCCCTCTTCAGGTCGCTGTGCTGCTCGCCGCCGCACGCGGCGAGGACCACGGCACTGGCGATGACGAGGACGCGTTTCATCTTTTCTTCGCTCCCTTGCGTGCTCCCGCCGCGGCCTTGCGCTGCGCCGCCAGCTCGTCGTCGTCCAGATAGCGGAAGGTGCGCGCGGTGACGTCCATCACCAGGTTGCCATCCTTGCCGGCGGCCATGCGGACGTCGTTCAGCGTGACGATGCGCGACAGCTGCCCGACATCGCTCGCGAACGCGCCCATGTCGTGATATACGCCCACCACCCGCACGCTGATCGGCAGTTCGGCATAGAACTCTCGCACCGTTTCCTGGGCGGCCGGCTTGAACAATTCGAACTGCAGCCCGCGGCCCAGCCCTGCCTGATTGATGTCCACCAGCAAGGCATCCATTTGCGACTTGTTCGGCAGTTGCTTGAGGAGGGCGCCGAACTGGGTATCGATCTCGCGCAGCTGCTGCTTGTGCAGATCGAGGTTCACAGCCTGTTTCTTCTTGTTCAGGTAGTCAGACTTGAACTTGACTTCGGCCGCCTTGCCGGCCTCCAGCTGCTCGAGCTGGCCCTGCCACAGGCCGAAATAGCCCAGCACCGGAAGCGCCACCAGCACCGCGATCAGCACCACCGCCTTGGGGATCGCGCTCCAGGTACCCGGGTCCTGCCAGTTGGTGGCCTTGAAGTCTTCGGCGATCAGTCTGAAGTCGATTGCCATCGGATTGCCTATTTCTTCGCCGGCGCCTTGGCGGCGTCTTTGGGCGCGTCCTTGGGCTGGACGCGCTTGAGCTTCAGGCTCAGGTTGAACTCGGCAAGGCGCTTCTTGTTCACCGTGCTCGCCTTGATCTCGATGAGTTTGGGGTCGGCGAGCCATGGCGAGGATTCGATATTGCGCATCAGCGTGGACACGCGCGCGTTGGATTGGGCATAACCCTGCACGTTCACACCGAGCCCCAGTTGCGTCAGCGCGCGCAGGTAGACGCCCTCGGGCATCTGCCGCGCCACCTGGTCCAGCAGGTGCACCGTCTGCGCCCGGTCGGCCTGCAGGGTCTCGATGATCTGCTTGCGCGCGAGCAGCGCGGCGATCTCGTCCTTCAGCTTCTGGATCTCGGCGATCTCCTTGTCCAGCTTGGCGATCTCGGACTTTAGGAATGCATTGCGTTCGTTCTGCGTCGAAATCAGGCCGCTGACGTACAGGTAACCGGCGCCGACGATCACCAAGCCGAGCACCGCCGTCAGGCCGGCGAGCACCGCGAAATGCTGCCGGCCGCGCTTGCGCCGCTCCTCGCGGTGCGGCAGCAGATTGATGCGCACGCTCATGGGTCGAACCTGCGCAACGCCAGTCCGCAGGCGACGATCAGCGACGGCGCGTCCACCATGAGTTTTCTGAGCGCGACACGCGGCGATGCCTGCATGGCGGCAAACGGGTTGGCCACCATCGTCGGCACCTGGGTCCGCGTTTGCACCACCTCGTCCATCCCCGGGATCACCGCCGAGCCGCCAGCGAGCAGGATCTGCTCAACGCTGTGGTACTGGGTCGAGGTGAAGAAAAACTGCAACGCGCGCTGCACCTCCATGGAGAGGTTCTCCATGAACGGGCGCAGCACTTCGGCCTCGAAATCATCGGGCAGCCCCCCGGTACGCTTGGCATTCTCGGCCTCTTCGATACTCATGCCGTAGCGCGCGACGATATCCTGGGTCAACTGGTTGCCGCCGAACGCCTGCTCGCGCGTGTGAATCGACTGATCATTGCGCATCACGCTGACGTTCATCACGTTGGCGCCGATGTCCACGACTGCGACGTTCATGTCCTTGCCCGCGTTGGGCAGCTGCTTGATCACCAGGCTGAGCGCCGCCTGCTGAGCAAATGATTCGATGTCCATCACCGCCGCCTTGAGCCCGGCGGATTCCGCCACGGCGACCCGGTCCTCGACCTTTTCCTTGCGCGTCGCGGCAATCATTACTTCCTGCTCGTCCGGCGAGGTGGGCGACGGCCCCACGACCTGGAAGTCGAGGTTCACTTCCTCGAGCGCGAACGGGATGTACTGGTTGGCCTCCGACTCGACCTGGACTTCCAACTCGTTCTCGCGCAGGCTGGCCGGAACGATGATTTTCTTGGTAATGACCGCGCCGGTGGGGACCGCCATCGCGACGTGCCTGGAGCGCGTGCCCAGGCGCTTGTAGCCGCGCTTGACCGTCTCCACCACCGTCTCCAAATTACTGATGTTGCCGTCGACCGTCGCATCGCGCGGCAACGGCTCGATCACATACCGCTCGACGCGATACACGCCCTTGCCCACTTCGACAATCTCGAGCATCTTCACCGACGAGGAGCTGATGTCCAGCCCGAACAACGGCGGTGCCTTCGGGCTGAATATGTCCAGTTGCATCGTTATTTCCCTTTTTGTATCGGCCCTTAGGCACGATACGTAGAATTTGCGT
>CAZOSA010000172.1:0-4518 GCA_964582155.1 uncultured Enterobacteriaceae bacterium | reverse complement strand
GGTGATCGTGGTGCACCTGTTCGGCCAGTGCGCCGAGATGCCGCCGATCGTCGAGTTGTGCCGGCAGCGCGGCCTGGTGCTGGTCGAGGACTGCGCGCAGTCGATCGGCGCCGACTGGGACGGCAGGCAGGCGGGCGCGTGGGGCGATTTCGGCTGCTTCTCGTTCTACCCGACCAAGAACCTTGGCGCCTACGGCGACGCCGGCATGGTGGTGACGCGCGAAGCGCGCCACGATGAGCGGCTGCGCATGCTGCGCCACCACGGCAGCCGGCAATCCTACCTGCACGAGGCGATCGGGCTGAACAGCCGCCTGGACGAAATGCAGGCGGCGATCCTGCGCGTGAAGCTGAAGGTTCTGCCGCGCTACACCGCTGCGCGGCGCGCGCACGCCGCGCGCTACCGCGAGCTGCTCGCCGGCACCAGGCTCGCCGGGGTTACGCTCCCCGCCGAGCATGGGCGCGGTGCGCACATCTACCACCAGTTCACCCTGCGCCTCGAGGGCCGCGACGCGGCGAAAAAGGCGCTGGCGGACGCCGGCGTCGCCAGCGGGGTCTACTATCCCATCCCGCTGCATCGCCAGCCGGTGTTCGAAAAGGAGTTCGGCAAGCTGTCGCTGCCGGCCTGCGAAGCGGCGGCGCGCGAAGTGCTGTCGCTGCCGATCTACCCGCAGCTCGCCGACGCGCAGATCCGGCACGTGTGCGAGACGCTGCGCGCTTGCCTCTGATCGCCTTCACCAAGATGGAAGGCGCGGGCAACGACTTCGTCGTGCTCGACGCCACGCGCGAGCCCTTCCGCCTGCAGCGCGAGCAGCTGCGGCGCCTCGCCGACCGGCACTTGGGCGTCGGCTGTGACCAGGTGCTGGTGGTCGAGAACCCGCAGAAGAGCGAGAACGATTTCCGCTACCGCATCTTCAACGCCGACGGCGGCGAGGTGGAGCAGTGCGGCAACGGCGCGCGCTGCTTCGTGAGGTTCGTGCACCAAAAGGGCCTGACGCACAAGCGCGAGATCCGCGTCGAGACGCTCGGCGGCACGATCGCGCCGCGCCTGGAGGACGACGGCGAGGTGAGCGTGGACATGGGGCCGCCGCAGCCGGAGTCGCCGCTGGTGCAGCCGCTCGAGCTGGACGGGGTACGCGTCGAGCTCGCGATCCTGTCCATGGGCAACCCGCACGCGGTGCAGCTGGTGGCCGACGTCGAGGCCGCGCCGGTGGCGACGCAGGGCGCGGTGCTCGAGTGCCACCCGCGCTTTGCGCAGCGCGCGAACGCCGGCTACATGCAGGTCGTGGACCGGCACTCGATCAGGCTGCGCGTCTACGAGCGCGGCGCGGGCGAGACGCTCTCCTGCGGCACCGGCGCCTGCGCGGCGGTGGTCGCCGGCATCGCGCGTGGCCTGCTCGACTCGCCGGTGCGCGTGCATGCGCGCGGTGGAACATTGACCATCGCTTGGGCGGGCGGCGACAATGCCGTCTGGATGAAGGGCCCCGCGAACACGGTATTCGAGGGAACGATCGAGCTATAAGGGCTGCCTGCCTCATGACCGCTGAAGAAGTCGCGCAGTTTTTCAAGACGCATCCGCAGTTTTTCGACCAGCATCGCGAGCTGCTCGAATCGATCTACGTGCCGCATCCCTATGGCGGCCGCGCCATCCCGCTCTCCGAGCGCCAGATCCTGTCGCTGCGCGACAAGGTGAAGCTGCTGGAGGGCAAGCTCGGCGAACTGCTGCGCTTCGGCGAGGACAACGACGCCATCGGCGAAAAGGTGCATCGCCTGTCCACTGCGTTGCTCGGCGCTCGCGACTTCGCGGCCAGCACGCAGGCGCTGCAGTTCCACCTGCGCGAGGATTTTTCAGTGCCGCACGTGGCGCTGCGCCTGTGGGGCAAATCCGTCCCCGAAGGGTGCGCAGAAGGCGCCGCGGTGGACGAAGATCTGCGTGCGCGGGCCGAGGGCATGGGCGCGCCGCAATGCGGCCCGGCGGCCGGCAGCCCGTTCCTGCCGTGGTTCGCAGACGCCAGGGAGCATGTGCGCTCGATCGCGCTGGTGCCGCTCGGGCAGACGCGCAGCTTCGGCTTGCTCGCGCTCGGCAGCGAGGACGCGCAGCGCTTTTATGCCGAGATGGGCACGCATTACCTGCGCCGCATCGGGGAGCTTGTGGCAGCCGCGCTCACCGCGCGGCTCTAGAGGCCGCCGCCACGCATCCGGACGAGAACACGGTCCGCGACTACCTCGGCGCGCTCGAGCACCAGCGGCGGCTCGCGCCGCGCAGCCTGGAAATCTACTCCCGCAACCTCGCGGTCCTGCTCGGCCTGCTCGGCACGCAACGCCTGGAGCTGCTGGACGCCGCGCAGGTGCGCCGCCTGGTCGCGCAACTGCATGCGCGGGGCCTCGCGCCGCGCTCGCTCGCAAGCCTGCTGTCAGCGTGGCGGGGCCTTTACCGCTGGCTCGCGCGCCACAGGGGCTTTCGCGCCAACCCCGTGGAGGGCGTGCGCGCCCCCAAACCCGCTCGGCGCCTGCCCAAGGCGCTGTCGGTGGAGCAAATGCAGCGGCTGCTCGAGGCCGGGCCGGACGATGCGCCGGCGGCGGCGCGCGACCGCGCCATGTTCGAGCTGATGTACTCCTCGGGATTGCGGCTGGCCGAGCTCGTCGCGCTCGACCTGGGCGACGGGCGGCTGGACCTGAAGCAGGGCGAAGTGACGGTCACCGGCAAGGGCCGCAAGACGCGCACCGTGCCGGTGGGCGCGCGCGCGAGGCACGCGCTCCAGGCGTGGATCGGCGTGCGCGCGCAACTTGCGGCGCCAGAGGAAAAGGCGCTGTTCGTGGGCGCGCGCGGGCGGCGCATCGCCCCGGGCATCGTGGAGCGCCAGTTGCGCGCGCTGGCGGCGCGCCAGGGCGTGCCGGGGCGGCTGCACCCGCACATGCTGCGCCACTCCTTCGCCACGCACGTGCTGCAGTCCTCCCAGGACCTGCGCGCGGTCCAGGAGATGCTCGGGCACGCGAGCATCTCCACCACCCAGGTGTATACGCACCTCGACTACCAGGCGCTTGCCCGGGTGTACGACGCGGCGCACCCGCGCGCGAAGAAGAAATGAACGCGCTGGTGCTGAAGAAAGGGCGCGACAAATCGCTCAAGCGCCGCCATCCGTGGATCTTCTCGGGCGCGATCGAGCGCGTGCTCGGCAAGCCCAAGGCCGGCGACACGGTCGAGGTGCGCAGCGCCGAGGGCGCGCCGCTGGCGATCGCGGCTTACAGCCCGAGCTCGCAGATCCGGGCGCGGGTGTGGAGTTTCGACCCGCAGGCGACGACCAACGCCGAGTACTTCAACCGGAAAGTGAAGCAGGCCGTCGCGCTGCGCGACGCTTTGCCGATGGCGAAACATACCAACGCCCTGCGCCTGGTGCACGGAGAATCGGATGGCCTGCCCGGGCTGATCGTCGATCGCTATGCCGATGTGCTCGCGGTCCAGTTCCTGTCCGCGGGCGCGGAACGCTGGCGCGAGGCGATCCTCGATGCCCTGGTGCAGGCGACGCACTGCGAAGCGGTGTTCGAGAGGTCGGACGCCGAGGTGCGCAAGCTCGAGGGCCTGGAGCCGCGCGTGGGTTTTGCGCGCGGCGACCGCAATGCCTCGCGCTGCCCGATCACCGAGTACGGGCTGCACTTTCGCGTGGACGTGGAGCAGGGCCAGAAGACCGGGTTTTTCCTGGACCAGCGCGAGAACCGCCAGCGCGTGCGCGCGCTTGCCGCGGGGCGCGAGGTGCTGGACGGCTTTTGCTACACCGGCGGGTTCGCGATTGCCGCGCTGGCGGGCGGCGCGGCGCGCGTGCTGGCGGTGGACAGTTCGGCGCCGGCACTGGAAGTGGCGCGCGAGAACTTGGCGGTGAACCCGCTGGACGCGTCAAAAATAGAATTCGAGCAGGCCGATGTTTTTGCGCACCTCAGAGCATTGAGGGACCGAGATGCCAAGTTTGGCCTCGTGGTACTCGATCCACCCAAGTTTGCGCCGACTGCCGCACAGGCGAAGAACGCGGCTCGCGCCTACAAGGACATCAACCTGCTGGCCTTCAAGCTACTCGCGCCGGGAGGCCTGCTCGCGACGTTCTCCTGCTCGGGCGGCGTGTCGGCGGAACTATTCCAGTCGATCATCGCCGGGGCGGCGCTCGATGCCGGGGTGGAGGCGAAGATCATCGAGCGGTTCCAGGCCGCCGCAGATCACCCGGTGGCGCTCGAGTTCCCGGAGGGGGATTACCTGAAAGGGTTGTTGCTGATGAAGTGTTGATTGACGGCGGGTGATGCGCGGCGGCCGCGCATTGCAGCGCCACGTCACACTTGCGGCATGAGAACTCGCAGCAGTTTGCATGTACCGATGGACCTGACCGACTACCACGCCAAGTACTTCGCCTACGAGCTCACGCGCCGCTGTCCGCCCGACAGTGTCGAGAAGCTTGCGGCAATAGGTGGAAATCCATACAGTATTGGTCTCTCAGCGGAGGCTGCAATGAGCAAGACCCAACTGCCGGCGGCGCGC
>CAZOSA010000171.1:0-4518 GCA_964582155.1 uncultured Enterobacteriaceae bacterium | reverse complement strand
GGCTGCCCAAGCCCTAGATTTTCCTGTAAAATCCGCGCCCTTCCTTGCTACACCGCTAACGCATGGCGGGTAGCTTACCCATAAGGAGAATCTCAGCATGCGGCATTACGAAATCTGTTTCATCGTCCATCCGGACCAGAGCGAGCAGGTTCCGGCGATGATCGAGCGCTACAAGGGCGTGATCGCGCAGCGCGCCGGCATCGTGCACCGGCTCGAAGACTGGGGTCGGCGCCAGCTCACCTACCAGATCCAGAAGGTGCACAAGGCGCACTACGTGCTCATGAACATCGAGTGCGACCAGGACACGGTCAACGAGCTGGAGCACTCGTTCAAGTTCAGCGACGCCGTGCTGCGCCACCTGATCGTGAAGATGACCAAGGCGGTGACCGCGCCTTCTCCGATGATGAAGGAGGAGAAGTCCAGGTCGGTGATGGAACGCGGCGCCGAGCCGCGCGCCGCCGAAGCAAGTCCCGCCGAGGAGAATCCCGCCGAAGCCAATCCCGCCGAAGCGGATCCCGCCGAGGCGCCGGCGGCCTGAATCAGGTCAGGATTCGCGGCAGGCTGATCGAGCTGGGCGCGCTGCGGCACACACCCGCGGGCGTCCCGGCCATCGAGTTCAGGCTGCGCCACGAATCCGAACTGGATGAAGCTGGAACAAAACGACAAGTGAGCGCCGAAATCCCCGCCATCGCCTTCGACGTGCAGGCGCGCCTGCTTGGCGCAAGCGCGCTGGGCCGCGCGCTCGAGGTGGAAGGTTTTTTGTGCGCGAAGAGCCGGCGTTCGAAGAAGCTGGTGCTTCACGCGACCCGAATCGAATTCATTGAAGGAGAGTGACCATGCCCCCGCCGCGCAGAGGCAAAGGCAAGTTCAAAGGCAAAGGCAAGTTCGGCAAGGACAAGAAGGACCGCGGGCAGCGGGCTCTCTTCCGGCGGCGCAAGTTCTGCCGCTTCACCGTCGACAAGGTCGAGTGGATCGACTACAAGGACATCGAGGTGTTGAAGGACTTCGTCAACGAGAACGGCAAGATCATCCCGGCGCGCATCACCGGAACGAAGGCCCACTACCAGCGCCAGTTGTCGACCGCGATCAAGCGCGCCCGGTTCCTGGCGCTGCTGCCTTACACCGACCTGCACTGAGGGCCTGAGCCATGCAAGTGATTCTTCTGGAGAAAGTGGCCAACCTGGGCAACCTCGGCGACGTGGTCAAGGTCAAGGACGGCTTCGCGCGCAACTTCCTCATCCCGCAGGGCAAGGCCAAGCGCGCCACCGAATCCAACCTGAAAGCCTTCGAATCGCGGCGCGCCGAGCTGGAGAAGACGCAGTCCGACACCCTGGCGCAAGCGCAGGCGCGGGGCGCCAAGCTCGACGGACTCACGCTGCAGATCGTGCAGAAGGCAGGCGCCGACGGGCGCCTGTTCGGCTCGGTGACCAATTACGACATCGTCGAAGCGCTCAAGGTGCAGGGGCACGAAGTGGAGCGGGCCATGGTGCGCATGCCGGCGGGCCCGATCAAGCAGGTGGGCGACTACCCGCTCCAGGTGCAGTTGCATACCGACGTGCTGGTGACCGTGAACGTGTCGGTGCTGGGAGAAAGCTAACAGGCTATCGACAGCTTAGTCACAGGTTCTGCACAGGGGCCGCCACGAATGTTCCGGGCGGCCCTTTGCTTTTGCTCTGCGCTTTGTTCGGCGGCGCAGGCGAGGTTCAGGTAAATTGCGGGCATGGCATTCGCGCAACCGGCTGCGAGAAGCGACGGCGGTGACCCGCAGCTGCTCGCGCTCAGGGTTCCGCCACATTCCATCGAGGCAGAGCAATCGGTGCTGGGCGGGCTGCTCCTCGACAACCAGGCTTTTGACCGCGTCGCCGACCTGATCTCGGGCAACGATTTCTACCGCGACGACCACCGCCGCATCTGGCGCCACATCGCCAAGCTGATCGAGGCCGGCAAGCCCGCCGACGTGGTCACCGTATCCGAGTCTATTGATGCGAGCGAAGACAAGGACAAGACCGGCGGCCCGGCCTACCTCGGGGCGCTGGCGCAGAACACGCCCAGCGCGCTGCACATCCGGCGCTACGCGGAGTTGGTGCGCGAGCGCGCCGTGCAGCGGCGCCTCGCCCAGGTGGCCACGGAGATTGCCGAGACCGCACTGTCGGGCAGCGGCAAGGACTCGGGCCAGCTGCTGGACGAGGCCGAGTCGAAGATCTTCCAGATCGCCGAATCCGGCGCGCGCCGCGACCAGGGACTGCTGGAGATCAAGCCGGTGCTGGCGCGCGTGTTCGAGCGCATCGACCACCTGTACCACCGCGACAACCCCTCCGATGTCACCGGCGTTCCGACCGGCTTCACCGACCTCGACAAGATAACGGCCGGCATGCAGCCCGGGGACCTGATCATCATCGCCGGCCGCCCGAGCATGGGCAAAACCGCGCTGGCCCTGAACATCGCCGAGCATGTCGCCGTGGACAACGGCCTGCCGGTGGCCATCTTCAGCATGGAAATGAGCGGCACGCAGCTGGCCACGCGGCTGCTGGGTTCGATCTCCAAGGTCGACCAGCACAAGATGCGTACCGGCCGCCTCAACGACGAGGAATGG
Organism: uncultured Enterobacteriaceae bacterium; assembly: GCA_964582155.1. Classification (GTDB taxonomy): domain Bacteria; phylum Pseudomonadota; class Gammaproteobacteria; order Burkholderiales; family SG8-39; genus JAABQT01. Next base: position 1,925 of record CAZOSA010000171.1, on the reverse strand, counting down.
AGCAAGCTCTCGCAAGCCATCGGCAAGCTGCACGACACGCCGATCTACATCGACGAGGCGGGCGCCCTCAGCGCGCTCGAGGTGCGGGCGCGCGCCCGGCGCCTGAAGCGCCAGTTCTCCAAGCTCGGGCTGATCGTCATCGACTACCTGCAGCTCATGAGCTCGAGCAATCCCAAGGCCGGCGAGAACCGCGCCACGGAGATATCCGAGATCTCCCGGTCGCTCAAGGCGATGGCCAAGGAACTCGACGTGCCCGTGATCGCAATGTCGCAGCTGAATCGCGCCGTGGACCAGAGGCCGGACCGGCGGCCGGTGATGTCGGACCTGCGGGAGTCGGGCGCCATCGAGCAGGATGCGGACGTCATCATGTTCATCTACCGCGAAGTGGTATACAAGCCTGATCTGCCCGAAGACCAGCGCGGCATCGCCGAGGTCATCGTCGGCAAGCAGAGGAACGGGCCGATCGGCACCGTAAGGCTCACGTTTCGCGGCCAGCACACGCGCTTCGAGAACTTCCTGGACCCGGCTTCGTACTAGCAGCGCACCAAGGGAGGCACGTCATGGCCGAGCCGCTGATCCCGCAAAAATCGCCCTACGCCGTGGAGCTCGCCCCCGGCGATTACTGGTGGTGCGCCTGCGGGCAGTCCAAGCGCCAGCCGTTTTGCGACGGCTCGCACAAGGGCGGCCAATTCACGCCGGTGAAGTTCTCCGTGGCCGAGGCGCAGAAGGTATGGCTGTGCGGCTGCAAGCACACCGGCAAGCAGCCGTTTTGCGACGGCACCCATCAAAAGATCACGTAAAGGCGACGCCCGGGCCTGCGACCCGCTCGGGATTGCAGAAAGTTACTTCTTGGTGGCGCTCCAGCGCCCTTCCGTGCCGTTGTCGGTGCGGAACGACCCTTCCATGCGCGCGCCGCTCGCGCGGCCGCTGAACTCCCGGCGCACGCCGTTGTTGTCGACGTAAGCGAATCCGATCGTGAAGCCGCGCAGCCGCGGCTCGCGCAGTCCACCGAGCGCCGGGCCCAGGCCCACCGTGCCCTCGAGCTTCTGGTAGCGCTGCTCGAGCGTGAGTTCGAGCTTTTCCGCCACGCCGCCGCCTGACAGTTCCAGGGTCCAGTTGCCGCCGACGCTCGCCGGCACCACCCAGAAGTAGGCGCGCCGGCCGTCCATGCTGGAGGACTCGTCGGGCTCCCAGTCGTCCATGTTGAAGGAATGCGAGACCACGCGCGTGCCCGGACGCAAGCTGAGGATTTGCGGGCGCAGCCTGAGGTTGAGCGCCGGCAGCAGGTACATGGTGATTACCGTCGCCTGCGTGAAGTCGGACACGAAGATGTCGCCCTTCACGATGCGCGCCTTGCCGGTGACGCCGGCCTTCTCGACGTTGCGCTGGGCGTGCTTCGCCATGTCCGCGTCGTACTCGATGCCCATGGAGCGCGCGCCGAACTTCTTCGCCGCCATGATTGCGATCTTGCCATCGCCGGCGCCGAGGTCGATGACGTAGTCCTTGGGCGTGACTTGCGCCATGCGCAACATGCGCTCGACGACATCGTCGGGCGTCGGCACCCAGATCACGTCCTTGCCGGCCTGGCCGACGCTCGGTTCGTAGTCCGCGCTCTTCTGGGCGGCGGCGGGTGCGGCAATGAGCAGCGCTGCGAGCGCGGCGGCGGCGGGGGCCGCGAACCGGAAGCAATGCACGATGGACACTCCTTGAATATGGGAGGGGGAAATTTAGCAGAATCACCGCCGCGCGTGGCGAAACACCGCGCGCGAAGGATTATTCCCTGCGGTTCCGTTACAGCGCTTCGGCGGCGTGGTCGGCGAGGCGCGAGCGCTCACCGCGCGCCAGCGTCACGTGCCCGGAGTGCGCCCAATCCTTCATGCGGTCCACCACGTAGGTCAGGCCGGAGGAGCCCTCGGTGAGGTAGG
>CAZOSA010000170.1:0-4522 GCA_964582155.1 uncultured Enterobacteriaceae bacterium | reverse complement strand
GCCCGCGGCGAGCGCCATCGCGCGCGACACGCGCCTGCCGCTGTCGCGCGTGTTCGACTGCGAGGACGCGCTCGTGCGTCTCAGCGCGCCGGGAAAGCGCGTGCGGCTCGCGCCGCGGCGGGTGGGACTGTTGCGCAGGATCTGCAGCGACCGGCTGCCGCGGCAGCTGTTCGCCGCCGCGGTGGTGGCCGCGTTGCTCGGCGGCCTGGTGGCGCTCGGCTAGGCGTTCAGGCGGCCTGCTTGAGCGCCAGCGCCTTGTCGGTCGCTTCCCAGGTGAATTCCGGCTCCTCGCGGCCGAAGTGGCCGTAGGCGGCGGTTTTCTCGTAGATCGGGCGCAACAGATCCAGCATCTGGATGATGCCGCGCGGGCGCAGGTCGAAGTTGGCCAGCACCAGTTGCGCGAGCTTGTCGTCCGCGATTTTGCCCGTGCCCTGGGTGGTGACCATGACGCTGGTGGGCTGTGCCACACCGATGGCGTAGGAGAGCTGCACCAGGCATTTGGCGGCGAGGCCGGCGGCGACAATGTTCTTCGCCACGTAGCGGGCGGCGTAGGCCGCCGAGCGGTCGACCTTCGAGGGATCCTTGCCGGAGAACGCGCCGCCGCCGTGCGGTGCCGAGCCGCCGTAGGTGTCGACAATGATCTTGCGGCCGGTGAGGCCGCAGTCGCCTTTCGGCCCGCCGATCTCGAAGCTGCCGGTCGGGTTGATGTGGTACTGGATCTTGTTTTTGACCAGGTTCTTCGGCAGCACCGGCTTGATGATCTGCTCGATCACCGCTTCCCTGATCTGGTCCTGCTTCATTCCCGGGGCATGCTGGGTGGAGAGCACCACCGTGTCGACGGCGTCGGGCCTGCCGTTGACGTAGCGCACGGTGACCTGCGACTTGGCATCGGGTCGCAGCCAGGGCAGGCGCCCGTCGCGGCGCAATTCGGATTGGCGCTCGACCAGGCGGTGCGAGAGGTAGATGGCGAGCGGCATCAGGCCCGGCGTCTCGTCGCAGGCGTAGCCGAACATCAGGCCCTGGTCGCCCGCGCCCTGGTCCATGTCCACCTCGCGGTCGACGCCTTGCGCGATGTCCCTGGACTGCTCGCCGTAGGCGACGATCACCGTGCAGGTGTGGGTATCGAAGCCGATCGTCGGATCGTCATAGCCGATGCGCTTGATGGTCTTGCGCACGACGTTCTGGTAGTCGACCTTGGCGCCGGTGGTGATCTCGCCGGCCAGCACCACCAGATTGTCCTTGACCAGCGTCTCGGCGGCGACGCGCGAGGTCTTGTCCTGGCTTAGAATCGCATCCAGCACCGCGTCGGAAATCTGGTCGGCGACCTTGTCCGGATGGCCCTCGGACACCGACTCGGAAGTGAAAAGAAATTCGTTCATGGGGCTCGCCTGAAAAATGAACTGAAGGATAGCAGATGATGCAGCTGGTGGCGCGCCTCCCGCTGCGCGTTCTGCATGCGTTGGGCAGCGTTCTCGGGTGGGCAATGTATGGGCTGTCGCCCCGTTACCGCCGGCGCCTGCGCGACAACCTGGCGCAGGCCGGCTACCACGACGCGCGCACGCGCCGCGCCGCGATCGCGGAGGCCGGCAAGATGATCGCCGAGTCGCCCAAACTTTGGCTGCGTCCGCGCGCCGAGGTCCTCGCGCTGGTGCACAGCTTCGAAGGGCTCGACCACGCCGCGCAACTGCATGCCGCGGGCAAGGGCATCGTGTTTCTCACGCCGCACTACGGCTGCTTCGAGATCACCGCGCAGGCGGCCGCCGAGCGCGTGCCGCTCACCGTGCTGTTCCGGCCGCCCAAGGCGGCGTGGCTGCGACCGTTGGTGGCGCGGGGCCGCGCCGGACGCAATATCACGCTCGCCAGCGCGGACCTGGGCGGCGTGCGCCAGCTCCTGTCGGCGCTCAAGCGCCGCGAGACCGTCGGCATCCTGCCGGACCAGGTGCCGGGCGAAGGCGAAGGCGAATGGTCCGATTTCTTCGGCAAGCCGGCCTACACCATGACGCTTGCCGCCAAGCTCGTGCAGCGCCCGGACGTGGTCTGTTTCCTGGTGATGGCCAGGCGACTGCCTCGCGGCGCCGGCTACGCGTTGCGCATGGTGGCGCTGGCGCCGGCGCAACGCGGCGAGTCCGGCGCGCGCCGCATCAACCGCGCACTCGAGGAGGCGATTCGCGACTGCCCGGAGCAATACCTGTGGGGCTACAACCGCTACAAGGCGCCGCGCGGCGCGCCTGCCCGCCCGCAGGCGCCCGCGTGAGCCGGATTGCATTCGGCCTGATCTGGCTGATCCACTTCCTGCCGCTCGGTGCGCAGGCTGCGATTGGCGGCGCGGTGGGCAGCGCGCTCTACTGGCTGATTCCCGAGCGCCGGCGCGTGGCGCGCATCAACCTGGAGAAGTGCTTCCCGCAGATGGCGCCGGAGGCGCGCGAGCGCCTGGCGCGCGCGCATTTCCGCGCGTTCAGCCGCGGCGTCATCGAGCACGGCCTGCTGTGGTGGGCTTCGCGCGAGCGCATCGAACGGCTGGTGCGCGTCGAGGGCCTCGAGCACCTGCGCGCGCTGGGCGACGCGCCGGCGATCCTGTTCGTGCCGCATTTCTCGGGCCTGGACGCGGGCTTCACGCGGCTGTGCTGCGAACTGGACATGGTGGGCATCTACTCGCGGCAGATGGACCCGCGCTTCGGCCGGCTGCTGGCGCTGGGGCGGGGCCGCTTCGGCAACCAGCGCCAGGTGTCGCGCCAGGAGGGCGTGCGCGCCGCGATCAGCGCGATGCTGCGCGAGCGCCGGCCGTTCTACTACCTGCCCGACCAGGACCACGGGCCTAGGAACGCCGTGTTCGTGCCGTTTTTCGGCGTGCAGGCGGCGACCGTCCCGGGGCTGTCGCGCATCGCAAAACTGGCCGGCGCCAAGGTGCTGCCCTGCGTGACGCGCATGCTGCCCGGGGGTGCGGGCTACGTGGTGCGCATCGATCCGCCATGGCAGGACTTCCCCACCGACGACGTGCAGGCGGACACGCGTCGCATGAATGCCTACATCGAGCAGGCGGCGCTCGGGATGCCCGAACAGTATTTGTGGATGCACAAGCGCTTCAAGACGCGCCCGCCGGGCGAGGCGCGCTTGTACTGACTAGAATGCGCACCGTGAGCAAGAAAAAACTGCGCGCCGCCGTGGTCGGGGTCGGCTACCTCGGGCAGTTCCACGCCGAGAAGCTGGCGGCGCTCAAGGACGTCGCGCTGGTGGCGGTGGCGGACGCCGACGCTTCGCGCGCGCAGCGGGTCGCCGCGCAGCACGGCTGCGAGGCGTTCGGCGACTACCGCGAGCTCGCCGGCAAGATCGACCTGGCATGCGTCGCGGTGCCCACCGAACGGCATCACGAGGTGGCACTGGCGCTGCTGCAGGCCGGCGTGCACGTGCTGGTGGAAAAGCCGATTGCGCGCACGCTCGAGGAGGCAGACGCGCTCGTGGCAGCGGCGCGCAAGCGCGGCGTGCTGCTTGCCGTCGGGCACCTGGAGCGCTATAACCCGGCGTTCCGCGCGCTCGCCGCGGCGCTCGACAAGCCCCTGTACATCGACTGCGAGCGTCTCTCGGGTTTCAAGCAGCGCGGCATCGACGTGGACGTGGTGCTCGACCTGATGATCCACGACCTCGACCTGGTGGCGTCGCTGGCGAAGAGTGAGATCGCGCAGCTCTCCGCCTGCGGTTTCCACGTGCTGACCGACTCCATCGACATCGCCAGCGTGAGGATCGAGTTCGCCAACGGCTGCGTCGCCAACCTCTCGGCGAGCCGCGTCAGCCAGTCGCCGGTGAGGAAGATGCGCGTGTTCCAGGCCGACCAGTACGCCTCCGCCGATCTGCAAGCGGGCAAGCTGCGCGTCGCGCGCCGCGATGCGCGCAACGGCAGCATCACGGAGGACGAAGCCGGCTTCGAGGACCGCGACGCGCTGCGCGCGGAGATCGAGGGCTTTGCCGCCGCGGTGCGCGGCGGGCGCCAGCCCCTGGTCACGGGGGAGGACGGCCGGCGCGCGCTCGCGCTCGCGCTGGAGGTCGGGCGGCTGGTGCGCGCCAGGCTGGACCGGTTCACGACGCTGGCGCGATGAAAGTCCCGATCCTCGATCTGGAGGCCGAACTGCGCGAAGTGGGGGCGCAGGTGCGCGTGGCGCTCGAGCGCGTGCTCGCTTCCGGCCACTTCATCCTCGGGCCCGAGGGCGCCGCGCTGGAAAAGGAGATCGCCTCGCTATGCGGCGTGCCGCATGCCGTGGCCTGCAATTCGGGCACCGACGCGCTGCACCTCGCGCTGCGCACGGCGGGCGTGGGGCCCGGCGACGAGGTGGTGACACCGGCCTTCACCTTCATCGCCACCGCGGAGGCCATCGCCTGCGTCGGCGCGCAGCCGGCGTTCGCCGACATCGATGGCGCAAGCTTCAACATGACCGCGGCCACGCTCGAGCGCGCGCTCACGCCGCGCACGCGTGCGGTGATCGTGGTGCACCTGTTCGGCCAGTGCGCCGAGATGCCGCCGATCGTCGAG
>CAZOSA010000169.1:0-4542 GCA_964582155.1 uncultured Enterobacteriaceae bacterium | reverse complement strand
CCGCGCCGCGGCCGGTCGCCCGCGCCGCCGGCCGGACGCCGGGATCGCTGCCGCGCCCGAGAAACGGAATTTTGAGCGCGCCTAGATTGAATGCCATGGGAATCCCCTTATCGCAAGAATTTTCCGCCGCGGCCGATGATCGTCAGATCGACGAACTTTGATCCAGCGCGGTTGGTCGGCGAGTAGCTCACGAAGAAGCCGCCGAGATCGACGTCCTGCATCTTCTCCATCGCGTTGATGAACGTGTCGCGCGTCAGGTTCCTGCCAGCGCGCCTGAGCCCCTCCACGGCCACCTTGGCGGAGAGGAATCCTTCCATCGCGCTGAAGTTGTAGTCGGTGTAGCCGGCCTTTGCGGCAAGCTGCTGGTATTCCTTGACCACGGGCACCGCCCTGCCCCACGGAAACGGCACCACCTGGGAAATCGCCACCCCCACCCCGTCCTTGCCCAGCGCGTCGGCGAGCGCCTTGCTGCCGACGAACGACACGTTGTAGAAGGTGGCCGCGCTGCCGGCCTTCTGCATCTGCCGGATGAACTCCGCGCAGGACGTGTAAGCGCTGATCATCACCACCGCATCGGGCTTTGCGGCGTGGATCCGCTTGACTGCCTCCTCCACCTTGACCGTGTTGCGCTCCACCGTGCCGAGGGCCGAGATCTTCATGTTTCGCTTCTGCGTGGCGATCTCCACGCCCTTGAGGCCCGCCTGGCCGTAAGCGTCGTCCTGGTAGAACACGGCGATGTTCCTGCCGCCGATCGACACCACCTGCTCGACGATCTTGTCGGTCTCGTCGTAGTAGCTGGCGCGCACGTGGAAAATATGGCGGTTGAACGGCACGCGCAGGACCTCCGCGCCCGTGAACATCCCCACCAGCGGAACCCTGGCCTGCGTGACCACCGGCAGGTGCGCCACCCCCGTGGGAGTGCCGACATAGCCGATCAACGCGAAAACCTTGTGTTCCTCGATCAGTTTCTTGCTCGCCGCCGGTGCGACTGAAGTCTCGTAACGATCGTCCTCAGTGACCAGCTCGATTTTGCGGCCGTGCACGCCGCCCTGCGCGTTGACGTAATCCAGGTAGGCCTTGACGCCGTTGCGCATCTGGATCCCCAGCTGCGCCGCGGGCCCCGAGAATACGGCCGCCTGTCCGAGCACGATCTTGTCGCTGGTGACGCCGGCCTGCGCCGCCGCCCCCTGCGCGATCACCGCGGCAAGCGCCGCCAGCACGCCACGTACTGCGATTCGCTTCATGCAAGCCTCCAGGTGGAACGTTGTTTCATGCACCAATGCCGAGAAATTCCGGGTGCTGCACCAGCTGCGCTACGTCCAGTTCCTTCCATGTCGCGCCCTGCTCGTCGGCGAACTCCGCCTTGGTCCAGGGCGGGTGCGCGGCCGTGCCCGGGCGCGGCTGAAACTGGTCCGTGTTGCGCAGGCCGAGCGCGCGCTCAACCAGCAGCGCGCTGGCCATGCGAAATCGCTCGCTGAGCAGGAGCAGCCGCGCCTGCTCGGCGATCGGCGTCGGGCCGACGCCGAGGAATGCGGCGAAATCCACGACGCTGTAGAGATTGCCCCGGATATTGGCTACGCCCCTGAACCACGGCCGCGTCAACGGCACCGGCGAAATCGACGGCACGGGGATAACCTCGCCCGTATCCTTCAGGTCCACCAGCCATCGCTCGCCGCCGACCTGCAGCCCCAGCATGGACGCGGCACGGCCGCTGCCCGCGCTTTGCAGGCGTGCCGACAGGTCGCGCTGATAATCGCGCAGCGAAGTCTTGGTGGCCACTAGCCGAGCGCGGAAATTTTCGCCAGCAGATCGGCCTGGTTGACCGGCTTCACGATATAGTCGCGCGCGCCCTGCCGCATCCCCCACACACGGTCGGTCTCCTGACCCTTGGTGGTGCAGATGATGACCGGAATGTCCTTGGTGCTGCTGTCCTTGCTCAGCGTGCGCGTCGCCTGGTAACCGTTCTGCCCCGGCATCACCACATCCATCAGGACGAGATCCGGGCGCTGCTGCTTGACCTTTACCAGCGCCTCTTCCGCGCTCTCGGCGGTGGAGACCTGGTAGCCGCTCTTCGCCAGGATGTCGGTCAGGTACTGGCGGTCCGTCGGAGAGTCGTCGACGACGAGGATCGTGCGAATCGGCATGTTGGCGGCCTTTCAGGTAGGAGTCACGAGGGAGTGGGCGGTGGCTTCAGGTATTCGTTGACCGTGTCGATCAGCGCTTCCTTGGTGAAGGGCTTGGTCAGGTACCGGTCGGACCCGGCGAGCCGGCCGCGCGCGCGGTCGAACACACCGTCCTTGCTGGACAGCATGATGACCGGCGTGGCTTTGAGGTTCGGGTTCTGCTTGATCAGCGCGCAGGTCTGGTAACCGTCGAGCCTGGGCATCATGATGTCGACGAAGATCACCTTGGGCTGGTGGTCGCTGATCTTCGCCAGCGCGTCGAAGCCGTCCTCAGCCAGGATCACGTCGAAGCCGGCCTGGCGCAGGAACATCTCCGCGCTGCGCCGGATCGTGTTGCTGTCGTCAATGACCAGAACCTTGATCGGTCCTGGTGCTGGCTCGCCCACGAATATCTCCCCCTCCCCAATATCCAACATGCGCGCTTTAAGCCTTTTTTTGTCAGGCTTTTATCGCGCCTACTTAATGTGGAATCATACCTTTTTCCAGTATTCCATAAAAATCAGAGATAAGCGACCCGAATTGCACTTGAAGTGGGTCTCTCCTACCCAATATATAACGATCTTTACTGAGCCAGCTTTTGCCCTATGTCCGATCCGAAGCCCCAATCCGACAAAGTTTCCGAGCAGGACCCCGCCCTGGAATCGGCGCGGTCTCTGGACGAACTGCTTGCCGACGCGCAGGCGAAACTCGAAGAGCAGCGCGAGGCCTGGCTCCGAGCCATGGCCGACGCGGAGAACGCGCGCAAGCGCGCGCAGGCCGACATCGCACAGGCGCGGAAATACGCCGTTGAACGCATGGTCGAGGACTTGCTGCCGGTGATGGACAGCCTTGAGGCGGCGCTGGGCGCGGGCGAGGCGGAACTCGCCGCACTAGGTGCCGGGGTCGAGTTGACGCGCAAGCAGTTGCAAAGCGCCTTGGACCGGGCGGGCGTTGCTGAGGTAAACCCGGCCGCCGGGCAGCGCTTCGACCCCCACCAGCAACAGGCGATGGCCGCGGTCGAGTCGGACCAGGAGCCCAATACCGTGGTGGCGGTTCTGCAAAAGGGATACACCCTGCACGAGCGCGTCGTGCGCCCCGCCCTGGTGACGGTCGCCAAGGCCCAGGCAGTTGAAAACGAGGCCGCAAACCCCATCTCCGACAGTAGCTTGGAATCGAACTGAGGGAAACACCATGGCAAAGATCATCGGCATCGACCTGGGCACGACCAACTCTTGCGTCGCGATCATGGAGGGCGGCAAGCCCAAGGTGATCGAAAATTCCGAAGGCGCGCGCACCACGCCCTCGGTCGTGGCCTACACGCAGGACGGAGAAGTCCTGGTCGGCGCGTCCGCCAAGCGGCAGGCAGTGACCAACGCGAAGAACACCATCTATGCGGTCAAGCGCCTGATCGGCCGCCGTTTCGAGGAAAAAGAGGTGCAGAAAGACATCGGCTTGATGCCCTACAAAATCGTCAAGGCCGACAACGGCGACGCCTGGGTCGAGGAGCGCGGCAAGAAGATGGCGCCGCAGCAGGTGTCCGCCGAAATTCTGCGCAAGATGAAGAAGACTGCCGAGGACTACCTCGGCCAAGAAGTCACCGAAGCCGTCATCACCGTGCCGGCGTACTTCAACGACTCGCAACGCCAGGCCACCAAGGACGCCGGCCGCATCGCCGGCCTGGACGTCAAGCGCATCATCAACGAGCCGACGGCGGCCGCGCTTGCCTTCGGCATGGACAAACAGGAGAAGGGCGACCGCAAGATCGCTGTGTACGACCTGGGCGGCGGCACCTTCGACATCTCGATCATCGAGATTGCGGATGTCGATGGCGAGAAGCAGTTCGAGGTCCTCTCCACCAATGGCGATACGTTCCTTGGCGGCGAGGACTTCGACCAGCGCTTGATCGACCACATCGTGACCGAATTCAAGAAGGAAGCCGGCGTCGACCTGGCGAAAGACGTGCTGGCCCTGCAGCGCCTCAAGGACGCGGCGGAAAAAGCCAAGATCGAGCTTTCCTCGTCGCAGCAGACCGAGATCAACCTGCCCTACATCACGGCGGACGCCTCGGGACCCAAGCACCTGGCGATGAAGGTCACACGCGCCAAGTTCGAGTCCCTGGTGGACGAGCTGATCTTGAAGACTATCGAACCCTGCCGAATCGCGATCAAGGACGCGGGCGTCCAGACTTCGGACATCGTCGACGTGATTCTGGTGGGGGGCCAGACGCGCATGCCCAGGGTGGTCGACAAGGTACGCGAGTTCTTCGGCAAGGAGCCGCGCAAGGACGTCAACCCTGACGAGGCGGTGGCGGTCGGCGCCGCGATCCAGGCCGGCGTGCTGAAGGGCGACGTGAAGGACGTCCTGCTGCTGGACGTGACGC
>CAZOSA010000168.1:0-4559 GCA_964582155.1 uncultured Enterobacteriaceae bacterium | reverse complement strand
CGGTGCCCTGCACGCAGTGGTCGGGCCACAGCACTTGCGTGCCGTAGGCGAGCTTCACGGTCTCGAACGGCTTCCTGCCGGGATGCTGCGAGACAAACGAAATGTGGTCGGCCGTGTGCCAGTCCTGCGTGATCACCACATGCTTGAACTGCTTCGCAATGCGGTTGATGAGGGGCACGATCTGGTCGCCTTCCTTCACCGCCAGCGAGCCGCCCGGGGTGAAGCAGTTCTGCACGTCGACCACCACGAACACGTCGCGATTGCCGACCTTGCGCGTGGGCGCTGCCCAGGCGCTGGAACCCAGCAGGCCGAAGCCCGCTGCCGCAAACACGAACGATCTGCGCTTCATGGTGACCTCCGCTGTGACGGAAAGTGTACTTCAGGGATGACTGCCGTAGTCTGATTCTGCAACGCGAGACAGGCGGCGCGGATCAAGCCGCGTGCGCGCATCGCTTCAGCAAGCTTGGCCCCTGCATCGAGCGCCGAGCGCACGATATCCAGGGGCAGGGGACCGACCTCCACGGTGACCGGCAGGCCGCCGAGGTCGCTGTCTTCCTTCACGGCGCGCGCCGGCAGCCGACGGATCGCGGGATGCTCCGCATTCACCGCGTTGGCGATCAACGTGGCGGCCGCATCCGCTTCGGCGCCATTGCGTGCCACGACGGTGACTGCGTCGGCGATGCCCAAGGACTGCGAGCGCCCGCGCCATCCGGAAGTGGCGATGCCGCAGGATTCCTGCAGCCGGAGCATTCCATCGACCATCGGCCGCTCCGGGTTATTGACGATGCCGGCGTCGAACGTCTCGCCGCGAGGCAGGTGCACCGCGATGTCGCCACCGTTGTTGACGTACGCCCTTCCGCCGGGCTGCATCGCTTCGAGGATCTCGTCCGCCACCGCGCCGGCCACCGCCGCCATCGGCGTAATGAACATCGCGCGATGCGGCCAGACAGCCGAGATCATTCGCCGCGCGACTACACCGCGGGCGAGGGGATAGGCGTCGCCCACGGGTGTGCGCAGCAGTGCCAATTCCTGCACCAGTTCCTCGAGGACGGTGCGAAAGCGCAGCGACGCACGCTCGTATTCCGGCTCCGACCCGAGGATTACCAGGTCGATCGGCCCGTGCTGCAGATGCAGCCGGCCGTCGCTCAGGCGGCTCGCCATCGCGTGCCTTCCAGAACCTGCTGCAATGTCACGACATGATCCATGTGCCCGCCGATCGCAGCGTACTGCGCGAGCGGCAGGGTGAATTCGATCGGCAGAACCAGCGCCGGCGTGGGCACGTAACCGAAGGACCTGTCGGGCATGGCAAGCACGTCCACCATCACCGTGATGCCTCCGCCCGGCCAGACATAGACCGGGGCGCCGCCGCAGGTGACGCGGGTGATCAGATCCTTCACCGAGCGCGTAAGGCGCACCGGGTTTTGCGTCACCCCCGCGCGCAGGCTGCCGCCGGCGCCGCCCATGAACAGCACCGTGCACAGGGCCGGTTCGCAGTTTTCCGCGATGCGCTCCACGACCTTGCGCACCGCAGCCGGCATCGCCGCCTTCTGCGGCTTGAGCTGCTGGTCGAGCTCGAACCATTCCGCATCCTCGCCCGTGGTCGAAACCATCAGCAGGCGCATGCCCGGCCACGCGGTCTTCGGGTCGATTTTCTCGATGATCGAGAGCGGCTCGGTAATGTCGGTGCCGCCCCAGCCGGGGCCCGGTTGCGCGACTTTGAAGTAGCGGCCCGGCGTGGACTTGCGCCCGCGCACGCGAATGCCCGCCGGGCGCATGTCGAGGAATCGCCCGGCCTGGTGCTCGGTCAGCACGCCGGTGATGTGATCGTCCACCACGATCACCTCGTCGCAATGCCCGTGCCATTGCTGCGCGAAGATGCCGATGGTCGCGGAACCGCAGCCCACGCGCATGCGTTCCTCGCGCTCGCCATCCACCACCGGCGCGGCGCCCGCCTGGAGCAGCACGCTCGAACCGCCATCGATCTGCACCTCGAGGGCTTCCTTGTTGGAGAGCTTGAGCATCGCCTCGCAGGTGACGTTGCCTTCTTTTTTCGAGCCGCCGGTCAGGTGGCGCACGCCGCCCAGGGAGAGCATCTGCGAGCCGTACTCGGCGGTGGTGACGTGGCCGATCTGCTCGCCGTTCGCGCGCACCGCCGCCTGTTCCGGCCCGAGATAGCGGTCGGTGTCGATCTTCACTTTCAGGCCGCAGTAGCTGAAGATGCCTTCGGTCACCACCGTGACCATGTCCACGCCGTCGACTTTCGACGAGACGATGAAGGGCGCGGGCTTGTAGTCGGGGTAGGTGGTGGTCGCGCCGATTCCCGTGACGAAGGGCGCCACGAGTTTTCCGTCCCAGGGCTTGCCGGGTTCGAGGAACGGCACCGCCCTGGCACCGCGCTCGAGCACCAGCAGCGGGTCGAGCCGCACCAGCTTGCCGTCGTGGTTGGCGTAGCGGTCGCAGGCACCCGTCTGGCCCGTGCGGATGCGGCACAGCACCGGGCAGGCGTCGCAGCGGATCACGTCGCCGGTCAGCGGCGCGGTGCTCTCAGGCGCGTCTTCCGGGTCTCGCATCGAGTTCCGCTTTCAGGCGGTGCGGCAGCACGGGGACCTGGCGCATGCGCACGCCGGTCGCGTGGTCGATCGCGCCGAGGATCGCGGGGGCGGTCGGGATCAGGCCGGGCTCGCCCACACCCTTGGCGCCGTAGGGCCCGAGCGGCTCGGGGTCCTCGACCAGGAGGCAATCCATCCGCGGCGCATCGCCGATGGTGGGGATGAGGTAGTCGTGCAGGTTCTCGGTCTTGCCCGGCACGTACTCCTCCATCAGCGCGAAACCCAGGCCTTGCACCGCGCCGCCCTGGATCTGGCCTTCGACCTGGATCGGGTTCAGCGCCTTGCCGACGTCATGCGCGGCGACGATGCGCAGTACCCTGACCGTGCCGAAGGCCTCGTCCACTTCCACCTGGGCGATCTGCGCCGCGAAGGCGTAGGTGGCGTAGGGCGTGCCCTGGCCGTTGGGGTCGAGCGGGCTGGTCGGTGGGTCGAAGCGGCCTTCTCCCACGAGCTCGCGGTCGATCGCCCAGCGGTGCCCGACACTGCCTTTCCTGAAAACAACGCCGCCCCCCTCGAGCGAGAGCCGGTAGCCGCGGTCGAGGAATTCGCTGGACGGGGCGCCGGCGGCGGCAAAGATGCGCCGCCGCAGGTCGAGTCCCGCCAGTTGCGCGGCCTTGCCCGAAATGAATGCCTGGCGGGAGGCCGAGGTTTTTCCGGCGTCGGCCGTAAGGTCCGTGTCGCCCATCACCAGCTCGAACTGCGCCATCGGCAGGCCGAGGGCATCCGCGGCAACCTGGGTCAGCGTGGTGTTCGACCCCTGGCCGATGTCCACCGCGCCGTTGTAGAACACGAGACGCCCCTGCGGCGAGAGCACGATGCGCAGCGTGGACGGATTGGCAAGGGCGGTATTGCCGATGCCATACCACATGCAGGCCACGCCGACTCCGCGGCGCAAGGCGCTGCTTTTCTTCGTCGCCCTGGCATTGAACGCGTGGGCCTGCGCGCGCAGGCGCTGCCAATGCGGCTTGAGCCGCTCCAGGCACCGGCCCAGTCCTGCCGAATGCTCGAGTCGCTGCCCGGTGGCAGTGGTGTCGCCGGCCTTGAGCGCATTCAAGCAGCGAAATTCGAGCCGGTCGATGGCCAACTGGTCGGCGAGCGCATCCATCAGGGCTTCGTGCGCGATCGCGCCTTGCGGCACGCCGAAGCCGCGAAACGCGCCCGAGGGATGGCAGTGCGTGAAAAAAGCGCGCCCGCGAGCGCGTACGTTGCGTACCGAGTACGGCCCGGTGGCGTGGATCGGCACGCGCGTCGCCACGGTCGGGCCCCAGCTCGCATAGGCGCCGGTATCGAATACCGCGTCCACCTCGACGGCCTTGAGCTTGCCTTGCGCGTCGCAGCCAAAGCGCGCGCGAATGCGCGCCGGGTGGCGCTTGGTGGTCGAGGCCATGCTCTCCGGCCGGTGGTACACGCAGGCCACGGGGCGGCCGGTGAGCCAGGCGCCAAGGGCGATGAGCGGCTGCACCGAGATGTCGAGCTTGCCGCCGAAGCCGCCGCCGCAGGCGCTCGGCACGATGCGCACCTGCTGCGGGTCGAGCTTCATGACCAGCGCCACTTCATCCCGGTCCATGTAGGGCGTCTGCGTGCTGACGTGGATTTCAAGCCGTTCGCCGTCGCGGCGCGCCCAGCCGGCTTCGGGCTCGATGTAGGCGTGCTCCACGAACGCGGTTTCGAAAGTCCCTTCGGCGATCGCGGCGCATTCGGGAAAAGTCTCGGTGACGTTGCCGCGCTTCACGCCGCCGTCGAGCAGCAGGTTGCCGATCTTGCCGGGCTGCACCAGCGGCGCGCCCTCCATCATCATCGCATCCAGCCCCATCACCGGATGCAGCGGCTCCCAGGTGACCGGGAAGCGGGTTTCGTCCACGGCTTCGATCGCGGCGCGAGTGCCGATCAGGGCGGCGACGGCTTCGCCGCGAAAGCGCGCTTCGCCGTCGGCCAGCACCGGCTGGTCCT
>CAZOSA010000167.1:0-4575 GCA_964582155.1 uncultured Enterobacteriaceae bacterium | reverse complement strand
GCGGGGATCTTCGACTCCTCGAAATGGTTGGACAGCAGCGCGAAGCCGAGCAGCAGGCCGAGCAGGTTGGTGAGGATCACCCATTCGTGCAGAAGGTGCCGGCCCAGGCCCGGCAGCCCGGCGCCGGTCTTGAAGCCGGTGAAGCCGAGCTTGTAGAGCGTGATCACGCCCAGGCCGATGAGCGCGACCCACAGCACGTGGCGGTGGAACAGCGCCACGCCCGCCAGCGTGAGGCCGAACAGCACGAAATCCATCGGCACGCCCATCACGAAGGCGGCGCCGCCCAGAATCAGCGCGCCGACGTACAGCCCGCGCTCGCGCGCGACCAGGCGCGCTAGCACCTGCATTGCACTTTGCGTCATTCTTCCCCCGTAGATTCTCCTGGCGCGGCCGGGCCCGATTATAGGCTGGCACCGAACACGTACACCGTGACTTTCAGCGCCGCGAACGCGCCGGCGCCCGCCCGCAGCCAGCGGCGCTGCGGCGCCAGCGCCCAGGTGCCGATGCCGAGCAGGTAAAACGCCAACAGCCCGCCCACCGCCGCGCCGGACGCCTTGCCGCGCAGGATACCGCCGGGCAGGAACTCGAGCGTGCCGGAGAACGACCAGGTGGCGACGATCGCCGGCAGCAGCAGCGCGAGCGCGGCAACCAGCAGTCCAGTCCGCGGCCGGGTCAACGCCGTCAACAGCGCGCAGAACAGGCCCAGCGTCGCCAGGTTGGCCGCGTACGCGATGCCCACGGCGGCGGCGATCGCAAGCGCGTCGTGCGTCTCGCCGCCACGCAAGGTACTCGCCAGCCAAAATCCGGACACCGCGAGCGCGAACAGCATGCCCAGAGGTTCCACACGGAAACCCAGCGCGATGTTGGGCAGCAACTCGAGCACGAACAGCTGCGGCACTCCACCCGCCCACACCACGGGAAGCAGGCCCAGTACGCAGGCAAAGAGCAGCGCCGCGGTCGCGAGCGCCACCGCCTTGCGCAACCGGGGCCGGCCACCGGCCAGGTACATGCCTGTCGCGCCGGCCGCGGGCAGCGCCAGGCAGGCGGCGATCAGCTGCGCCGCGCTCATTCCCCACCCGCCCAGCGCACTGCCGACTCGCGCACCGTGTGGGCGAGCGAGTGATTGGCGGCGAAGCGCCCGCGCAGCCAGTCGGCGTCGGAGTAAAAGGCGCGCACGTCGCCGGCGAGCCGGCCGAGCGTGTCCGCGCTTTCCAGCGCGCTGGCCTGCGGCATGACGGTGGCGATGGCATCGAGGAGGTCCTCGGCAAGCGGCCGCTTTTTCTCGTCGAACGGGTCGATGAGCTGCCCGCGCAGCCCGTAGCGCGCCGCCTCGAAGCGGTTGAAGGCGTTCACCAGGTACACCGCCCGCTTCGCGGGCTGCGGCCGCTCCTCCAGCAGCCATCGGGCGAGCGCCTGCGCGTAGGCGGCGAGTTGCGCCGCGCGCGCCACCGTGAGCGGCGTGTCGCAAACGCGGATCTCGATGGTGCCGTACTCGGGCTTGGGGCGGATGTCCCAGTAGAAATCCTTCATGCTCTCGACCACGCCGTAGCCGCGCAGCTTCTCGAAGTATTCGGTGAACTCCGCCCAGTCCCGCACGAAGGGCATGTGGCCGGCGAGCGGGAAGGCGTTGACCGCGGTGAGGCGCGAGGACTGGAACGAGGTGTCCTCGCCCTGGTAGAAGGGCGAAGCCGCCGACAGCGCGATGAAGTGCGGCACGTAGCGCGTCATCATGTGCACCAGGTACACCGCATCGTCGCCGTTCGGGCAGCCGACGTGGATGTGCTGGCCGAACACGGTGAACTGCTTGGCGAGGTAGCCGTAGCGCTCCAGCACGTGCTTGAAGCGCTCGGTGGGAAAAATACGCCGGTCGCTCCAGGTATGGAACGGGTGCGCGCCGCCGCCGCAGACCAGCAGGTTCAGCATGCCGGCCTCGCGCACCACCGCATCGCGCATCGCGTCGAGTTCGGCGGCGAGCGCGGCATGGCGCGTGTGCACCGAGGTGTTCAGCTCGATCATGCTTTCGGTGATCTCGGGCTTCACCGCGCCCGGCAGCTTCAGCTTTTCCAGCCGCGCCAGCAGGTCGGCGGCGTCGCGCGCGAGGTCCAGGTCGTGCGACTGCACCAGCTGCAGTTCGAGCTCGATGCCGATGGAGAGCTCCGGCGAGGCCGCAAACTGCATCTCGTCCGTGGCGGCCCCGCTCATGCGTCGGCAGCCTCGGGATCTGCCTCGCCGGCGCGCTTGAGCGCGAACTGCGTGGCGATCGGGCCGAGGATTTCCAGCACCGCCACCGCCGAGAGCACCACGGCCCCGAGCTCGCTGCCGAAGCGCGGGTACATGGCCGCGGTGTCCAGCACCATCACCAGCGCCAGGCCGGACATGGGCAACAGCGAGATCGACAGCAGGCCGGCGCCGCCGGGGCGCACGCCGGAGAGCCGCCCGAACACCAGGATGCCGAGCGCCTTGCCGAGGAACCGGGCGATGATGAACGCGGCCACGGCTGCGAATGCCACCGGCAGCGCGCCGAATTCGAGGCTCGCGCCCGTCAGCACGAACAGGATCACGAAGAACAGCTGCCCGCCGTAGCCGAAGCGCAGCGGCAGCAGCACGTGCTGGTGGTCGAAGTTGCGCGCCAGCATGCCGAGCGTGATCAGCGTCACCACCACCGAGAGGTTGAAGCTGCGGGCCAGGCCCACCGCCAGCACGACCAGCGCCACCAGCAGGATGAACTGGCGATCCTCGCGCTTGCCCACCCAGCCGGCCAGCCACAACAGCAGCAGGCTGGCGGCGAAGCCCGCCAGCGCCGAGCCGCCCAGGAGGTACAGCGGGTGCAGCAGCGCTTCGCGCCAGTCGACCGCGTGTTCGAGGTGCAGGAACGGCAGCAGCAGGGTGAGCGCGACGAAGGCAAACACGCTGTTCACCGCGGTGAACAGCAGCATGCGCTCGGTGACCTGCCCGGCGGCACGCAGCTCGTGCGCCACCAGCAGCACGACGGCGGGCGAAGTGGCGGTGCCGATCGCCGCGGCGGTGGCGGCGAGCAGCGGGGCGAAGCCGAACCAGAGCAGCGTCGCGTGGATGGCGAAGAAGCAGGCGACGCTTTCCGCGATCGCGGCGGCGTACAGCCAGCGATTGCGCCTGAGCCACTGGAAGTCCAGGCGGTGACCCAGCTCGAACACGATCAGGCCGAGCGACAGGTCGATCAACACGCGCGCCTCGGTGAGCGCGCCCGGCGCGAGCAGTCCCGAGACCTGCGGCCCGAGCAGTACGCCGGCGAGCACGTAGCCGGTGATGCGCGGCAGCCCGAGGAAGCGCCGCGCCACTTCGCCGCCCAGCAGGCCGGCGAGCAGCAACGCCCCGAACAGCGCGGGCTGGCCGACGGCCGACGGCAAATTGGGCAGGAAGCTCAGGCCCACCTCCGGCCTAGTCCCGCGCCGCGCGCAGGAACTCGTCGAGGATCGGGGCGCTGTCGAGCACCGTCTTATCGCCGGGCGCGTGGAATTCCGGATGCCACTGCACGCCCAGCACGAATCCGGGCCCGGTGCCGCGAATCGCCTCGATCACGCCGTCCGGCTCGGACCAGGCCTCCACGCGAAGATTGCGCCCCAGCGTCTTCACCGACTGGTGGTGCATCGAATTGACCTGCACGCTCGTCACGCCGGGATAAAGCCGCGCGAGCCCGCTGCCGGGCTCGAAGCGCAGCGCGTGCAGATTCCTCTCGTAGGCATCGGTGAAGTGGCTGCGCGCCTGCGCCACCTGGCGGCTGATATCCTGGTACAGCGTGCCGCCCATGGCCACGTTGATGAGCTGCGCGCCGCGGCACACGCCGAGCACCGGCTTGCCGGCCTCGATGAATTCGTGCAGCAACTCGATCTCGTACTCGTCGCGCAGCCGGTCGCCCGTCCACTCGCGCGACAGCGGATCCTCGCCGTAGGTCAGCGGGCTGACATCGGCGCCCCCCTGCAGCATGAGGCCGTCAAGGTGCCGCGCGTAGTCGGACAGGCGGATGTTGCTGCGGTGGAGCAGGCCGCCCGTGTCTACCGTCGGCACCATCAGCACCAGCACGTCGCGCGACATCAGCCAGTGCGCCGCCGTCTGCTCGAGGTACTGCCGGGTCTTGGACTGCAGCCCCTTGGCGCCGGGCTGCGGGTGCAGGATGCGCGCGGAGACGCCGATCTTCAGCGTCGGGGCGCTCATGCGCCGGGCGATGCGATCACCAAGGGCGCGCAGGCGTTTGGCGAGCGGGCGCGGCACGCAATCCTCCCTTCAAATTCGCGATGTCAGTCGAGCCCCTTGACGATGTCCTCGACCACCTTCTTCGCGTCGCCGAACACCATCATGGTCTTGTCCATGTAGAAAAGCGGGTTGTCCAGCCCGGCGTAGCCCGAGGCCATGCTGCGCTTGTTCACGAGCACGGTGCGCGCCTTGGCCACGTCGAGGATCGGCATGCCGTAGATGGCGCTGCCTTTCTCGTAGGCGAGCGGGTTGACGACGTCGTTGGCGCCCAGCACCAGCGCCACGTCGGTGGTGCCGAACTCGCCGTTGATGTCCTCCATCTCGAATACCTGGTCGTAGGGCACC
>CAZOSA010000166.1:0-4576 GCA_964582155.1 uncultured Enterobacteriaceae bacterium | reverse complement strand
CGAGCGCGAAAGTGAGTCCGCCAACCATGTTTGTTCTCCCCGGAAAGGGCGCGATTTTATCAGGCTAGCCGAGCGCGGCGTAAGCCCTGGCGCGGATTTCCTCCACGCTGCCCAGCCCCGAGATGCGGTGGGTGCGCGGCGCGCGCGCGTCCCCCGAGGCCGCCCAGCGGGTGTAGTAGTCCACCAGGGGCCGCGTCTGCTGCCGGTACACCTCGAGGCGCTTCCTCACGGTGTCCTCGCGGTCGTCGTCGCGCTGGATCAGCGGCTCGCCCGTGACGTCGTCCTTGCCCTCGGCCTGCGGCGGATTGAATGTCGCGTGGTAAACGCGTCCCGAGCCGGCGTGCACGCGCCGCCCGCTCATGCGCAGCACGATCTCGGTCTCGGGCACGTCGATCTCGAGCACATGGTCGATCCTCACGTGCGCCGCCTTCATCGCTTCGGCCTGCGCGATGGTGCGCGGGAAGCCGTCGAACAGGTAGCCGTGGGCGCAGTCGGGCGCCTTCAGGCGCTCGTTGACCAGCCCGATGATGATGTCGTCGGACACGAGCTGTCCGGCGCCCATCACTTTTTTCGCGGCCAGACCCAACTGCGTGCCCGCTTTGACCGCCGCGCGCAGCATGTCGCCGGTGGAGATCTGCGGGATGCCGTAGGTTCCGGCGATGAAGGCCGACTGGGTGCCTTTGCCCGCGCCCGGCGGGCCCAGCAGGATGACTCTCATCGCTGCATTTTTTGCACAGCTGCCAAATCTCCCGGGGTATCCACGCCGGGCGCGACCTCCCCCTCCTCGACCACGGCGGCGATGCGGTAGCCGTGCCACAGCACGCGCAGCTGCTCGAGCTGCTCGATGGCTTCGAGCGGCGAGGGCGCGAGGCCGGCGTAGCGGCGCAGGAATGCCATCCGATAACCGTAGATGCCCACGTGGCGGTAGCAGGGCGGCATGCCGCCCGCGCGCGGGAACGGTACGCCGGCCCGGCTGAAATAGAGCGCGTTTGCCTTCGCGTCCAGCACCACCTTCACCACGTTCGGGTTCGAAAACGACGCCGCATCGTGGATCGGATGGCAGGCGGTGGACACGCTCGCCTGCCGGTCGTTTTCCAGCGCCTGCGCCACGCGCGCGATCAATTGCGGCGCGATGAGCGGCTCATCGCCTTGCACGTTGACCACGATGGCCTCGTCGGCGAGACCGAGCTGCGCCGCGGCCTCCGCGATCCGGTCGGTGCCCGAGGGGTGGTCGGCGCGCGTCATGCGCGCCTCGAATCCGTGCCGGCGCACGGCTTGCAGGATGCGCTCGTCGTCGGTGGCCACGCACACCGGGCGCGCGCCGCTTTGCCGCGCCCGTTCGCACACGTGCACCACCATCGGCTTGCCGGCGAGGTCGGCGAGCGGTTTGCCGGGAAAGCGGGTGGAGCCGTAGCGTGCGGGTATGAGGACCGCGAAGCCGCTCACGCGATCTCTTCAGCCGGTTCCAGCTTGCGCGCGTCGTCTTCCAGCATCACCGGAATGCCGTCCTTCACCGGGTAGGCAAGGCGGTCGGCCTTGCACACCAGTTCGGCGGCCTCCTTGCGGTACACGAGCGGCCCCTTGCACAGCGGGCACACCAGGATTTCAAGCAGCCTTGGGTCTATGGCCGAGCTCACCGAGCCTCCTCAACAGCCAGTCGTCGAACGCGGAATCCGGAACCGCGCGCACTGGCAGGACCCAGTGCTGCGGTTTGGCGAAGCGCTTGCATTTTACTGCGTCCTTCTCGGTCATCAGTACCGGCGCGGCGTCGCCGAATTCCAGGTCCGCGGCGCGAAACGGGTGATGATCCGGGAACGGGTGCGGCACCGCCTTGACGCCGAGTTGCGCCAGGTGGAGGAAAAAGCGGTTGGGGTCGCCGATACCGGCCACCGCGTGCACGCGCTCGCCGGCGAAGCTCTGCACCGCGCGCCGCTCGCGCGCGTCGGTGGCGCGGTGCAGCTCCTGGCCCTCCAGCCGCATGGCGTAACCCCGGACCCTGTCGGTGCCGTGCGCAATCACGGCGTCCACGGTCCACAGGCGCGTGCGCGGTTCGCGCAGCGGCCCCGCGGGCAGCATCATGCCGTTGCCGAAAGCCCGCGCGTCCACCACCGCGATCTCGAGATCGCGCCGCAGCCGGTAGTGCTGCAGACCGTCGTCGAGGATCACAACATCGCAATCGGGGTGCGAGTGGCGCAGTGCGCTGATCACCGCCGCGCGGTCCGGGCCGACCCAGACCGGGCAGCCGCTGCGCCGCGCCATCAGCACCGGCTCGTCGCCGACCTCGGCCGGGTCGGAGGCGAGCGTCACTCCGCGCGGCGCGCGCACCGTGCCGCCATAGCCCCGGGAGACGATGGCCGGCGACCAGCCCTTGGCCGCGAGCAGCTCCGCGACGTGGATGGCGAGCGGCGTTTTTCCGGTGCCACCCACCGTCAGGTTGCCGATGGCGATCACCGGGACGCCGGCGCGGGCGCTGTGCAGCAGGCGCAGCCCATAGAGCAGGCGCCGCAGGAACACGGCAAGGCGAAACAGCAGGCTCGCCGGCCACAACAGCCAGGCGATCGGGTTCTGGCGCGCCCAGAGCTTGGCGAGGAACGGCGTGGCTATCGGCTCGCCTGGGTGGTGAAGGTGATGCGTTCCAGGCCGGCGGCGCGCGCGGCCTCCATCACGCGCACCACCGACTGGTGCGTAGCCCTGGCATCGGCGCCGATCACCACCACCGGCTCCTTGAGCGCGCCGCTGGCGCGCTTCAACTCCCCGGCGAGCTGCTCCACGCTGACGAAGGCCACCGGCCTGCGCTGCACCACATACTGGCCCAGCGCGTTCACCAGCACGGATACCTCGTTCGAGCGCTCGAGCTGCCGGTCGGCGTCGGCCGAGGGCAGGTTGATCTGCAACTCGGTATATTTGGAATAAGTGGTGGTGATCATCAGGAAGATCAGGATCACCAGCATCACGTCGATCATCGGCACCAGGTTGATCTCCAGGTGCTCCTTTTCCCGGCCGCGCTGGAAATTCATCGGCGCCTCAGGCGCGCTCCGTGCGCTCGCCGTGCACGATGTCGATCAACTTCGCGGCCTGCTGCTCCATGTCGACGACGAAGCCGTCCACCTTGTTCTTGAAGTGACGGTAGAAGATCAGCGCCGGGATGGCGATGCCGATGCCGAAGGCGGTGTTGTAGAGCGCGATCGAAATGCCGTGCGCCAGCTGCTGCGGGTTGGTGCCGGTGGGCGACTGCGCGCCGAAGATCGCGATCATGCCGATCACCGTGCCGAACAGTCCCAGCAGCGGCGCGGCGGTGGCAATCGTCCCGAGCGTGGTGAGGAAGCGCTCCAGTTCGTGCGCCACGGTGCGCCCAGCCTCCTCCACGGCTTCCTTCATCACGTAGCGCGAGCTCCTGTGGTTGCGCAGGCCCGCCGCCAGCACCTCGCCCAGCGGCGAATCCTTGGCGAGCTTGTCCAGGATCTCCTCGCTCACGCCCTGGCGCTGGTACACCGACAGCACCTGCTCGAGCAGCGTGGGCGGGACGATTTTGTTGCCCCGCAGCGTCACCGCGCGCTCGATAATGAGCGCCACCGCGATGACCGACGCGAACAGCAACGGCCAGATCGGCCAGCCTGCAGCTTGAATGATGGCGAACAAAGAGGCGCTCCCGGGGGACTGATCTTGTTGTCGGCGGACTCTAACAAAAACGCAGCATGCGCGTTATCCACAAATCCTGTGGATAAGTTTGTGGATTTTCTCTGGGCAGTTCATACCTCCCGTCACGAATCGCCGCGCGAGTCGGCGGCGATTAAAAATTCAGCAGTTCTTTCCGATGCAGAAACAGAACCTTACGCAACAGAATCGGTCTCCGTACGAGATTCCGCCGCGGCCGCTTGCCGCTGGGCGGGGGCTGTGCATTAGTGTTAGCGCATGCAAACTGATTTCTTGCGCGATTCCGCGCCCGTACTGAGCGTCTCCGAACTCCTGCGCGGGGTGCGCGAGGTGCTGGAGCGGCGCTTTCCCGCGGCCTGGATCGCCGGGGAGATTTCCAACTTCCGCCCGGCCTCCTCCGGCCACTGGTATTTCACCCTCAAGGATGAGACCGCCCAGGTCGACTGCGTCATGTTCCGTGGCCGCGCCGCAACATTGGACTGGGAACCGGCCGAAGGCATGCGCGTGGAGGCACGCGCGGCGGTAACGCTATACGAGCCTCGTGGGCGCTTCCAGCTGAACGTGGAGACCATGCGCCAGGCCGGGCTTGGGCCGTTGTACGAGCGCTTCCTGAAGCTCAAGGAGAAGCTCGAGAAAGAGGGACTGTTCGCTCCCGGCGCCAAGCGCCCCATTCCGGAGCATCCGAAGCGCATCGGCGTCGTGACATCGCTGCA
Source organism: uncultured Enterobacteriaceae bacterium (assembly GCA_964582155.1). GTDB lineage: Bacteria > Pseudomonadota > Gammaproteobacteria > Burkholderiales > SG8-39 > JAABQT01. The sequence continues at coordinate 209 of CAZOSA010000166.1, read as the reverse complement.
GGCGGCCGCGCTGCGCGACGTGCTCACCACGCTGCAACGCCGCAATCCCGCCATCCCCGTGATCGTGTATCCGGTACCGGTGCAAGGCGATGGCGCGGCGGCGAAAATCGCGCACATGCTATCCGTTGCGAACGCGCGCGCCGAATGCGACGTCCTGCTCCTGGTGCGCGGCGGCGGCTCGATCGAGGACCTGTGGCAGTTCAACGAGG
>CAZOSA010000165.1:0-4638 GCA_964582155.1 uncultured Enterobacteriaceae bacterium | reverse complement strand
TCCTGACGAGATCGGGCGCGGTGGGGAAATTGCGAAACACGAACTTGTAGCCCTGCTCGGTGATCTGCGGCGCGGCGGCGATGTTGATGATGAAAGGCACGCCGCGCTGCTCGGCCACCTGCGCGATGGCGGCGGAGTGGCCGGAGTCGAAGGCGCCCACCAGCACGTTGGCGCCTTCCTGGATCAGGCGCTCGGCGCGCGTGCGCGCGACGTCGGCGTTGCTCTCGGTGTCGGCGTTCATCAGCTCGAGGTCCACGCCCAGCACCTGCTTGAGCACGGCGGGCGCGAGGTCCGCGCCTTTCTGGCAGGACTGGCCGATCAGCGCCTGCACGCCGGAGCGCGGCAGCAGTACGCCGACCTTCAGCTTCGAGGCCTGGGCGCGCACGATGCCGAACGGCGAAAACGCGCTGAGCGCGCCGGCTGCGGCGAGCGCCTTGTTGAATTGCCGGCGATTGATGCGCTGCGTCATGAATTTCTCCTGTTTGGTCGGACTGTTATAGACCACTACAATTTGGCGGTCAACGATGAACAAAGTGGCGCCGTGAAGCGCGAGCCCGCGTTCCGCAAGGTGTCCCTCGGGCCCGCGCAGGTCGCGCTCGAGCGGGACGCGCACGGCGGGGTTCGCCTGCGCTCGCCAGCGCCGCTCAATCCCTACCCGGCGCGGCTCACCGAGCGCCTGCAGCGCTGGGCGCGCGAATGCCCGGAGCGGACCTTTGTGGCCAAACGCGGCAAGGATGGCGCCTGGCGGCGCATCTCCTACGGCGAGGCGCTCGAAGGCGCGCGGCGCATCGGGCAGGGCCTGCTCGAGCGCGGCTTGTCCGCCGAGCGGCCGCTGATGATCCTGTCCGAGAACGACCTCGACCACGCCATGCTGGCGCTCGCCGCGCTGCACGTGGGTGTGCCGTTCGTGCCCGTGTCGCCGGCGTATTCGCTGGTATCGCAGGACTACGGCAAGCTGCGCTACGCCGTGCAGCTGATGACGCCCGGCCTGGTGTTCGCCGCGGACCGCAGGTACGAGAAGGCGATCGCGGCGGCGGTGCCGGCCGGGACCGAGGTGGCGTTCGATACCGGCGAGCTCGCGAGCGCGAGCGCGGGGTCGGTCGAAGCCGCCCATGCCGGGATCGGGCCCGGCTCGATCACCAAGTTCCTGCTCACCTCCGGCTCCACCGGGATGCCGAAGGCGGTGATCCACACGCAGGAAATGCTCACCAGCAACCTGCAGATGATCGTCGATTGCCTGCCGTTCCTGGCGGAAGAGCCGCCGGTGCTGGTGGACTGGCTGCCCTGGAACCACACCTTCGGCGGCAGCCACAATTACGGTCTCACGCTCTACAACGGCGGCACGCTCTACATCGACGAAGGCAAGCCTGCGCCGCAGTACATCGGCGAAACGCTGCGCAACCTGCGCGAGATCGCGCCCACGGTGTACTTCAACGTGCCGCGCGGATTCGAGGAAATAGTGCGAGCGCTGGAAATGGATCCAGCGCTGGCTCGCAACTTCTTCAGCCGGGTGAGGATGCTGTTCTACGCGGCGGCGAGCCTCTCCCAGCCGATCTGGGACGCGCTGCACCGCCTGGCCGAGGAAACGGTAGGCGAGCGCATTCTGATGATCACGGGCCTGGGCATGACCGAAACGGCGCCTTTCGCCCTCTGCGCCAACTGGGAGGCGGGCCGCTCGGGCGGCATCGGCCACCCGGGGCCGGGCACCGAGGTGCGCCTCGTTCCGGTGGGCGACAAGCTGGAGGTGCGCTACAAGGGCCCGAACGTCACGCCGGGCTACTGGCGGCAGGACGAACTGACGCGCGCTTCCTTCGACGAAGAGGGCTTCTTCAGGAGCGGCGATGCGGCGCGCTTCATCGATCCCGCCGACCCGCAGAAGGGCCTCGCCTTCGACGGGCGCATCGCCGAGGATTTCAAGCTCGACTCGGGCACCTGGGTGAGCGTGGGGCCTTTGCGCGCGCAGCTGATCGCGGCGGGCGACCCCTGGGTGCAGGACGCGGTGATCACGGGCCACGACCGGCGCGAGGTCTGCGCGCTGGTCATCCCGGGGCCGGGCACGCATGCGCCGGACCTGCAGCAGCTTCTCGACGCGCTCGCCGCGCGCAGCACCGGCGGCACAACCCGTATAGCTCGGGCGATGCTGCTCGCGGGCCCGCTCTCCATAGACGCGGGCGAAATCACCGACAAGGGTTCCATCAACCAGCGCGCGGTGCTCAAGGCGCGCGCCGATCTGGTGGAAATGCTCTATGCGAAACCCTATGCCCCGCAGGTACTGAAAGCCCGGACATGAACCTCAAGGATCTGGTCGCCATCGACGTTCATACGCACGCATGGAAATCTGCGCTGCGCGTTGGCGACACGCCGACCGAATCGCAGCAGGCGATGGGGAACTACTTTCGCTACACGCCGCAGCACCAGACCGTGCCCGAAATGGCGCAGATGTACCGCAAGCTGAAGATGGCCTTCGTGGTCTTCACCGTGGACGGCGAGAAGGGCGCGAGCCGCGGCATCACGAACGAAGAGGTCGCCGAGCTTGCGCACCAGCACGGCGACGTGGCGATTCCCTTCGCGAGCATCAACCCGCATCGCGGCGCCGCGGGCGTGCGCGAGGCCCGGCGCCTGATCAAGGACTTCGGCGTGAAGGGTTTCAAGTTCCACCCCTCGGTGCAGGAATTCCATCCCAACGACCGCATGGCCTATCCGCTGTACGAGGCGATCGCCGAGGCAAAGCTGCCTGCGCTCTTTCATACCGGACAGACGGGCGTGGGCGCCGGCACGCCCGGGGGCGGCGGCATCCGCCTGAAGTACTCCAACCCGATGTTGCTCGATGACGTGGCGGCGGATTTTCCCGACATGCCGATCATCCTGGCGCACCCTTCGTTCCCGTGGCAGGAGGAGGCGCTAGCGGTGGCGACGCACAAGCCGCAGGTGTACATCGATCTGTCGGGCTGGTCGCCAAAGTACTTCCCGCCCATCCTCGTGCAGTATGCGAACACGCTGCTCAAGGACAAAATTCTGTTCGGGTCCGACTATCCGGTGATGTCGCCCGAGCGCTGGATGGCGGATTTCGACAAGCTGCCGATCAAGCCGGAGGTGCGCCCGCTGATCCTGAAGGAGAACGCCGTGCGGCTGCTCGGGCTCTAGAAGCGCAGGCCTATTTTCGCGCTGTAGGAACTGACCTCCCCGGTCTTGTCGGCTTCGAAATTGAAATTGAGCGCCGCGAAGTTCATGCCTACGCCGACGAAGGCCTTGCTCAGCGAGAATTCCTCCTTGCGCAGCCCCGTGGTGCCGTGCGGGTCGCTCTCCACCCAAATGCGCCCGAGCCCCGCGTAGGGCGTGATGAACGCAAAACCCTTGGAAATCGAAACATCGAGACCGCGCGTGCTCATGGCGAGCTGATCGACGCCGCTCAACTTGGTGAAGCTGCCGCGCACGCCGAGCGCCGGCGACGCGGTCCCGCCTTTGAGGATGGCGTAGCGCAGCTCGCCGCCGGTGTACCTGATGTTGCTGCCGGGAACCGACGCAACCATGAGCCCGATGTCGAAGCCGAGGGGCAGGCCCTTGTGCACGCGCAACGTCGGCACGTACAGAGTCGCGTCGACGTCGTCCGAGGTGGCGCGCTGCAGGATCGCGACGTTGTTCAGCTTCGAGGCCGTGACGCCGACGCCCAGATCGAATCCGGTGGTGCCGAGCGGCTCGGTGGGAATCTGCGCGTGGTAGCTCAGCGCCGCCCCGAGGTCTTCGGAAAGCAGACGGAAATCGCCCTGGAGGATGTTCTGGAGTTGGTCGATCTGCTGGGCCCATGCGGGCGAGGCGGCCAGCAGCGCGGCGAGCAATGCAGGTTTGAGATTGCGCATGAGATTCTCCTTGTGACCCGGCGATAGAATGTCCGCATGCCGGTCCTGCAGAATATCCACGAAGGCCTGGTGCCGGTCAAGGCCTACACCGCCGACATCGAAGCGAGCGCCCGGCAGCAGCTGGTCAATGTTTCGAGGCTGCCAATCGCCTTTCACCACGTCGCGGCGATGCCCGACGTGCACTACGGCATCGGCGCCACCGTCGGTTCGGTGATTGCCACGCAGCGCGCGATCATTCCGGCGGCGGTGGGCGTGGACATCGGCTGCGGCATGATTGCGGCGCGGCTTTCCCTGACTGCCTCCGAGATTGATGAAAAGTCGCTGAAGAAGGTGTTTGCGCAGATTTCGCGCGACGTCCCCGTGGGGTTCGAACAACACGAGGAGCGCGACGCGCGCACCGACGCCGCGAAACCGTTCAAGCGGGAATTGCGCAAGATCCTGGAGCAGCACCCCGGCATCGAGAAGCGCGTGGGCAAGAACTCCAGCTGGGTGCGGCAGATGGGCACGCTGGGCGGAGGCAACCACTTCATCGAGGTCTGCCTGGATGAAGCGCAGCGCGTCTGGGTGATGCTGCATTCCGGCAGCCGCGGCATCGGCAACGCCATCGGCACCTACTTCATCGCGCTGGCGAAGAAAGATGCCGAGCGCAACCAGATGCGCCTGCCGGACCGGGACCTGGCGTACTTCCCGGAAGGCGCGCAGCACTTCGACGACTACGTCGAGGCGGTGGGCTGGGCGCAGGACTACGCGCGCGCCAACCGCGTCGAGATGATGGACCTGG
>CAZOSA010000164.1:0-4645 GCA_964582155.1 uncultured Enterobacteriaceae bacterium | reverse complement strand
AGGCGTAGGTCATGCCGCCCACGCGCACCATGTCGCCGCCCTGCTGCAGGTAGGGGTCCGGGTTGAACAGGTTGTCGGCGACCTCCTCGAGGATGAGCTTGATCTGCTCGCCCGTCAGTTCGTTCAGCGTGGAGTACGGGTAGGTGATGGCAGTCTGGTCCATCAGGTGATCGAAAGTGATGGCGTCCCCCGGCAGCAGCGTCCCGCCCCAGCGAAAGCCCGGCGAGAAGGCGATCTGTGCGCCTTTCTCCGCCACCAATGCGTCGAGCAGCAGCTGGTCCCAGGTGCCGTTGAAGGTGCCGCGGCGATACAGCAGGCCCTCGGTGAGCGCGAGCCTCTCCTCAAGCCGCGCACGGTAGGGCAGCCGTACGCGCTCGATGTACGCGGCCATGCCGGCGTTCGCCGGCAGCAGATTGGAAAAAACCGGCAGCAGCCGGTATCGATACCCGGCGACCCGGCCATCGCGCACCTCCAGGTCGAGAACGCCGAGGAACTTGCCGTTCGAGCCGGCGTTGGTCACCAGCGTCTTGCCCACCACCGCCGGGGCGGGGACGCCGTCGTGGGTGTGGCCGCCGAGGATCGCGTCGATGCCGCGCACGCGCGCCGCGAGCTTGAGATCCACGTCCATGCCGTTGTGCGAGAGCAGCACCACCGCCTGCGCGCCCTTGGCGCGCACTTCGTCCACCCGCGCCTGCAGGAGCTGCTCCTGGATGCCGAAGGTCCACTGCGCGACCATGTGGCGCGGGTTGGCGATCGGCGTATAGGGGAAGGCCTGCCCGATCACCGCCAGCGCCACGCCGTTCACCGAGCGCAGGCTGTAGGGCCGGAACACCGGATCCTCGAAATCAGCGGTTCGCACGTTCTGTGCCAGGAATTCGATCGGCGCGAGCTCCTTATCCACCGCCTGCTTGACGCGCTGCGCACCGTAGGTGAATTCCCAGTGCGCGGTCATGAAGTCGACGCCCAGGAGCTTCTGCGCGCCGATCATGTCCGCGCCCTCGGTCCACAGGGCGGTGGCCGAGCCCTGCCAGGAATCACCGCCGTCGAGCAGCAGCGCATGCGGGCGCGAGGCGCGCAGGCGCTTCACCAGCGTCGCCAGGTGCGCGTAGCCGCCGACCTTGCCGTAGCGGCGCGCGGCGCGCTCGAAATCCAGGTAGGTGAACGCATGCGCCGCCGCGCTGCCGGCGGGGATGCCGAAGTGCTTGAGGAAGACTTCTCCTACCAGGTGCGGCGCGCGCCCGGCAGCCTCGCCTACCCCGAGGTTCACGCTCGGCTCGCGGAAGTAGACCGGCAGGAGCTGCGCGTGCACGTCGGTCACGTGCAGCAGCGACACGTTGCCGTAGGGCGGCACCTCGTAGAGCTCGTCCGCGGCCTGCGCATCGCTCGCCCCCGGGCGCAGCGTTGCGCCCGCCGTCGCGGCAAGCGCCAGCAACCTGAGGAATTCTCTCCTGTGCACGGCGGTATTCTGCACGGCCGGCAGCGCAGCGGCGAGTTTATCAGGCGACCTTATCGGCGGATCAGAACAACGGTGTTGCCGCACGCGCGAGCAGCTACCGAGAATAGCGCGTTGAACAGAGGAGTGGACATGCCCGGCCTGGTCCGGCCCCACGGTGGAGGACCGCTCAAACCGCTGATGCTCGCCGGCGAGGCGCTGGCGGCGGAGCGCGCGCGTGCCCGCTCGCTGCCGGCGATGCGCGTCAGCTCGCGCGAGAAGGGTGACCTCATCATGCTGGGCATCGGCGGTTTCACTCCGCTCGATGGGTTCATGACGCGTGCCGACTGGCAAGGGGTATGCGATGACTGCCGCACCGCGAGCGGCCTGTTCTGGCCGATCCCGATCACGCTGTCGGCGGACGCCGCGACTGCCGGCCCGCTCAAGGCAGGCGCCGACATCGCGCTCGCCGACCCCGAGGATGGTGCGCTGCTCGCCACCATGCGGGTGACCGAAAAATATGCCATCGACAAGGCGCGCGAGTGCAAATCGGTGTTCGGCACCGTCGACGCCGGGCACCCGGGCGTGACGATGGTGATGCAGCAGGGCGAGTTGAATCTCGCCGGCCCGGTGCAAGTGCTTTCCGACGGCGGCTTCAAGGCGAAGTACGGCGCGCTGTTCATGACGCCCGCCGAGACGCGCGCCGAGTTCGAGCGCCTGGGCTGGTCGCGTGTCGCCGCGTTCCAGACGCGCAATCCCATGCACCGCTCCCACGAGTACCTCGCCAAGGTGGCGATCGAGGTCTGCGACGGTGTGCTGGTGCACTCGCTGCTCGGCAACCTCAAGCCGGGCGACATTCCGGCCGAGGTGCGCACGCGCGCCATCGCCGAGCTGATCGAGAAGTACTTCCGGCCCGGCACGGTGGTGCAGGCGGGCTATCCGCTGGACATGCGTTACGCGGGGCCGCGCGAGGCGCTGCTGCACGCGCTGTTCCGGCAGAACTACGGCTGCTCGCACCAGATCCTCGGGCGCGACCACGCGGGCGTGGGCAGTTACTACGGGCCGTTCGACGCGCACCGCGTCTTCGAGCAGATCCCGCAGGACGCTCTCGAGACGCGGCCGCTGAAGATGGACGTGACGTTCTGGTGCTACCGCTGCGGCGGCATGGCCTCGGGGCGCACCTGCGCACACGACGACACCGACCGCCTGCAGGTTTCCGGCACACAACTGCGCAAGTGGCTGTCCGAAGGCAGCCCGGTGCCGCCCGAGTTCAGCCGGCCGGAGGTGCTCGAAGTGCTGCGCGCCTACTACGCGGCGCTGGAGGAGAAAGCCGGCGCGCGATGACTCAGCCGCCGCTGCCGGTGGGCCGCAGCGTCTCCGTGCTCTGCATCGCGGCGAGGCGCTCCTTCGCGAACTGCACGAAGCTGTTCACCAGCCGCGAGTGGAACCTTTCCTTCGGGTAGACCACCGCCAGGTGGCGGTTGAGGCGCGGCAAGAGCGGAATCTGCACCAGCTGCCCGAGTTGCGTCTCCTTGACCACGGTGGCGCGCGACATGATGGCGAAGCCCAGCCCGGTGGCCACCAGCCCCTTGAGCGCCTCGGGGCTGCCCAGCTCCATCACCACCTGCAGCGAGTCGGGCGGCACGCCCGCCTTCTGCAGGTAATGATCGATGACCTCGCGCGTGCCCGATCCCGGCTCGCGCGTGATGTAGGCGTGCTCCGTGAGCAACTTCGGCGTCACCGATTTCATCTTCGCCAGCGGGTGAGAGGGCGCGCACACCACCTGCAGTTCGTCGTCGCAGCACACGTCGGTCACGAGCGAGGGCAGATGCGAATCGCCCTCGATGAAGCCGAGGTCGAGCGCGCGCTCCGCGACGCGGTCCTGCACCGCCTCGGAGTTGGCCACGAACAGCCGTGGCACCACCGCCGGGTAGCGCGCCTTGAACTCGCCAAGAATCTGCGGCAGCAGGAACTCGGCGATCGTCGTGCTCGCGCCGATGAGCAGCGGGCCCGCCACCTGGCCGCCCATCTCCTTCAGGCGCGTGTCGAGCTCGGCCGAGAGCCCGAGGATGCGCTCGGCGTATTCCAGCGCCTGGGTGCCGGCGGGGGTGAGCGCGATGCGACCGTGGGCGCGGTCGAACAGCCGCGTGTTGAAGTGCTCCTCGAGCTGGCGGATCTGGAAGGTCACCGCGGGCTGCGTCAGGAACAGCGCCTCGGCCGCCTTGGTAAAGGAGAGGTGCTTTGCCACCGCGTGGAACACCTGCAGGCGACGGTCGGCCATGACATTCCGCAACCGTGATCGGGGCCGTCATTGAAGCATAAAGGCGGGCGGCCATAAAGGCGCCCGGGAGGCCCGCTTATGGACTGGGTCCTGCCGCGACGCTCATCGAGGAGATCTCGCAGGAGTCCTGGACGGGAGCCTAGAAGCGCATGCTCACGCCAAGCTGGAAGACCGGATACCATTTGTACCTGTCCGCGTCCGCCTGAATTTCGCGCTGCTCTTCGGCGACGGTGGCCTGGAACGTGGCATCGTTCGTGCATGTAGTGGCGCCGGTGTTACAGGTTGCCGTCAAGGTGACGCCCGGTTTCTGGTAAGCAGCACCGAACTCGGCGAAGAATCCGAACCGGCTTCTTGCCGACGCGTTGCCAAAGCCAAATCCAAGGTAAGGGACGGTTTTTTCATATGAGATCTTGCCGCTTGCGATGATGTCCGAGGTATCGTAGGTCGTTCCGCCAAAGGTGACCGTTCCGCTGGGTTGTGCGGCGAATTCAATCTTGCTCTGATTTCGGACCAGCCCGGCGGAGAGTCTGAAATTTCCGCTGAACGGAAACCAGTCTGCAACGAGTATTGCGCCGCCCAGGGTCAGGTCCCCGTTGTAGGTCACGTCGCTTTCCTCGACTTCCTTGCTCTTGGTGAATTTTCCGAATCCGGCGCGCACGTTAAGCCGTTCCGAGAGCGGAATGCTCAAATCCAGGCCGTGCCCGAGCAATCCTGTGCGCACGGTGAGCGCGATGCTCGTCGCGCTGGACTCGTCGGCAGAAGAAATGGCGGGAGCAATCAGCAAAACAGTTGACAGCAGGGCGCAGGTAACTCGGCGAGCTTTCTTCATGTTCGATCCTTTGAGCGAGTTGAAGGACCAGGGGCCGCGGCTTCCGGCGACTGCGTGGAAGACCTGGAGGCGCCGATCGGCCATGACCTATTCAAGCACAAAA
>CAZOSA010000163.1:0-4675 GCA_964582155.1 uncultured Enterobacteriaceae bacterium | reverse complement strand
CAGACAGGTGCACGGCACCCGCGTTGTGGATGCCGCGCAGGCCGCCGGCGAGCCCGAGGCCGATGCCGCGATCGCGCGCTCGCCCGGCGTCGTCTGCGCGGTGAAAGCCGCCGACTGCCTGCCGGTGCTGCTCGCCGACGACGCGGGTGAAGTGGTCGGCGCGGCGCACGCCGGCTGGCGCGGCCTCGCCGCCGGCGTCATCGAGGCGACCGTGGAGGCGATGCGCGTGCCGCCGCGCTCGCTCATCGCGTGGCTCGGGCCGGCGATCGGGCCGCAGGCCTACGAGGTGGGTGCGGAGGTGCGCGATGAGTTTCTGGCGCGCGATGCGCGCGCGGCGGCGGCCTTTGCGCCGCACCGTCCCGGACACTGGCTGCTCGATCTGTACGCGGTGGCGCGCCAGCGCCTCGCCGCGCGCGGCGTGACGCGCGTGCACGGCGGTGGCTTGTGCACCTATTCCGACCCCGCGCGCTTTCCGTCCTGGCGCCGGGACCGCAGCCGCGAGCGCATTGCCGCGTTCGTGTGGTTAGAATCGCCGTCCCGATGACCCTGGTCTGGATCGTGCTGGCGAGTTTCGCCGGCGGAGCGCTCTCGATATGCGCGGCAGCCTTCGCGCTGGTGCTGCGCGCCTCCTGGGTGCCGATGCTGGTGTCGTTTGCCATCGGCACGCTGCTCGGCGCCGCCTTCCTCGAGGTGGTGCCGCACGCCTTCGAGGCGGGGGACGCGCACCAGGCGGCTGGTGCAATCCTTGGCGGCATTCTCGGTTTCTTCCTGCTGGAGAAACTGCTGCTGTGGCGACACTCGCACGAGCATGGCGAAGATACCGCGCCGAGCCACCACCACGAGCACGCGCGCGCCGGGGTGCTGATCGTGGTCGGCGACACCGTGCACAACTTCGTCGACGGCATCCTCATCGCCGCCGCGTTCCTGCAAAGCCCCGAGCTCGGCCTGATCACGGCGACCGCCATCGTGGCGCACGAGATTCCGCAGGAGGTGGGCGACTTCCTGGTGCTGCTGCATTCGGGTTACTCGAAGGCCAGGGCCTTCGCCATGAATCTGTTGTCGTCGTGCGGCACGCTGGTGGGCGGCGTGCTGGGCTATTTCACGCTTTCGGGTTTCGAGGACTGGGAGCCGACCCTGCTCGGCATCGTCGCCGCGAGCATGATCTACGTCGCGGTGGCCGACCTCATCCCGGGCCTGCACAAGCGGCCCGAATTGCTCGCCACCGTCCAGCAGGCCCTGCTCATCGCTGCCGGCGTCGGCGTGATCGTACTGGTCGGAGCCTTGGTGCGCCACGCGGGCTAGCGGCGTTCCGGGGGTTTGACCGGCCTCATTGTGCGGCGCAAAATACCGCCGCTTGAATTCGTACCAGTCCCCTGCAGACTTCGTCGCGTCCATCGCGCAGTCCGGCAATGACATGACGAAGAACTGGCTGCGCATGGCAGCCAGCGCACCCGGCCAGCCGCAGCCGGCCGACTACCTCGCGGGCCTGGGCGCGGACGGCGAGCGCGTCCGGGCCCTGCGGGCGGCTTACCTCGAAAAGCAGATGAAGCTCTGGACCGGGCTGGCGTCCGGCGACGCCGCCGCGGCCGTGCGCCCGGAGGCGGGCGACCGGCGATTTGCCGCGAAAGAGTGGCGCGACAACCCGTACTACAGCTACCTGAAGCAGTCCTATCTGCTGGCCGGCGAATTCCTCGAGGAACTGGTGGAGGGCGTCTCGCTGGAGGGCCAGGCCAAGGAGCGCCTGCGCTTCTCGGTGCGCCAATGGGTGGACGCGATGAGCCCGGCGAATTTCGCGGCCACCAATCCCGAGGTGCTGCGCCTGGTGCAGGAAACGGGCGGCGAGAGCCTGGCGCGCGGCCTGGCGAACCTGCTCGCCGACACGGGCAGGGGCCGCATCAGCCAGACCGACGAAACGGCCTTCGAGGTGGGACGCAACCTCGCCATCACGCCCGGCAGCGTGGTGCTGGAAAACGAACTGATGCAGCTGATCCAGTATGCCCCCGCCACCGCGGCCGTGTCGAAGCGCCCGCTGGTGATGGTGCCGCCTTGCATCAACAAGTACTACATCCTCGACCTGCAGCCGGAGAACTCGTTTGTGCGTCATGCGGTTGAACTGGGGCACACGGTGTTCATGGTGTCCTGGCGCAACGTCGGGCCCGAGCAGGGCGGCTACGGCTGGGACGACTACCTCGAGCTGGGCGTGCTCACGGCACTGCGCACCGCGCGTGATATTGCCGGCAGCGATCGCGTCAACGCGCTGGGTTTTTGCGTCGGCGGGACGCTGCTCGGCTCGGCGCTCTCGGTGCTGGCGGCGGGCAATGAAGACCTGGTGGAAAGCGTGACCTACCTCGCCACCATGCTCGATTTCTCCGAAACGGGGCAGATCGGCCTGTTCGTGGACGAGGCGAGCGTGCGCCAGCGCGAGGCGACGCTGGGGCGCGGCGGCATCCTGCCCGGCGCGGAGCTGGCGACGGTCTTCTCCAGCCTGCGCGCCAACGACCTTATCTGGCCCTACGTGGTGAATAACTACCTGAAGGGCGGCACGCCCGCGGCCTTCGACCTGCTTTACTGGAATGCCGATGGCACCAACCTGCCGGGGCCGATGGTCTGCACCTACCTGCGCAATACCTATCTCGAGAACAAGCTGCGCGTACCGGGCGCGCTGGTCAACCTCGGCGTGCCGGTGGACCTGGGTAAAGTGGACCGGCCGAGCTTCATCGTCGCCACGCGCGAGGATCACATCGTGCCGTGGCGCTCGGCCTACCGCTCGCTGGGGCTGCTCGGCGGCGAGAACACCTTCGTGCTCGGCGCGAGCGGCCACGTCGCCGGCGTGATCAACCCGCCCGCGAAGAACCGCCGCAGTTACTGGGCGGGAACACCCTATCCGCAGGATGCGAAAGCCTGGCTGCAAAGCGCGGCCGAGCACCCGGGGAGCTGGTGGCCGCGCTGGGCCGGCTGGCTCGGCCAGCACGGCGGCGGCGAGCGCAAGTCGCCGAAAAAGCCGGGCAACGCCCGTCACAAGGCGATCGAGCCGGCGCCCGGCCGCTACGTCAAACAGAAAGCCCATTAGGCGAACCAGGAGAGCGACATGGAAGACATCGTCATCGTCGGCGCGGCACGCAGCGCCATCGGCAAATTCGGAGGGACGCTCTCGAAAACGCCGGCGTCCGACCTGGGCGCGCACGTGATGCGCAAGCTCCTCGAGCGCTCCGGCGTCAGGCCCGACCAGGTTTCCGAAGTGATCCTCGGCCAGGTGCTCGCCGCAGGCGTCGGCCAGAACCCCGCGCGCCAGGCGGCGATCAAGGCGGGCCTGCCCGACATGATCCCGTCGATGACCATCAACAAGGTATGCGGCTCGGGCTTGAAGGCGGTGATGCTCGCCGCGCAGTCGGTGGCCAATGGCGACTCCGACGTGGTGATCGCGGGGGGTCAGGAGAACATGAGCGCGGCGCCGCACCTGCTGAACGGCTCGCGCGACGGCTTGCGCATGGGCGACGCGAAGATGGTCGACTCGATGATCGTCGACGGCCTGTGGGACGCGTTCAACCAGGTCCACATGGGCGTCACCGCGGAGAACGTGGCCAGGGAATACGCGGTCACGCGCCAGGAGCAGGACGAGTTCGCAGTAAAGAGCCAGAACAAGACCGAGGCCGCGCAGAAGGCCGGCCGCTTCAAGGACGAGATCATTCCTTTCGAGATCCCGTCGAAGAAGGGGCCCACGGTGTTCGCCGATGACGAGTACCCGCGCCACGGCGCGACGCTCGAGGCGATGCAGGGCTTGAAACCCGCATTCGACAAGAACGGCACGGTGACCGCGGCCAACTCCTCCGGCATCAACGACGGCGCGGCGATGGTGATCGTCACCAGCGCGCGCAAGGCGAAGGAGCTGGGCTTGAAGCCCCTCGCCCGCATCAAGGCTTTCGCCTCCGCGGGCGTGGACCCGAAGTACATGGGCATGGGCCCGGTGCCGGCGTCCAAGCGCTGCCTCGCGCGCGCCGGGTGGGCGCCGAAGGATCTCGAGCTGATGGAGATCAACGAAGCCTTCGCCTCGCAGGCCATCGCGGTCAACCGCCAGATGGGCTGGGACACCTCGAAGGTGAACGTGAACGGCGGCGCCATCGCGCTCGGCCATCCGATCGGCGCCTCGGGCTGCCGCATCCTGGTGACGTTGCTGCACGAGATGCAAAAGTGCGATGCGAAGAAGGGCCTCGCGTCGCTGTGCATCGGCGGCGGCATGGGCGTCGCCCTGGCGGTGGAACGATGAGCGCGGTGATGGAGCGGCCGCGCGGCGCGGAGGCGCAGGCCAAGCCCGTCGCGACGCGGGTCGCCTTCGTCACCGGCGGCATGGGCGGCATCGGCACCGCGATCTGCCGGCGCCTTGGCGCCGCAGGTCACACCGTGGTGGCGGGCTGCCTGCCGGGCTACGACAAGAAGGCCCAGTGGCTGGACGCGATGCGGGGTGAAGGCATACGGGTGCACGCCGCCGAGGGCGACGTGTCCGAATTCGAGAGCTGCGCGCAGATGTTCTACCAGGTGCACGCGGTGGTCGGGTCGGTGGACATCCTGGTCAATAACGCCGGCATCACGCGCGACTCGGTGTTCAGGCGCATGACCGAGCACGACTGGATGGCGGTGATCAACACCAACCTGAACAGCGTGTTCAACGTCACGCGCC
>CAZOSA010000162.1:0-4676 GCA_964582155.1 uncultured Enterobacteriaceae bacterium | reverse complement strand
CGCACGATGTTGGCGACGAAGGCGATGGGGAGGATGCTCGCGATCATGAGCCCGTTATGCAGCCAGCTCTTGCGCTGCATGATGTAGAGGTACAGCAGCCCCAGGGCCGACAAGCTGAACATGGAGTTCAGTCCCGAGCAGGCGTCGGCGACGAGGAGCTGGTACTGGCCGACGGTGAGCATGACGCCGTTTCTCGCCACTGGGTAACCTGCCACATACAGGAGCTGCTCGGCGATCTCGGAGACTTCGCGCTTGAGCGGGCCCGTGAGGGCGTCGACGAAGATGCCCGGGAGCGGGATCAGGAACACGACGAAGAGGATCGGGAACCAGAAGGCGCGCAAGGCGGGCCAGCCGCGCATGGCGAGTATCGAGCCGGCGAGGATGGGGGCGAGCGAACCGGCCTCGAAGATGGTGATGTCCTGGGAGCGGCCGACGACGTAGAGCAAAAGGCCGAACACCAGGAAGGCGATTCCCCAGCCCAGAGCAGGGGGCGTGGGGGCGAGGAAGGCATCCCTCTGCCGCCAGAAGAGCCAGAGGATGACGGCGAGGATGATGGGGCCGTGGGCATGGTCGTCGGACTGCCACAGGCCATTGGCGAATTCGTAGAACACCGGCACGTACAAGGCGAGCAGCCCCAGCGCCACCGGGAGCCAGGGTAGCCACGCAACGCCGGGGCGGGGAAACGTGGCGGACATGCCTAGAAGTCGTTCAGCACGGCGCCGACGATGACCGCCTTGGCCTGCGCCACGCTGTCGGAGATGCCGCGCACGCGCCAGGTGCGCGAGGAATTCCTGCGCACCACCACCAGCGCCGCCCCGGCGCGCACGGCGAGGGTCTGCGCGTCGGCGGTCTCCGAAGCGGGCGGCGAGTCGAGCAGCACGACGTCGAAATTAGCGGCGAGCTGGTCGAGGAGCTGCCCGAAGGCCGCGCGCGCGAGCAGCTCCTGCGGGTTGGGCGGCACGACGCCGGCGGGCAGCACCGACAGGCCGAGCAGGCCCGGGATGCGGTGCATCGCATCGAGCCCGGCGCGCCCGGACAGGATGGAGGACAGGCCGACGCGGTTCTCCATGCCGAACAGCTCGTGCTGGCGCGGGTGGCGCAGGTCGGCGTCGATGAGCAGCGTGCGCTCGCCGAGCTGGGAGAACACCACCGCGAGGTTGGCGGCGATGTAGCTGCGGCCTTCGCCGCGCGAGGCGCTGACGATGGCGAGCGCGGTGCGCGCGGCGTCGTGGTCGAACCAGCGCAGCATGAGCTGGGCGCGCAGCGCGCGCAGGGCCTCGACCTGCGGGCTGAACGGGTCGTAGGCGGCGACCACCTCTTCGCTCACCTTGCTCTCGCCGGCGATGAGATACGGGTAGTCGAACTGGCGCGACATGGCGAAGTCGATGTCGGCCTGCGTGATGAGGCCGAGCTCGATGGCGGCGTCGCCAAAGCGCAGGTTCTTCTCTTTCTGCAGGCGCAGGATGGCCTCGGCGTCCCCGGGCTTGAGCTTGCCGGCGTCGATGAGCAGCGCGCCGATCGAACGGCCGGCGCCGCTGCCCGCTGGAACGGGAATCATCTCGCTCTTCATCGCAGCGCCAGGGCGGGGGAGCGGGTCAGGCGCCGCCGGCCCGAGCGCTTGTGGCGCTGCACCACGCCGAGCACCGGCATCTGCAGCATCTCGGCCACGTCCTCCGCGCAGCGCACGCGCCGGTCGAGCATCTCCCACAGGAAGGCGGCGCCCAGGCCCGCCAGCAGGCCGAAGAACACCGCCATCGCGGTGTAGCGCAGGATCCTGGGGCTGGAGGCCGCGAGCGGCTCGGTGGCGGGGCTGAGCACCGCGACGTTGGTCTGCGTCGCCTGGCTCTCCAGGCTCGCCTGGGTGTAGCGCGCGGCGACCGCCTCATAGGTGCTCTTGGCCGCGTCGACGTCGCGCTGCAGCACCGCGAGCTGGTCGCGCTCGTTCCGGAGTTCGAGGAGCTTTCTCTTCTGCGCCTCGATCGAGTCCTTCAGCGCGCGCTCCTTGTCGCTGCTCACCGAGCGCGTGGTGCCGAAGCCCGCGGCGACCTGCCGGCTCTCGAGCGCGAGGTTGGCGCGCAGCTCGGCCAGCTCGGCCTGCATGCTCTTGTACTGCGGATGGTTGGTGCCGAGGTTGATGGCGGCGTCCTTGAGCCTGGCTTCGTGGCGCGCGATATCGGCGCGCAGGCCCGCCACCACCGAGCTGCCCATCACTTCGGGCAGCTTCTCGGCGTCGGAGCGCTGCTTGCTGCGCGCGTCCACGGTCTGCGCCTGGATCGCGGTGAGCTGGGCGGTGAGCTCGACGAGCTTGGTCATCTCGGTGTCGAGGTTCTCCTCCCTGGCGACGATGCCCTTCTTTTGCTGGAACGCGGAGAGCTTCGCCTGCGAGCGCTCCAGGTCGGCGCGCAGCAGCTTGCCCTGCTCGCCGAACCACTGCGCGTACTGGCGCGCCGGCTCCACGCGCAGCTCGACGGTCGCCTCCACGTAGGCCTGCGCGAAGGCGTTCGCCACCGCGGCGGCGAACCCCGGGTCGACCGCGGTGTATTCCAGCGTGAGGATGTTGCTGTCGCGCCGCGGCGGGATCACGGTGAGCTGCTTTTGCAGGAGCTCGGCGAGCCAGACCTCGAGCCGGCCGCGGCCGCCGGTGGCCTCGCGCCACTGCTCGCGCACCACGGCGTTCTCGTCGAGCCGCAGGTTCTTCACCACCCGCTGCGCGATGCGGTCGCTGCGGATGATGTCCTCCTGCGTCGCCATGCTCGCCGGCATCAGCATCGCGGCGATCGGGTCGCGCGAGCGGATGTCGACCATCAGCGCGGTGGTCGCGGTGTACTTCTTCGGCAGGTACAGGCTCACCGTATAGGTGCCGGCGACGGCCAGGATCAGGATCAGCAGCACCAGCCACCAGCGCGCCTTGAGGATCAGCAGCAGTTGCCTGGGATTCATCGGCGCATCCCCTAGAAGAAGCTCGTGCCGATGTGCAGCACGTCGTCGGGCCGCACCGCGTCGTTCAGGCTCGGCGTGAGGACCTCGGGCTGGCCGCCGGCGCCGCGCCGGTGCAGGCGCAGGGCGCGCTCCGAGCCCTTGGGCGTCGGCCCGCCGCCCTGCACCATCGCCTGGCGCAGCGTCATGCCGCGCTCGATGCGATACGACCCCGGGCGGTTCACCTCGCCGTAGATGTAGAACATCGGCGCGCGATCGACGTAGATCACGTCGCCGCCGGTCACCGTCACGTCGTCCTCGAGGCTGTTTTTGAGGAACAGCGACGGGAGGTCGATTTCCTTGCGGTAGGGCTTGCCGTTGCGCTCGCCGGTGAGGGTGGCGACGTCCGCCCCGCCCGGCGCGATGCCGCCGGCGATGGCGAGCATCGCCGACATGCGCGTGTTGAAGGTCTCCATCGGGAAACGCCCCGGCCGGTTTACCAGGCCCAGCACCGACACCTGGCTGGAGCGGATGGCGACCGGGAAGATGTTGACCTGCGGCGCCATGATGAATTTGCCGCGCTCCAGCGCCTGGGCGATGGCGCGTTCCGCGGCGGCGATGGTCAGCCCGCCGAGCTTGACGCTGCCGACCAGCGGGAAGTTGATGGTGCCGTCCTCGCTCACTCGCGTCTCGAGAGAAAGGTTGGGGTTCTGGAACACGCTGATGCGGATGCCGTCGCCCGCGCCGATGCGGTACTCGGGCGCCTTGTCCTGGGCGAGCGCGCCCATGGAAAAGGCGAGGAGCAGCGTCGCCAGGATCTTCCCGTTCACTGCAGGCCCCGCACGCCTTTTTCGACATTGAGTTGCGGCGCTTCCCTGGGCAGTTCCACCGCCGGTTTTTGCGCAACCGGGGCGCCGGCGGCGAACTCGCCGACATACTCGATCCTGGCCGCGCCCTTCAGGCGCTTGATCTCCTCGGCGATCACCTCGCTCGCGCGGCGGTTGAAGAGGTATTGCTGGATCGCCGGCACCGACTTCGCCTCGTCGACCGGCGCCGCCTTGGTGGCGACGACGCGCACCACGATCACGCGCTCGGCGGCCTCCAGCACCTGGATCTCGCCGTCCTTCATGCCCTGGAGCCTGGGCAGCATCTCGATCGGGATCTGCTCGGCGGCGCGCGCGCCGCGGTTGACCGTGTACTGCACCTCGCGCGTCTTCAGCCACTCGGCGATGCCCTGCATGGTGCGCAGCTTGGGCAACTGCGCGCGCAGATCGGCGGCGACGTTGTCCCTGGGCGCGAAAGTCATCTCCTCCAGCACGTACAGGCGCCGCTGCGCGAACAGCGCCGGATGCTCGGCGTAATACTTCTTGATCTCCTCCGGCGTGGGCTTGGCCTGCCCGGTGGCCACCTGGCGCAGGTAGGCGCGCGCCAGGATCTCGCTCTTCGCCGCTTCCAGCGCCTGCACCACCTCGGGCGAGCGGTCGAGCTTCTTCTCGATCGCCTGCTGGCGCGCGAGCTGCTGGTCGATGAGCCGATCGACCACCTGGCGCTTGGCGCGCGCGGCGGCTTCCGGCGGCAGGTTGGGATTGCGCGCCAGGACGTTATTCACCTGGTGCACGGTGATCTCGTCCGCATTGACCTTGGCGGCGACCTGCGTCGCGACCTTCTTCTCGTCGCCCCTGCCGCAGCCCGCGAGCGCGACGCACAGCGACAGCGCTGCGAGAAAACCTGCGTGTTGGACCTGCATCGACCCCCCGAAC
>CAZOSA010000161.1:0-4697 GCA_964582155.1 uncultured Enterobacteriaceae bacterium | reverse complement strand
GCCGAGGCGAGGCTCTTGGTGAGCTGCACCACCGCGCCCTTGGTCGCCGCGTAGACCGGCCCGACCCCAAAACCGAAGATGCTGGTCATCGAACCGATGGTGAGCACCTTGCCGCCTCCGCGCCGCTTCATCTCGGGGTACGCGGCCTGGCAGCACTCGAACACGCTGGTCAGGTTGGTGTCCACGATCTGGTGCCACTCGGTGCTGCTGTAGTCCTGCGGCAGCTTGCGGATGTTGATGCCGGCATTGGCGACCAGGATGTCGAGGCCGCCGAAGGCTTGCACGGTGTCGGCCACCATGCGCCTCACCTGCGCGCTGTCGTTGACGTCGGCAACCAGGCCGATCGCTTTGGCGCCCAGCGCCTTCAGCCCGGCCACGGCGGCCGTGTTCTTCTGTTCGTTGCGCCCGGCAATCGCCACGGCGGCGCCGGCCAGCGCGAGGCCCCGGGCGATGCCCAGCCCGATGCCGCCGTTGCCGCCGGTGACCAGCGCGGCCTTGCCTTTGAGATCGAAGGGATTCATGGGGAAAGTGTAATGGGGTAAGCTAGGCCACAGCAATCGCCGCCATGGATAACCTGCGCATCAATGCGGACCGGCTCTGGAACTCTCTGATGGAGCTGGCGAAAATCGGCGCCACGCCCAAGGGCGGCGTCAAACGCCTCACGCTCACCGACGAAGACCGCCGCGCGCGGGATCTTTTTGCGCAGTGGGCGCGCGGTGCCGGGCTCGCGGTGGAGGTGGACGGTATCGGCAACGTGTTTGCGCGCCGTGCAGGGAGCGATTCGAGCCTGCCGCCGGTGGCCATGGGCAGCCACCTCGATTCACAGCCCTCGGGCGGAAAATTCGACGGCGCCTACGGTGTCATGGCCGGCCTGGAAGTGCTGCGCGCGCTGAACGATGCGGGCGTGCGCACGCGCGCGCCGATGGAAGTCGTCTCCTGGACCAACGAGGAAGGCTCGCGCTTCACGCCGGTGATGATGGGATCGGGCGTTTTCGCCGGCGCCTTCGGCCTCGAGCATGCGCACGCGCAGAAGGACCTGGACGCTGTGACGGTGGCCGATGCGCTGGCGAAGATCGGTTACGCGGGGAGCGCGCAGCCGCACCGGCTCGGCGCCTATTTCGAGGCGCATATCGAGCAGGGCCCCGTGCTGGAGAACGAAAGCAAGACCATCGGCGTGGTGCTGGGCGCGCTCGGCCAGCGCTGGTACGACGTGACCGTGACCGGACAGGACGCGCACGCCGGCCCGACGCCGATGGAGCTGCGGCGCGACGCGCTCATCGGCGCCAGCCGCCTGGTGCTGGAAGTGAACCGCATCGCGAAGGCCTTCCCCGACTACGCGCGCGGCACGGTCGGTTTCCTGCAGGTGAAGCCAAACTCGAGAAACGTCATCCCGGGCGAGGTGCGCACTACGGTGGATTTCAGGAACGCCAAGGCTGTGACGCTGGATGCGATGTGCGAGGAACTGCAGCGCGCGGCGCGCACCATCGAAAGCGAATGCAAGGTGGCGATCGAATTGCGGGAGAACGTCTATTTCAAGCCCTGCGAGTTCGACCCCGGCATGGTGGCGCACGTGCGCGAGGCGACCCGCGCCCTCGGCCACAGCCACCGCGACATCGTCAGCGGGGCCGGGCACGACGCCGTGTACGTCGCGCGCGTTGCGCCCACCGCGATGATCTTTGTCCCCTGCGAGGGCGGCATCAGCCACAACGAAATCGAGAGCGCCACGCCCGCGGACCTCGCCGCGGGCTGCAACGTGCTGCTGCACGCGGCGCTGAAGAAGGCCGGGATCGCAGGCGCGACCCGCGCCGCAGCCTAGGAGAATCGTCATGAACGACCGCGCCACCGTTCCCACCCTTGAGGACTCGGCCTTCTTCATGCCCTTCAGCATGAATCGGCACTTCAAGAAAGCGCCGCGGCTGCTGTCGCGCGCCGAAGGCATCTACTACTACACCCCGGACGGCAGGAAGCTGATCGACGGCACTTCCGGCCTGTGGTGCGTGAACGCCGGCCATTGCCGCGAGAAGATCGTGAAGGCGGTGCAAAAGCAGGTGGCCGAGCTCGATTTCGCGCCGGCGTTCCAGATGGGCCACCCGCTCGCCTTCGAGTTCGCCGACAAGCTTGCGCAAATGGCGCCCGGCGACCTGAAGCGCGTGTTTTTCACCAATTCGGGCTCGGAGTCGGTGGACACCGCGTTGAAGTTCGCGCTTGCCTACCATCGCGCCCGCGGCGAAGGTCACCGCGTGCGGCTGATCGGGCGCGAGCGCGGCTACCACGGCGTCAATTTCGGCGGCACCGCGGTGGGCGGCATGGTCGGCAACCGCAAGATCTTTGGTGCCCTGATCTCGGGCGTGGACCACATCCGGCATACGCACGACCTCGAGCGCAACGCCTTTTCGCGCGGCCAGCCACAGCACGGCGCCGAACTGGCCGACGACCTGGAGCGGCTGTGCGCGCTGCACGACGCGTCGACCATCGCCGCAGTGATCGTCGAGCCGGTGGCCTGCTCGGGCGGCGTGCTGGTGCCGCCGGTCGGCTATCTCGAGCGCCTGCGTGCGATCTGCGACAAGCATGGAATCCTGCTGATTTTCGACGAGGTGATCACCGCCTGGGGGCGGCTCGGCAAGCCCTTTGGCGCGCAGCATTTCGGTGTCATGCCCGATCTGATGACCACCGCCAAGGGCATCACCAACGCCACGGTGCCGATGGGGGCCGTGTTCATGCGCGAGCGCATCTACCAGGCGTTCATGACCGGGCCCGAGAACGCGATCGAGATGCCGCATGGCTACACCTATTCCTCGCACCCGCTCGCCTGCGCGGCGGGCCTCGCGACCATGCAGGTGTACGAGGAGGAAGGGCTTCTGACGCGCGCAGCGGAATTGTGGCCGTACTGGGAGGCGCAGGCGCACGCGCTGCGCGGGCTGCCCAACGTGATCGACATCCGCAACGTGGGCCTGATCGCGGCGATCGAGCTTGCGCCGCGCGCCGGGGCACCCGGCATGCGCGCGCTCGATGCGCACGTCGAGGCCTTCGAGCACGGCGCCTACATCCGCGTTGCGGCGGACACCATCGCGCTCGCGCCGCCGCTCATCATCCGCAAGGAAGAGATCGACCAGCTGTTCGAGATCGTGCGCGGCGTGCTGAAATCGACCAACTAAGCGGCCCGGGAGGCAAACCATGTTCGGCTTTGGCAGGAAAAAGGACGCGGCGCAGCCGGAAGAGCCAGCGCTGGAGCAAGGCAGTCCGTCCGCCGGGCGCCTGCCCGTCGCGCTGGCGGGGGCGGTGGTACTCGCGGCGCTCGGATACGTCGCCTACGAGTACCTGCCGGGGCTGCTGGACGAAACGCCGCCGCCGGTACCGATGGCGTCCAGGCCAGCGGTGGTGGCCACGGCGCCGGCGCCCCAGCCTGCTGCGGTGGTAGCACCCGCGCCCAAGCCGGAGCCCAAGCCCGAGCCTGCAGCGGTAGCGGTAGCGGTAGCGGTAGCGGTAGCGGCAGCGGCACCCGCGCCCAAGCCCGAGCCCAAGCCGGCGCCTGTTGCGGCACCCGCGCCCAAGCCCGAGCCCAAGCCGGCGCCTGTTGCGGCACCCGCGCCCAAGCCGGAACCCATGGCCGCGCCCGCGCCGACGCCGGAACCGCGCCTCAAGGTCGCTGCCGAGCCGCAGCCGGTGACCCCTGCGCCAGCGATGGCGCCGATCTCCGGGCCGGCGTTGGTGTCGCCGAGGTTCAACGATGTGATGACGGCGGTGCTGTACCGCGACCGCGAGACGGTCGGGCAGCTGCTCGATATGGGGCGCTGGGCCGACAAGCGCGATTCCAACGGCTTCACGCCGCTGATGGAAGCGGTCCTCAGTCGCGACTACAGCATGGTGCGGCTGCTGTTGGAGCGCGGCGCGGACCCGGCGCTGCAGGCGCCGGGCGGCGCGGTCGCGCTGGACATGGCGCGGCAGTCCGGCGACGGCGCCATCGAATCGCTGTTGCTCAAACCCGGCGCGCGCTAGGCGCGCCGGGACCTACTTCGCGGCGGCGCGCACGACGCCCAGGCGGCGGCTGCGCATTTGCTGCTTCAGGCGCGGCGGTGTCACCAGGTCGCGCACGAAGTTGGGCAGCGCGAACACGCCCTCGTGGGTTTCGCCGTTGTAGTACCTGAGCTCGGTCAATCTCCTTTGCTCGATACGCCGGTCGATCTCGTCGGCCGTGAAGGCCTTGGGATCGAGCTTGTCCGAGCACACCGCCATGGCCCATAGCGACCCGTACAGCGGGATGTGCATGATGTACGGCCGCACGATGCGGAAAATGCCGTTCAGGCGCTGGGCGAGCTCGCTCACGCGCTCGGGACGCGCCACCGGCGAGCCGATGTGCAGCGTCAGCGCGCCTCCCGGGGCGAGCGCTTGCCGGCACTGCTGGAAAAACTCCGCGGAGTACAGCGCCTCCGCCGGCCCCATCGGGTCATTGAGGTCGAGCGCGATCAGGTCGAAGCGCTCCTGCGTCTCGCGCACGAACTTCATGCCGTCCCCGACCAGCACCCTCAGCTTCGGGTTGTCGAAGACGCCGTGGTGCACGGCGTGGAAGTGCTCCTTGGCGACCTTGATCACGTCCTCGTCGATCTCGCACATGGTCACCTGCTCGACCGAGGCGTGCTTGAGGGCCTCTTCCGAGGAGCCGCCGTCGCCGCCGCCGATGATCAGCACCTTCTTCGGCG
>CAZOSA010000160.1:0-4732 GCA_964582155.1 uncultured Enterobacteriaceae bacterium | reverse complement strand
CGGCAAGCGCCTCGAGCACGCAGGGCGGCGCGCGGAAATCGGTGTCCGCGACCCATAGCGGGATCACGTCGCGCCCCGCGTAGCGCTCCCAGCGCGACGCCCAGGTGCCGGCGCGGTCCACCGGCGCGTCGAAATCGAATTGCATGCCCGAAGGTTAAAACAAAAACGCCGGGCAGGGCCCGGCGCCGAATCAGGGGACTGTCGCGTGCTATTTCTTGCTCTTGTTCGACATCGGGTCTTGTTCCAGATCTTCTTCTACCTCCCCAACCTCCTCCTCACTGTCCTTGCCCGTGGCCTCGTCCTGCGCCCCTTTAAAGGGATCGGCCTCGAGCCGGTTCATGCTGTCGTCCACTTCGTCGGTCTTGACCGCGCGCGACTCGGCCTGCAGATGCTCGGGGAACGAGGTCGCGATCTGGGGGAAAATGACGATCAGCGCAATCGCGATGCACTGCAGGATCATGAATTCGAACATGCCCTTGTAGATCGTAGACAGCGACCATTCCTTCACCACCTGCCGCAGATAGTAGGCCGACATCGCCACCGGCGGCGACAGGAACGCCGTCTGCAGCGTGACCGCGACCAGCGCCCCGAACCAGACCATGACCATGTCCACCGGGATGCCCATCGCCTGGCCGAGTTGCGGTTTGAGTTCATTCATCACCGGGTAGAAGATCGGCAGGAACACCAGGATGATCGCCGGCCATTCGAACGGCCAGCCGAGCAGGAAGATCAGCAGCAGCACCACGACCAGCATCAGCAACGGCGACAGCGGCAGCGCGAGCATCATCTGGGTAATCCAGTTCGCCGTGCCGAGGCGCGCGAACACGGCGCCAAAGATGTTCGATGTCGTCGCCAGCAGCAGCACCATGGCGGAGGTAGCGGTGGTCGAGAGCACCGCGCGCTTCAAGCCCGCGTAGGTGAATTTGCCGTACGCCGCGGCGAGGAGCGCCGCGCCGAGGGCGCCGATACCCGCGGCTTCCGTCGGCGTGGCGAGTCCCGCGAGGATCGAACCCAGCGCCGCCGCGATCAACCCGACCAGCGGCACCACGCCGACCAGCACCTCCTTCACCATGACCCCCATGCTGTGGATGCGCTCTTCCTTCGGCACCGGCGGGCCGAGCTTGGGATTGAGGAAGGCGCGGCCCATCAGGTAGACGAGGTACATGCTGGCAAGCAGCAATCCCGGGCCGAACGCAGCGGCATAGAGGTCGGCCACCGAGACGCCGAGCACCGGACCCATGACGATCAGCATCACCGAGGGCGGGATCAGGATGCCGAGCGTGCCGCCTGCGGTGATCGCGCCGGCCGAAAGTCGCCCGTCGTACCCGGTCTTGATCATGATCGGGCTCGCCATGATGCCGAGCACCGTCACCGCCGCCCCAACGATGCCGGTGGCCATGGCGAAAATCGTGGCGGTCAGGATCACCACCGCGAACAGCGAACCGCGGATCGGCGCCAGGATGTTGCGCAGGGCAATGAACAGGCGCTCCATCAGCCCCGCCTGCTCGGTGAGGAAGCCCATGAGGATGAACAGCGGCACCGCCGCCAGCAGCTCTTCCTTCATCATGCCGATGGTCTGGAAGTAGGCCAGGCTGAAGACCATATCGCCCAGGCCGAAGTAGCCGAAAGTGAGCGCGAGGAACAGAAGGGTGAAGCTGATCGGGAAGCCGATGAAGATCACACCGATCATCACCACCAGCATCACCAGCCCGAGCAGCGCGAGGCCGCTCATATTTCCACCTTCTCCTTGTGTTCGAGCTCGATGCCCCAGCGCGCTGCATAGACGCTTTTGATGGTCTCCGAGATGCCCTGGATCAGCAGCAGCAGGCAAGCGAGCGGCACCACCAGCTTGAACGGCCACAGGATCGGCCGCCACGGCGTCTGCTCCGAGGTCTCGCCGATCTGCATCGCGTACCAGCCCTCCTGCCCGCTGACGAGGAAGAACACGAAGATCGACGGGAAAAAGAACACGATAAACGCGATCGAATCGATCATGCCCTTGGTGCGGATGGACCATTTCTCGAAGAAGAAGTCGGTGCGGATGTGAGCGCCCTTGTGCAGCGCGTACGCCGAGCCGAGCATGAAGATCGTGCCGTAGAGCATGTAAGTCACGTCGAACGACCAGCTGGTCGGTGCATCGAACAGGTAGCGCGAGAAGACCTCGTAGGCCACCGCCAGCACCAGCGGCACGTTGAGCCACGCCACCCAGGTGCCGGTGGTGTCGGTGAATTTGTCGATGATCCGGACCAGCCGGATATGCTTCGGGACTGCCTCAGCCATCGGGGAAAACCCTAGTCTTCGAAACGAAAAAAAGGGGGCGATTACGCCCCCTTCTCACATCAGGCTGACCTATTTCTTCTTCGCCGCCGCCGGCTTGGCGCCGCCTTCGGGAAAGTAGTAGTTGGCGACAAACGAGTACGGCGGGAACATGAAGCGCTTGGCCGGCACGACCATGGAGGCGTAGGCGCGCTGCGAGTCATGCACCTTCTTGAAGAACGGGTTCTTGGCGGCCTCTTCCTTGGCAATCTGGTCCCAGGTCTTCAGGAACGCGAGCAGGATGTCCGGCGGGGTGCGCAGGATGCGCACGCCGTGCTTCTCCTGCAGAATCTTGATCGCATCCGCGTTCTGCCGCTGCCACTTCGCCCACCACACCAGGAAGGTCTCGTTGGCGGCGGACTTGATCATTTCCTGATGCTCCGGCTTCAGCGACTTCCACACGTCCATGTTGAAGATCACCTCGCCGATGGTGACGTTCTCGTGCACGCCGGGCGTGTAGTGGTACTTCCACACGTTCTGGAACCCGAGCCGCAGATCCTCCTCGCCGCCGATCCACTCCGCGCAGTCGATGACGCCGCGCTGCGCGGCGGGGATGATCTCGCCGCCCGCCATGTTGACCGTCTGCATGCCCATCCTCTGGAAGACTTCGGCCGCCATCCCAGTCTGCCGGCATTTCATGCCCTTGAAGTCCGCCAGGTTCTTGATCGGCCGCTTGAACCAGCCGAACGCCTGCGGCCCGGAGGGCAGGATCGGGAACCACTGCACGTTGAGCTTGAGCTCCTTCTGGAAGAACTCGTTGCAGAAATCGATTCCGCCGCCATGGTGCATCCAGCCGATGGCGTCGATCATGTCCATGCCGAAAGTCCCGCCCGGCCCGCCCGTGCACAGGATCGCAGCCTTGTTCTTGCCGACCCAGTAGCCCGACCAGGCGTGCGCGCCGTCGAGCACCTTCTTGTGCGTTGCGTCGAGCACCTCGAACGCAGGCACGACCTGTCCCGCCGGCATGGTTTCGATCTTGAGCGAGCCGCCTGCCATCTTGTTGACGCGCTCGGCAAAGAAGGTGAAGTTCTCGTACAGCGTCAGGCTCGCCGGCCAGGTGGCCTGCATCTTGAGATTGACTTGTTGGGCCTGCGCTCCTGCGGTGAATGCTGCTGCGGCCGCAAGCGCGACGGCCGAACGGACGAAATGCCTCATGACTCTCCTCCTCCAAGTTGATTTCGCAAGGCGAAACGCAGACTACACGCTGAAAATTCCCCGGTCAACCGGATAAGAACAAAAAAAAGGGCCGCGGCGGCGGCCCTTCCTCGTCATGCACCCATTCGATGCGCGCTACTTCTTGCCCTTCCCGGCGGGTTTCGCCGGGCGCTCCGGATAGTAGTAGTTCGCCGCAAACGAGTACGGCGGGAACATGAAGCGCTTGGCCGGCACGACTTTGGCCGCGTAGACTCGCTGCGACTCGAGAACCTTCTTGAAGAACGGGTCCTTGGCCGACTCCTCTGCCGCCATCTTGTCCCAGGTCTTCATGAATTCGATCAGGATGTCGGGCGGGGTGCGCAGGATCTGCACGCCGTGCTTGGTACGCATCTCGTCGATCGCGTCGGCGTTCTGCTTCTGCCACCGGATGCCCCAGCGCACGAAAGTGTCAAAGGTTGCCGCACGCACGGCCTCCTGCTGCTGGGCGCTCAAGCTCTTCCAGACGTCTCCGTTCATGATCAGCTCGAGCATCGAATTGCTTTCATGCATGCCGGGCGTGTAGTGGTATTTCCAGACCTGCGGCAGGCCGAGTCGCAGGTCCTCGACGCCGCCGACCCACTCCGCGCAGTCGATCACGCCGCGCTGCGCCGAGGGCACGATCTCGCCGCCCGGCATGTTGACCGTCTGCATGCCCATGCGCTGGTAGATCTCGGCCACGATCCCGGTCTGGCGGCATTTCATGCCTTTGAAGTCGGCCAGGCTCTTGATCGGTCGCTTGAACCAGCCGAACGCCTGCGGGCTCGAACCGCCGACCGGCCAGGCGACAACGTTCAGCTTCAGGACGTCGCGGTAGAACTCCCAGTACAGGTCCATGCCGCCGCCTTCGTTCAGCCAGCCGAGGAAGTCGAAGTGGTCCATGCCGAAGGGACCGGCCGGCGTCGCGGAGAACAGAGTCGCGGTCTTGTTCTTGCCGACCCAGTAATAGGCGACGCCGTGGCCGCCGTCGATTACCTTCTTGTGCGTGGCGTCGAGAATCTCGAAGGGCGGCACGATCTGGCCGGCCGCGAGCGCCTCGATCTTGATCTGCCCGCCGGTGAGTTTGTCGACCCGCTCCGCGAACATCCTGAAGTTGTCCTGCAGCGTCAGGCTGGCGGGCCAGGTGGACTGGAACTTGAAGTTCCTAACGGCCTCCTGCGCGCTCGCCGGAACGGCGAAGCCCAGCGCCGCTGCGATCGCGCTCAGCGCGAGCGCCTTGCGAAAT
>CAZOSA010000159.1:0-4750 GCA_964582155.1 uncultured Enterobacteriaceae bacterium | reverse complement strand
GTGATGCGGCCGGCGCGCAGCTCGTCCCAGTACTTCCAGGTGTCGGAGCCCGAGCCCAGGGTCTGGTCGCGCCAGTGGCTGTTCAGCATGGGTCCCGCCGGCAGGTAGATCGCCGGCAGGTTCATGCTGGTCGCGCCCATGATCAGCGCGGGCGTGGTCTTGTCGCAGCCGCCCATCAGCACGCAGCCGTCCACGGGGTAGGAGCGCAGCAGCTCTTCGGTCTCCATGGCGAGGAAATTGCGGTACATCATCGTCGTGGGCTTTTGCATGGTCTCGGCGAGCGCCATCGCCGGCATTTCGAGCGGGAATCCGCCCGCCTGCCACACGCCGCGCTTCACCTCCTCGGCGCGCTGCCGGAAATGGGTGTGGCAGTGGTTGATGTCCGACCAGGTGTTGATGATGGCGATCACCGGTTTGCCGGCGTAGTCGCTGCGGTCATAACCCATCTGCGCGGTGCGCGAGCGGTGGCCGAAGGAGCGCAGGTCTTTGACGCCGTACCAGCGATGCGAACGCAGTTCTTCCGGGCGCTTTTTCATGCCGCGGCTACCTGCCTTTCCAGTTCGGCGCACGCTTGCCGAGGAATGCCTCCATGCCCTCGCGGAAATCTTCGCTCATATAGCACATCAGGACCAGGTCTTCGCCGGAGCCGGGCGGGGTTGCAGGCCTGAGCCGCAGCAAGGCTTCCTTGGTTGCCTGCAGGGTGAGAGGCGCGTGACCCGCGACCAGCCGCGCCACCTCCTCGGCGCGCTGCAGCAGCGCCGCCGGGTCCTCGACCACCTCGCCGACCATGCCGATCGCCAGCGCTTCCGGCGCCTCGATCAGGCGCGCCCGGAAAATCATGTCTTTCACGCGCGCCGGGCCGATCAGCGCCGCAAGCCGTGCATAGTTTCCCGTGGACAGGCAGTTGCCGAGGGTGCGCGCGACCGGAAAACCGAAACGCGCGTTGCCCGCAGCGATGCGCAGGTCGCAGCACACGGCGATTGCCGCGCCGCCGCCCGTGCAAGCCCCCTGGATGGCCGCGATCGTCGGAACGCGGCAATGCTCCAGCGTGCCGAGCACCCGGTCCATGCGCGCCTCGTAGTCGATCGCATCTTGCGGCTTGTCGAAGGCACGGAACTGCGAAATATCGGTGCCGGCGGCAAACGCCTTGTCGCCCGCGCCCGTGAGCAGCATGGCCTTGATGGAGCGGTCGCCGTTGGCGATGGCGCAGATCTCCGCCAGCCGCTCGTACATGGCGAAGGTAAGGGCGTTGCGTGCCTGCGGCCGGTTGAAGGTGACGAAGGCGATGCCCTGGCGCACCTCGTACAGGATGTCTTGCATGTCAGTCTCCAAAAGTGCCAGCAAAGTCGGCCGAAGCGGCATAATGTCAGGAAAGGAGGGTGGCCATGATAAGCAAAAAACTGATGTTTCCGGCGCTCATTGCGGCGCTGATCCTGGGGAGCCTCCCGGCTTCGGCGCAGGACCGGTATCCCAGCAAGCGCCTCGACTGGACCATCGCTTTCGGTCCGGGCGGCGGCAACGACATCATGTCGCGCAACCTGATCTCGATCCTGGAGAAGTACAAACTCTACCCCGAGACCATCGTCCCCGAGAACCGGCCCGGCGGCAGCGGCGCGAAAGGCTGGGGCTACGTCTTCAGCCAGACGGGCAACCCGTACCACATCGCCTCGACCAGCGGCAGCTTCGTCACCACGCCGCTGCAGGCCAACACGCCCTGGCAGCCGACAAGTTTCACGCCGGTGGCGCTGCTCGCCTCGGACGACATGCTGCTGCTGGTCAACAAGAACTCGAAGATCCGCACTCTGCAGGAATTCATCGCCGCGGCGAAAGCCAAACCGCCCTCCATCGGCGGCATCGGCGCGGTCAACATCGATTTCATCGTGCCGAAGCTCTTGTCGGAAAAGGCCGGATTCACGTTCAACTACGTCTCGTTCAACAAGCAGGGCGAGCTCATCACGGCACTGCTCTCCAGCGCGCTCGATGCGGCAATGTCGAACCCGGGCGAGGTGCTGGGGTTGCTGCAGTCGGGCGACATGCGGGCGCTCGCTTTCAGCGGCAAGTCGACTCCGAAAGCGCTCGGCAACGTGCCCACGTTCGCCGAGTTGGGATACGAGATGGGCGTTGCGCTGCCGCGCGGACTGGTGCTGCCGCCGGGGGTGCCGAAGGAAGCGCAGCAGTGGTGGATCGAGACCGTGAAGAAGGTCGTGCAGACGCCCGAGTGGAAGGCGTACGTTGAGAAGCAATTGCTGACCGAGAACGTGCTCTACGGCGAGGACTTCCGCGCCTTCCTGACGAAGACGCAGGGCGCATTCGCCGACATCCTGCGCAAGTCGGGCGCAATCAAGTAGCGCGCACGCCGTGCAGTCGTCTGCAGGCCCCGCAGGAGGGGCGGGGGGCGGACGGGCCCTGCGCGCGGGGTTCCTGCTCGCGCTGCTGTTCGGCGCCGGCTGGTACACCTATACCGCCTTCGCCGAGCTGAACTACCTGTCCTCGGCAGGGCGCCTCGGGCCGGGGTTCTTTCCGCGCATCATCGGCGCGAGCCTGGTCGCGCTGCTCGCGTACAGCTTGTTCGCTGACCTGAGGCGCGACCCGGCCGAGACCGCCATCTCGCCCCTCTGGCGCACCGCCGCGGTGGTGGCGCTGCTTTCTGCGATGTTCGTCGGGCTGCTCGAGCTGATCGGCGGCCTGCTGTCGATGGTCGTGTTCATGTCGGGGTCGCTGTGGTTCCTGAACCGCGGGCGCGCGGTGCAGAACGTGCTGGTGGCAGTCCTGCTGCCGCTGGGGCTCTATCTGATGTTCAGAGTCTGGCTCAACGCCTCGCTGCCGCGCGGGCTCTTTCCGCTGCCGTTCTGATGGAGGTCCTCAACCACCTGCTCCTCGGGCTGTCGGTCGCGCTGACGCCGATCAACCTCGCCTACCTTTTTGCCGGCGTCATGATCGGCATGATCGTTGGCATCATTCCCGGATTCGGCCCGTCGGCGGGCATCGCGATCCTGCTGCCGATCACGTTCGGCATGCACCCGACCGGCGCGGTGATCATGCTGGCGGCGATCTACTACGGCTCCCAGTACGGCGGCACCATTACCTCGATCCTGCTCAACACGCCGGGAGAGTCCTCCACCGTGGCGAGCACCTTCGACGGCTATCCGCTCGCGCAGCAGGGCCGCGCGGGACCGGCGTTGGTCATGCAGGCGGTCGCCTCCTTCGTCGGCGGCACGATCGGGGTAATCCTGATCACCGTGCTCGCGCCGCTTTTCGCGCAGGTGACGCGCAGTTTCGGCCCGCCCGAATTCTTCCTCCTGGTGATGATGGGCCTCGCAACGCTGATCGTCATGGTCGGCGGCAACTGGCGCTACGGCCTGATTTCGGCGCTGATCGGTTTTGCGCTCGGCACGGTCGGCGTGGACCTCGAGACCGGCCAGACGCGCTTCACCTTCAGGTCCGCCGAGATGATCGGCGGCATCGACTTCATCCCGATCGCCATCGGGTTGTTCGGCCTCGGCGAACTGTACTACGCGTTGTACACGGGGCTGCACCTGAAGGGCAGCGGCGGCATCGTCCAGTACCAGAAGGAGCAGCGCTTCTGGCCCACCGCGCGCGATTTCATCGAGACCAAGTTCAGTCTCATCCGCGGCTCGCTGCTCGGCTTCGTCATCGGCGTGATTCCGGGCGCCGGGGCGACGGTCGCCTCGCTGATGGCGTACTCGGTCGAGAAGTCCGCCTCGCGCACGCCGGAGAAGTTCGGCAAGGGCATGATGGCGGGGCTGGTCGGGCCCGAGGCGGCGAACAACGCCGCCTCCTCGGGCGCCATGGTGCCGCTGCTCACGCTCGGCATTCCCGGCTCGGCCTCGACCGCGGTGCTGCTCGCCGCGTTCGTGCTCTGGGGGCTGACGCCGGGGCCGCTGCTGATGGCGCAACAGCCCGAGTTCGCCTGGGGCCTGATCGCCAGCATGTATCTGGGCAACGTGGCGCTGCTCGCGCTCAACATCTTCGCCATCCCGCTGTTCGTGCTGATGATCAAGCTGCCCTACCGCATCCTCGCGCCGGCGGTGATCCTGGTGTGCACCATCGGTACCTACAGCGTGAACGGCAGCATCGTCGAGACCTGGCTGATGTTCGCGGCGGGTCTCGGCGGGTTCTTCATGCGGCTGTATGGCTTCTCGCCGGCGGCCCTGGTGCTCGCGCTGGTGCTCGGGCCGCTCGCCGAGCAGTCGCTGCGCCAGACCCTGACCATCTCGGGCGGCTCGTTCGGCATTTTCGTGGACCGGCCGATGTCGCTGTGGATCCTGGCGATCACCGCCGCGTTCGTCGGTGCGGGACTGTTCATGCGCCGCGCGGGACGCGACCTCAAGCCGGAGTAGTGGATTAAACTTCGCGCGGGAGGAAGAATGGCAACCAAGCGCCGAGAGCCGGGAATCGTCCGCCCGGACGACATCGACCCGCACCACAACTGGAGCCGGCCGCTGCAGTCTCCCGGCCATACGCAGGTCGATTTCGAGGAGCGCATCAATTTCCGGCGCCTGCACGATTACCGCCTGGCGCGCACGCGCGCCGCGCTGTCCGGCTCCGGGCTGGGCGCGCTGCTGTCCTTTGACCAGCACAATATCCGCTACACCACCAGCACGGTGATCGGCGAGTGGGCGCGCGACAAGCTGACGCGCTATTCGCTCCTCACCGGCAACGGCGATCCGTACGTGTGGGACTTCGGCTCGGCCGCGCGGCACCACAAGCTGCACGCGCCCTGGCTGCG
>CAZOSA010000158.1:0-4780 GCA_964582155.1 uncultured Enterobacteriaceae bacterium | reverse complement strand
AGGCCCGCCTCGGTGCTGGTGCCGATCGTGGCGCGGCCCGAGGCGCTGACGGTGCTGCTTACGCGCCGCACCGCGCACCTGCGCGAGCACTCGGGCCAGATCAGCTTCCCGGGGGGGCGCGTCGAGCCGGGGGATGGCAGCGCCGAGGCCACTGCGCTGCGCGAGACGCGCGAGGAGATCGGCCTCGACCCGCGGCGCGTCGAGCTGCTGGGGAAACTGTCCGATTACCACACGCGCACCGGATTTCGCGTCACGCCGGTGGTCGGGCTGGTGTCGCCGCCATTCGAGTTGCGCCTGGACGCGCACGAGGTCGACGCGGCCTTCGAGGTGCCCCTTTCCTTCCTGCTCGACCCTGCAAACCACCAGCGTCATGCGCGCGAGGTCCAGGGCAGCACGGTGCATTACTTCGCCATTACCTATGGCGAGCATTGCATCTGGGGTGCCACCGCCGGGATGCTCGTCAACCTGTACCGCCACCTGCTGCAGTCGGCCGGCACGCCATGAGCATGCTCGCCATCGTCGCGGCGCTGCTGCTGGAGCAATGGCGCCCGCTGGGCGACCGCAAAACCTACATCGCCTTGCTGGCGCGGTGGGCCAACGCTCTGGAGCGCTCTTTCAACGCGGGCGCCTCGCGCCACGGCAAGATCGCCTGGCTGGTGGCGGTGCTGCCGGTGCTCGCGGCGTCGCTCGCCCTGTACTACGCGCTGCTGTGGCTGAGCCCGTTGCTGGCGCTCGCCTGCAACGTCGGCGCGCTCTACCTGACGCTTGGATTTCGCCAGTTCAGCCACTATTTTACCGACCTGCAGCTGGCGATCCGCGCCGGGGACGTGGACCGCGCGCGCGAACTGATCGGCGCGTGGCGCGGCGAGCCGGCGCAGCACCTGAGCCGCGAGGAGGTCATACGGCTGGCCATCGAGGAAGCGCTGGTGGCTTCGCACCGTCACGTATTCGGCGTGCTGTTCTGGTTCCTCCTGCTGCCCGGCCCGAGCGGCGCGATCCTGTACCGGCTGGCGCTGTACCTGCGCCGGCGCTGGCAGGGCCAGGACGCTTTCGGCACCTTTGCCGAGCGGGCCTGCCGCGCGCTGGAGTGGCCCGCGGTGCGCCTGACCGCGGCGTCCTTCGCCGCGGTCGGCGACTTCGAGGACGCGATCTATTGCTGGCGCACGCAGGCGCCGGCCTGGCCCGACCCCGATGCGGGCGTGGTGCTCGCCGCCGGCGCGGGCGCGCTGGGCGTGCGTCTGGGCATGCCGCTTACGGCGATCGACGCGCTGGAGCCGCGGCCCGAGCTGGGGGTGGGGGACGCGGCCGACAGCCCGCACCTGGACAGCGTGGTCGGGTTGGTCTGGCGCGCGCTGGTGGTGTGGTTGTTCCTCATCCTGCTGCTCAGCTTCGCGCGCGTGTTCTAGCGACGCGAGGCGCCGCAGCGCCAGCATTGGGCGAACTGCGGCTCCATTTGCTCGCCGCACTTGCCGCAGGCCCAGGGCGCGCCGCTCACCTGCACGCCTTCGCGCAGCAGGCGCTCGGCGCGCTCGGCGTCGCCCCGGTCGATGACCCAGACTTCCGCCTGGCATTCCGCCGGCGGCAGTTCGCCCATGGCGGAAGACAAGCGTTCGTTCCTCACTTCGGCGGGGATGCCCTCGGCCTCGAGCAGGTTCTTCGCGTGGTGCGCGGCGAGCAGGTCGTGGGAACTGAAAACGCGGCGCGCTACAGTTCGAACAAGGCGTCGCATTTCGCCGCGCAGATGAAATCGTTCTCCGACAGTCCGCCCACGGCGTGCGTCCAGTAGGTGACGCGGCACTGGTTGTAGCCGACGGCGAGGTCGGGGTGGTGGTCCTCGCGGTGCGAAATCCAGGCGAGCGCATTCACGAACGCCATGGTGTGGTGGTAGTTGCCGAACGGGTAGAGCTTCACCAGCTTGCCGTCTTCC
This sequence comes from uncultured Enterobacteriaceae bacterium, assembly GCA_964582155.1. GTDB lineage: Bacteria > Pseudomonadota > Gammaproteobacteria > Burkholderiales > SG8-39 > JAABQT01. The sequence goes on along the minus strand of CAZOSA010000158.1, from coordinate 2,853 downwards.
AGCAGCCAGCCTTTGAGCTGCAGCAGAAGCTCGCGCGCCTGCTGCGCGCTGTAGGCGGGCGTGCCGCCCTCGCAGGGCTTGCACTTCTTCTTCGCGAGCGGTTCCATGGCGCCTCCTAGGTGCCGGCCTGCAGCCGCCCGATGCGCGTCGCGGCGGGCGGGTGCGAGTCGTAAAACGCCGAATGCAGCGGGTCCGGCGTGAGCGTGGCCGCGTTGTCCTGGTACAGCTTCACCAGCGCCGTGACCAGCTCGGCGGCGCTGGCGTGCGATGCGGCGTAGGCGTCGGCCTCGAACTCATGCTTGCGCGAGTACTGGCTGGTGAGCGGCTGCAGGAAGATGGTGAACGCCGGCATCACCAGCACGAACAGCAGCAAGCCCATTGCCGCGCCCGGTGCGCCCGCGTTCAGGCCGTCGTAGAACCAGGACTCGCCGATCAGGCGGCCAAGCACCCATAGCAGGCCGAGCGACAGGGTGAACAGCAGCGCGATGCGCTTCCAGACGTGGTGGCGCCGGTAGTGGCCGAGCTCGTGCGCCAGCACCGCCTCCACCTCCGCGGGCGCCAGGCGCGAGAGCAGCGTGTCGAAGAACACGATGCGCTTGGCCGCGCCGAAGCCGGTGAAGTAGGCGTTGCCGTGCGCCGAGCGCCGCGAGCCGTCCATCACGTACAGGCCGTTCGACCTGAAGCCGCAGCGCGCGAGCAGCGCGTCGATGCGCCCGGCGAGTGCCGCATCCTCGAGCGGCGTGAACTTGTTGAACAACGGCGCGATGAACGCCGGGTAGATCAGCAGGATCAGCAGATTGAAGCCCATCCAGGCGAGCCAGACGTGCAGCCACCACAGCTCGCCCATGCGCTGCATCAGCCACAGCACCAGAACGAGCAGCGGCAGGCCGAGTGCGATGCCCAGCAGCGCGTGCTTCGCCAGGTCGGCGAGGAACAGCGCCGGCGTCATGCGGTTGAAACCGAAGCGCGCTTCCACCACGAACGTGCGGTAGACCGAGAGCGGCAGCTCTATCGCGCCAAGCAGCAGCACCACGCTTGCCACCAGCGCCGCGCCGTGCCACAGGCCGCCGGGCTCGAACACGTGCGTCCACTGCTGCGAGATCCAGTGCAGCAACCCGCCCAGGGTCAGCGCGAGCAGCGCCGCGACGCCGATCAAGAGGTCTGCCACGCCCAGGCGCACCTTGGCCACCGTGTAGTCGGCCGCCTTCTGATGCGCCGGCAGCCCGATGGACTCGGCGAAGGTGGGCGGCACCGCGTCGCGATGCGCGCGCACGTGCGCGACCTGGCGCCGCGCCAGCCACAGCCGCGTCAGCGTCGCCGCCGCCAGCGCGCCGAGGAACACCCAGGTAAATGCATTCATCATGCCATGAGAGAATAATACATGCCGGCGGACCAGAACAACCTGATCTGGATCGACATGGAGATGACGGGCCTCACGCCCGACTCCGACCGCATCATCGAAGTCGCGCTGCTGGTCACCGACGCGCAGCTGGAAGTGCTCGCCGAAGGCCCCGTGCTGGTGCTGCACCAGCCCGACGAGGTGCTGGCGGCGATGGACTCATGGAACAAAGGCGTGCACGGCAAGTCCGGCCTGGTGGACAAGGTGAGAGCCTCGCGCCTGGACGAGGCGGCGGTGGAGGCCCGCATGCTGGAATTCCTCGCGCCGCAGGTGCCCGCCGGGGCGTCGCCGATGTGCGGCAACTCGATCTGCCAGGACCGCAGGTTTCTCGTGCGCTGGATGCCGCGGCTGGAAACCTACTTCCATTACCGCAACCTGGACGTCTCAACGCTGAAGGAGCTGGTGAAGCGCTGGAAGCCCGAAGTAGCCAAGGGCCTGAAGAAGGAAGGCAAGCACGAGGCGCTCGCCGACATCCTCGATTCGATCGAGGAGCTGAAGTACTACCGCAAGACCATCATGACCATCTAGAGCGATACGACTTTCCCGGGATTGAACAGGTTTTCCGGGTCGAAGGTGCGCTTCAGATTCCTCATCAGGTCCACCGCCTCGCCGAGTTCCTGCACCAGGTAGGCCTGCTTGCCCATGCCGATGCCGTGCTCGCCGGTGCAGGTGCCTTCCATGGCGAGCGCGCGCTGCACCACGCGCTGGTTGATCGCCTTGGCTTCCTCCAGGTCCGACTTGCTCGCCGGATCGATCAGGATCACGAGGTGAAAGTTGCCGTCGCCGACGTGCCCGAACAACGGAATCGGCATCGAGGCTTTCTCGATGTCCCGGGTGGTCTCCACGATGCACTCCGCCAGGCGCGAGATCGGAACGCACACGTCCGTGGAGAGGGCGCGCGAGCCCGCTTTCAGCTGCAGGCAGGCGAAGTAGGCGTTGTGTCGCGCCTCCCACAATCTGGTGCGCTCCTCGGGCCTGGTCGCCCACTGGAAATCCAGCCCGCCGTTTTCCCTGGCGATTTCCTGCACCATCTCGGCCTGCTCGACCACGCCCGCCTCGGTGCCGTGGAACTCCAGCAGCAGCGTCGGCATCTCGCGGTGGCTGGTCTTGTTGTGGCGATTGAGCGCCGCCATGGTGGTCGCGCACAGCAGTTCGCTCCTCGCGATCGGAATGCCCGATTGCAGCGTCTGGATCACGGTGTCCGCAGCGCCTTTCACGGTGGCGAACGCGCACACCGCCGCGGACATCGCTGCCTGCACCGGGTGCAGCTTCACCGTCACCTCGGTGATGACGCCGAGCGTGCCTTCCGAGCCGACGAACAGGCGCGTCAGGTCGTAGCCGGCGGAGGATTTCTTCGCGCGGCGCGAGGTCTGGATGATGCGGCCGTCCGCGAGCACCACCTTGAGCGACAGCACGTTCTCGCGCATGGTGCCGTAGCGCACGGCGTTGGTGCC
>CAZOSA010000157.1:0-4858 GCA_964582155.1 uncultured Enterobacteriaceae bacterium | reverse complement strand
CGATCTGCTTGCCGAGCAGGTCCTGCATCGCCGGCCCGCCGCCCTTGTAGGGCACGTGCACGATCTTCACCTTGGCCATCATCCGGAACAGCTCGCCCGACAGGTGGCCCGCGCCGCCGATGCCCGAGGAGCCGTAGGTGAGCGTGTCGCCTTTCTCGTTGGCGTACTTGACGTACTCGGCGAGCGTGCGCACCGGCACGCCGTCGTGCACCACCAGGACGTTGGCGAAGGTCACCGCCATGGTGACCGGCGCCAGGTCCTTCAACGGATCGTAAGGCAGGTTCTTGATCATGTGCGGCGCCACGGTGAGCGGCCCGACCGAACCGAGCAGGATCATGTGCCCGTCGGGCACGCTCTTGGCCACGTGGTCGTGGGCGATGTTGCCGCCCGCACCCGCGCGGTTCTCGACCTGCACCGGCTGGCCGAGGTGCTCGGCGACCGCCTTGGCGATGATGCGCGCCGAAGTGTCGGTGCCGCCTCCCGGCGCGAAGCCGACCACCATGGTGATGGGGCGGTTCGGAAAAGTGCCCTGCGCAAAGACGCTGCAGGCCCAGAGCAGTGCTGCCATTGCGAAGTAAATTCGTTTCATGGTCATCCTCCTCAGATTGCCTTCTCCGCGCGCAATCGCGCGATCTCGTCCTTGCCGTAGCCCAGCTCCGCCAGGAGCTCCTCGGTATGCTCGCCGATCTCCGGCGCTGCCGTGCGCAGGCTGGCCGGGGTGCGCGACAGTTTCACCGCCTGGCTCACCAGCCGGAACCGGCCGAGCGACCGATGCTCGACTTCGCCCGAGGCCTCGACGTGCCGCACCTGCGGATCCGAGAACACCTGGTCGATCGAGTAGATCGGGCCGCAGGGCACGCCCGCGGCATTCAGCGCCGCGATCCATTCCGAACTTTTTTTCTTCGCCAGCGCAGCGTTGATCTCGGCGTTCAACTGCGCGCGGTGCTTCGCACGGCCCGGCGGGTCGGTGAATTCGGCCCGCGCGAGCAGGTCCTCGCGCCCGATCGCCGCGCACAGCCCCCGCCACATGCCTTCGCCGCTGGCCGCGACGTTGATGTGTCCGTCCGCCGTCTTGTAGGCGGAAGTCGGCATGCTGGTCGGGTGGTCGTTACCGACCTGCTGCGCGACTTCGCCTTCCTTCAGGTAGCGCGCGGCCTGGAAATCGAGCAGCGTGATGCCGGCCTGCAGCAGCGAGGATTGCACCCACTGCCCCTTGCCGGAGCGCTCGCGCTCGAGCAGTGCGGTCATGATGCCGAGCGCCGCGAGCAGCCCTGCCGACACGTCGGCGATGGCCGCGCCGGTGCGCACCGGGCCCTGCCCGGGAAACCCGGTCACCGACATGAGGCCGCTCATGCCCTGCGCGATCTGGTCGAATCCCGGCCGGTCGCGGTAGGGGCCGTCCTGGCCGAAGCCCGAGATGCTGGCGAGGATGATGCGCGGATTTATTTTCGCCAGCGACTCGTAGTCGACGCCCAGGCGGAACTTCACGTCCGGGCGGTAGTTCTCCACCACCACGTCGGCGCTTTTCACCAGGCGAGCGAACACCGCGCGCGCCTGCGGCAGCTTGAGGTTCAGCGTCATCGCGCGTTTGTTGCGCTGCAGGTTCTGGAAATCCGACCCGCTGCGCGCCCCGCCCATGCCCTCGTTCGGGTCCACCCCGGGGGGCGACTCGATCTTGATCACATCGGCACCGAAGTCGGCGAACTGGCGCACGCAGGTCGGGCCGGCGCGCACCCGCGAGAGATCCAGAATGCGCAGGTGCTCGAGTGCTTTGGAGGCGGCGATGCGGGGCATGGAGTGGCCTAGCGCACGGGGGTGACGCGTATATTGGCGAGCGCCAGGCGGTCCACCACGTTGCGTACCACCGCGCGCGTAAGCTGCAGCTGCGCCCCGCCGCTCATGCGCTCCAGGGCCGCCGCGTCGAACTCGGCGACCAGCAGCCGGGTCATGGATTCCACCGTGGCGTGGCGCGGCAGCTCGCCGCCCCAGATGTAGGCCATCTCGCCGAAGCACTCGCCGTGGTTGACGACGTTCAGCAGCCGCCCGCCCCGCGTCACCTTGACCTCGCCCTCGGCAAGGAAGAAAAAGCTCGTGCCCTTGTCGTTCTCGCGCACCATCGTCTTGCCCTTGTCCACGCGCGACCACTTACCGGCGTGCACCAGCTCCCAGATCTCGGCGTCGGCGAGGCTTGCGAGCATCTCCACCTTTTTCAGCGCCACGTACTTCTCGGTGTCCGGGATGGCATTGCCTGGCAGCACGAGGCGTACCGCCTGGGAAAGCGCGAGCGCGAAATCCGCCCACGTCGGGTAACGCGCCTCGGGCTTCTTGCGCAGCGCGCGCAGGATCAACGGGTCGAGCTCCCGCGGCAGGTCCTTGCGGATCTCGCTGGGCGGCAGCGGCTCCAGCTCCCGGATCTTGTTCAGCAGCGCCTCCAGGTTCTCGGCGCGCAGCGGCCGCTGCCCCGTGAGCAGCTCGTACAGCACCGCGCCCAGCGCATACATGTCGCTGTGATGGGTAAGCTCCCGACCTTCGATCTGCTCGGGCGACAGGTAGTAGGGCGAGCCCATCATCGCCGCCTGTACCACCTGGCTCTTCCTGAGCCAGGCGGCACCGAAATCGGCGATCTTCACGTTGGTGCCCCGCGCGATCATCAGGTTGGCCGGCTTGATGTCGCGGTGCACGATGCCTTCCCTGAAGGCATAGTCGAGCGCGCCGCAGCACTTGAAGCCGATCTGCAGCACGTCGGCCACCGGCAGCAGCTGCTGCGGCTTCGTATGGGCCGCCAGGTCGCCGCCGGTGACCAGCTCCATGGCGATGTAGCCGGAATCCTCGCCCACCACGGCATCCAGGATGCCCACGATGTGCGGGTGCTTGAGCTTGCCGGCGAGCGAAGCCTCGTTCAGGAACTGGGCACGGTACACCGTGCCGAACTCCGGGTCGCGGAACACCTCGGGTTCGATGGTCTTCAGCGCCACCTCGTTGCCGGAAAATGTGTCTCTGGCCAGGTACACCGTCCCGGTCGCGCCCTTGCCGAGCAACTTCTGGACGTCGTATTTTCCGACCTGAAGGCTCAGGCCGAGTTCGATGGTTTCCGGCACCGCCGCATTTCCTCCCGAGGACCCTTCCGGACCCGGATGTTAATGCATGGCGCACTTGCCGAGCGCCCGTCGAGGACCGAAAATCCACTTCTCCCATCGTCCAATCCCAGGCGAGCATGGCCCACAAGGAAGTTCAGGTCGAATCTCTCGTATTTGGCATGTTCGTCGCCAGGCTCGACCGGCCGTGGACCGAGACACCGTTCGTGTACCAGGGCTTCGTGCTGACGACCGAGCAGCAGCTGGAGGCGCTGAAGAAATATTGCAGGAAGGTGTACGTCGACCCGGAGAAGCTGCAGGTGATGGTGGCGCCCAGGCTCCTGAGCCTGCCGGCCTCGACGCGCCGCGTGATCGCGGAGCAGTCCAGGGAGGTGGTGCGCGGCATGGTGGTCTACAGGGAGCTCGCCACCGTCGAGGACGAGCTGCCGCGCGCGCGCACCGTCTTCTCGCAGACCAACGCCATCGTGCAGACCATGTCGCGCGCCGTGGTGAGCGGCAACGCGCTCGACGGCAATCGGGCCAGGCAGGCGGTCACCGAGATCACCGACTCGGTGGTGCGCAACCCCGACGCCATGATGCTGCTGGTCACCATGCGCGACCAGGCGGAGGAAACGCTCAACCGCTCGACGCAGGTGTCGGTGTACATGACGGTGTTCGGCCGCTTCCTGCAGCTGGAGCGCGACCGCCTGGAGCTGCTGGGCCTGATGGGCCTGCTGCAGGACGTCGGCATGCTCAAGCTCCCGCCCGGCATGCCCGCCCGGCGCACCGATCTGATCCCCGCGGAGGAGGAGATCTTCAAGTCCCACGTCGGGCACAGCGTGGAGATCCTCAGCCAGACACCGGGGCTGCCGGCGGAGCTGCCGGGGCTCGCCTCGCTGCATCACGAGCGCTACGATGGCAGCGGCTACGCCCGTGGGCTGAAGGGCAGCGCGATTTCGCAGATGGGCGCCATCGCCGGAATCGTCGACACCTTCGACATGCTCACGGCGCCCGCCCCCTACGGCTTGCAGATGCCGCCCTCCAACGCGCTCAACGTCCTGTTCCAGAACCGCGGCACGCAGTTCCATGCCGCGCTCATCGAGCAGTTCATCCAGTGCGTGGGCGCTTTCCCCGTGGGCAGCGTGGTGGAGTTGAACAGCGGCGAGGTCGGCGTGGTGATCACCCAGAACCTGGTCAAGCGCCTGCAGCCCCGCGTCATGGTGGTGCAGGACGCCAACGGCAATCCCATCCACCCGCACAAGATCCTCGACCTGGTCAACGAGCCGATGGCGACGCCGGACGAGCCCTACCGCATCCGCCGCACGCTCGACCAGACCACGGTCAAAATCGACGCGCGCGAGCTGTTCCTTTAGGCGGACGGGCGCGCCGTGGACGCCGCCGCAATACGGCATCTGCTGGACCAGTTCGATCTGGACGCCGGCGCCATCGCCGCGCTGGACGCGCTCGGCACGGCCCTGAACAGACAGACGCCCGAGGCGCTGCAGGCGGCGCGCGGCGAAGGCACGATGTCGAGCGCCACCTCGCCGTTCTTCCTGCCGCTGCTGCAGACCGGCATGTCCGAGCCGCAGCGCGGGCTGGTGACCGCGCTGTCACACGGCGCCCTGGGACCGGAGTCGCTGCCGCGCCTGCTGCAGGAGTGGGCGGCCACGCTCAATCCCGAGGAACCCGCCGGGCGGGCACAGCGCGACTGCCGCCCGCTGCAGGACCTGCTGCGCGCCGGCGCACTGCGCGTCTACGCTGGCGACGCCGCGCGCTGCGAGGCG
>CAZOSA010000156.1:0-4911 GCA_964582155.1 uncultured Enterobacteriaceae bacterium | reverse complement strand
AGAGGCGGACATGAGGCTGACGAATTACTGAGGCGGCGCGCGTCCGCCTCTAACGGGGTGAGGGCGGAGGGATGAGAAAGTCGATCCACGACCCACGACCCACGACCCACGCTTTTGCGGCGCGAAGCGGGAGGCTGCTCGCTGCCGCGTGCCTCGCGCTGCTCATGAGCGGCTGCACGAACGTCAGCTACTACTGGCAGTCAGTCCACGGGCAACTCGACGTGTGGCGCCGCGAGCGGCCGATCGAGGAAGTGATCGCCGACCCGACCGCCGCGCAGGCGTTGAAGGACAAGCTCGCGCGGGTGCTCGAAATCCGGGCGTTCGCGAGCCGCGAGCTGGGACTACCCGACAACCAGAGCTACCGGCGCTATGCCGATCTCGGACGGCCGTTCGTGGTGTGGAACGTATTTGCGACGCCGGAGTTCTCGGTGCAGCCGGTAGAGTGGTGCTTCGTGTTCGCCGGCTGCGTTGCGTACCGCGGCTATTTCGACAAGGTCGAAGCGGACCGGTTTGCCGCGGGACTCGCGGCGCAGGGCTACGATGTCTACCCCAGCGGGATACCGGCCTATTCCACCCTGAACTGGTTTGCGGACCCGGTGCTCAACACCTTCACCCATTACCCGGAGGCCGAGCTGGCCCGGCTCATTTTTCACGAGCTGGCGCACCAGGCCGTGTACGTGAAGGGCGACACGGTGTTCAACGAATCCTTCGCGGTGGCGGTCGATCAGGAGGGCGTGCGGCGCTGGCTGGCGCGCACCGGCGATGCGAAGCAGCGCGAGTCATTCGAGCGCAACCAGCGTGCCCGCGCGAAATTTGCGCGCCTCGTGCACAGGCATCGCGACCGGCTCGACGCGCTCTACCAAACGCGGCTCGCTCCGGAAGTTATGCGGGAGCGTAAACGCAAAATCATCGCCGAGATCGAAGGCGAGTACCGCGCGCTCAAGGCGGGGTGGAGCGAGTTCGCGGGCTACGACCGCTGGATCGCGCAACAGCCCAACAACGCTCAGCTCGCCTCGGTCGCCATCTACACGCAGCTCGTGCCGGCCTTCGACGCGTTGCTCGAGCGCGAGGGCCGCGATCTCGCGCGCTTCTACGCTGCGGTGAAGGAGCTGGCGGCGCTGCCGAAGGATCGGCGCGCCGCACAGTTGCGCGCGCTGTTCCCGGGCGGCGACAAATGATTGGTAAATCGTGACATGATGCGGCGTGACATGATGGATCGTGGCATGATCGTGCGCAGATAGTATTTTCCGGTTCGGGAATAAAATACGCCTTACCGCGTCACGCGGCACCCTGTCACGACTCAATAATAGCGCACCAGGAAAACGCCATGAGGCTCACCAGCAAAAGCTTCGCCAACAACAAGAAAATCCCCGCCGAGTTCGCGTTCTGCGCGCCGGACCCCAAGACTCATGCGACGCTCTCGAAGAACCTCAATCCGCACCTGGCGTGGCAGGACGTCCCGCCGAACGCCAGGTCGCTCGCGCTGATTTGCCACGATCCCGACGTGCCGAGCAAGCCGGACGACGTGAACCAGGAGGGCCGCACCCTCCCGGCGAAGCTGCCGCGGGTGGATTTCTTTCACTGGGTGCTGGTGGACCTTCCGCCGACGACGATACAGATCAAGCAGGGTGAGTACTCGAGCGGCGTCACGCCGCGCGGCAAGTCCGGGCCCGACAGCCATGGCGACACGCGCCAGGGCCTGAACGACTACACCGCCTGGTTTGCCTCGGACAAGGATATGTCGGGCAACTACTTCGGCTACGACGGCCCGTGCCCGCCGTGGAACGATGAGATTCCGCACCGCTACGTGTTCACTCTCTATGCGCTCGATTTCGCGCGTTGTCCGGTGGGCGGCGTCTTCAAAGGCCCAGAAGTGCTCGCGGCGATCCGCAGCCACGTGCTGGACCAGGCGGCGCTCACCGGCGTCTACTCGCTCAATCCGAAGGCTAGCTTCTGAATGGCCGGCCCCGGGGATATCCCCTTGAATACATAAGGCCGCCCGCGATCGTAGTTCCCGTCCGGCGGCAAGTTCAGAATAAAATACGGCCATGCGAAAGCTGATAGAGTAGGCACGCTTCAACGCAAGACGGGATTCCAATGACGAGGAGGATAGAGGCATGCAAGGAGCTGCAATGAACCCGATACCGGCGGGCGACGCACCCGCTGTCCAGGAGCTCGAGCTGGCGCAATTGATCGTTTCCACGCTCAACCTCGAGACACGGGCGACCGACATCGATCCCGAGGCCCCGCTCTATAAAGACGGCCTGGGGCTGGACTCGATCGATATTCTGGAGATTGCACTGGCGATATCCAAGACCTACGGCATCCGGTTGCGCTCGGACGACGACGACAATCAGAAGATATTCGGCTCGCTGCGCAGCCTGAACCGGCACATCCAGCAGTCCAGGGCAAAGTAGATGCGCAGCGCGATCGGCCGGGCGTGGAAAGCACTCGTCGTGCTCGCGTGCATCGCGTACCAATACGGCGTACACGTGTCGGTCAGCAACGCGCAGCCTGGCCTGCTGCACACGATCCTGTTGTGGCTGCCCCTGGCGGTGCTGGCCGGGTGGATCTTGGCGCGCTCGAAGCACAAGCCATTGTGGCTGGCGGCCCTGTTGGCGGCGGGGATGTTCGTCTATCTGGTGGAGCATCAGGAGCGGCTGGGCCTCGCCGCGGTCAGCGGCATCCCTCATGCGGCGGCCTACCTGTTTTTCTTGTGGTATTTCGGACGCACGCTGGCGCGCGGAAGGGAGCCGCTCATCAGCCGGTTTGCGCGCAGCGTGCACGGCGCGCTAGATCCGGAGATGGCGCTGTTCACGCGCAACGTGACGATCGCCTGGTGCCTGTTCTTCGCCATCCAGTTGATCACCTCGGCGCTGTTGTTCGGGTTCGCCCCTCTCAGCACCTGGTCGCTGTTCATCAATGTTCTCAATGTGCCCCTGGTGGCGCTGATGTTCGTGGGACAGCTTGTTTACCGCATGATCCGCTACCCCGACTACCCGCGAGTATCCCTATGGCAGGCGCTCCAGGTGTTCCTCAAGGACACATCCCACTCAAAAAGCGCGGAAGTGCGCTAGCATAGCCCCATGGCTTTGGCACCGCTCGTTCGCGGCTTTGGCGCAGGGGCGACGTTCGCGTATCGTCAGGGACGCCGCATCAGCGTCGAGCATTTCCTGGGGGACGTGGCGCGCCTCGCTGCCGCGCTTCCCGAGCGGCAGCACCTGCTGAACCTCTGCGCGGACCGCTATCATTTTGCCGTTGGGTTTGCGGCGGCGCTGGTGCGGCGGCAGATCAACCTGTTGCCGCCCAACGAGACGCCCGACCTGATCGAGCGCCTCGCTGTCCGGTATCCCGGGGTCTACTGTCTGAGCGACAGGCCGGCGGGCCTGGCGTCGCTCGAAACAATGCTTTTTCCCGAGCTGGGCCAACACGGCGCAACGGCGCTGCGGGTTCCCGGTGTGCCGGTAACCCAGGTTGCGGCCATCGTATTTACCTCGGGCTCCACCGGCCAGCCGGTGCCCTACCGCAAGAGCTGGGGCAGTCTCGTCCGGGTCGCGCGAGCTGAGATCGAGATGCTCGGGCTGGGCGCGTGGCCGGGCATGGCGGTCGTCGGCACGGTGCCGTCGCAGCACGTGTTCGGACTGGAAGCCACCGTACTGGCGGTCATGCAGGGCGGCCTGGCGCTGTGCGCGCGGCGGCCTTTCTATCCGGCTGACGTTCGCGCGGACCTGGCGTCACTGCCGCGGCCGCGCAGCCTGGTGACTACGCCGGTGCACCTGCGCGTGCTCCTGGCGGAACCCGACGATCTGCCCCCGGTTGATTTCCTGCTGTGCGCCACGGCGCCCCTGTCGCCCCAACTGGCAGCGCAGGCGGAAGCGCGTTTCGGCGCGCCCTTGTTCGAGATCTACGGATGCACCGAATCCGGAGGGATCGCCGTGCGCCGCACCGTAGAGACGGGTGAGTGGCGCGCGATGAGGAATGTGAAGCTGCGCACGGGTGGCGAGCGGACGTGGGTCAAGGGCGGGCACGTCGAGATCGAGGTGTCGCTGGCCGATGTCATCGAATTGCGGGGCCACGGAAAATTCGTGCTGCACGGGCGCACCGCGGACCTGGTGAATATCGCCGGCAAGCGCACGTCGCTGGCGCACCTCAACTACCACCTGAACTCGATCGAGGGCGTGCGCGACGGCGCGTTCGTGGTCCCCGAGCAAGAGGGTGCGGCAGTGACCCGGCTCACGGCATACGTGGTGGCGCCGGCGCTTACCAGCGAGGCCCTGATCGACGCGCTGCGCCAGCGCATCGATGCCGCATTTCTGCCCCGGCCGCTCCATTTCGTGGATGCCCTGCCGCGCAATGAATTGGGCAAGCTGCCGCGCCAGTCGCTCACCGAGTTCGAGGCCGAGCTTGCCGGAAGGATGGCGGGTTAGCGCATGCCCATGGCCACCATCCCCCTGGTCCAAGGCTACGATCGCCGTTCCGTGTTTGCCTATCGTGAAGGGCGCGCGGTCGGTCTCGACGATTTTCTGCGTGACACGATACGGCTGGCGGCGCGGCTGCCGCAGCGACGGCATGTGCTCAACCTCTGCGCCGACCGCTACCGGTTCGCCGTCGGCTTCTCCGCGGCGCTGCTGCGGGAACAGGTAAGCCTGCTGCCGCCCAACGACACGCCCGACTTGATCGAGCGGCTGGTCGCTCGATACCCCGACGTCTATTGCCTGACGGACGGCCCGGCAGCGCCCGTCGCGCTCGAGACGGTGTCCTTTCCGGAGTCCGCCGGTAGCGGACCCGAGGCGCCGGCCGTCCCCGATGTCAAGGACGCGCAGCCGGCCGTCCCGACTGTCCCGGCCGCGCAAATAGCCGCCATCCTGTTCACTTCGGGCTCCACCGGCGAGCCCGTGCCTTATCCCAAGA
>CAZOSA010000155.1:0-4931 GCA_964582155.1 uncultured Enterobacteriaceae bacterium | reverse complement strand
TGCTGGTGATCGGCGGCGGCATCATCGGCCTGGAGATGGGCACCGTGTACTCCACCCTGGGCACCCGGCTCGACGTAGTCGAAATGATGGGCGGGCTGATGCTCGGCGCCGATCGCGACCTGGTGGCGGTGTGGCAGAAATTCAATGCTGGCCGCTTCGACCGGGTGATGCTCAATTCGAAAACCACCAAGGCGCAGGCGACCAAGGAGGGCATCCGTGTTTCGATCGAAGGCCAGGAGCCCAAGACCTACGACCTGATCCTCGTCTCGGTAGGCCGCGTGCCCAATGGCAAGCATATCGGCGCCGACAGGGCCGGCGTCACGGTGAACGAACGCGGCTTCATCCCGGTGGATGCGCAGATGCGCACCAACGTGGCGCATATCCACGCCATCGGCGACGTCGCCGGCAACCCGATGCTCGCGCACAAGGCGGTGCACGAGGGGCACGTGGCGGCCGAGGTCGCGGCCGGGCAGAAATCGCATTTCGATGCGCGCGTCGTGCCCTCGGTCGCCTACACCGACCCGGAAATCGCCTGGGTGGGTATCACGGAGGACGAGGCGAAAAATGCCGGCCTCAAGGTCGGCGTGGCGAATTTTCCCTGGTCGGCATCCGGGCGCGCCATCGCCAACGCGCGCGACGAGGGCTTCACCAAGCTGGTGTTCGACGCCGAGACGCACCGCCTGGTGGGTGGCGGCATCGTCGGCACTGGCGCCGGCGACCTGATCAGCGAGCTCGCGCTCGCCGTAGAGATGGGCGCGGACGCCACCGACATCGGCAAGACCATCCACCCGCACCCGACGCTGAGCGAATCGGTGGGCATGGCGGCGGAGCTGTTCGAGGGCGTGTGCACGGATCTGCCGCTGCAGAAGAAAAAAGCGTGACGCAGCACGAGCTCAAGCAACTGGTCGCCCGCGAGGCGCTCAAGCACGTGGTGGAGGATGCCATCGTCGGTGTCGGCTCGGGATCGACGGTCAATTTCTTCATCGACGCCCTCGCCGGCATCAAGGGCCGTATCGAGGGCGCGGTGGCCGCGTCCGAGGCGAGCGCCGAGCGCCTCAAGCAGCACGGCATCCGCGTCTTCGACCTGAACTCGGTGGACGAACTGCCGGTGTACGTGGACGGCGCGGACGAGGTGAACGAGCACCTTTACATGATCAAGGGCGGCGGCGGCGCGCTCACGCGCGAGAAGATCATTGCCGCCGTCGCCGGGACGTTCGTCTGCATCTGCGATGCGTCCAAGCTGGTGGCGGTGCTGGGCAGGTTTCCACTGCCGGTGGAGGTGATCCCGATGGCGCGCGGCCACGTCGGGCGCGCGCTGCGAAAGTTGGGCGGCTTGCCTGAGCTGCGCGAGGGTTTCAAGACGGATAACGGCAACCTCGTCCTGGATTGCCGCGGGCTCACGATCACCGATCCCCCGGGATTGGAGGCTGAGCTGAACAACATCGCCGGCGTGGTGACCAACGGCCTGTTCGCCCGGCGGCCAGCCGATCTGCTGCTATTGGGAGAGGCCGGCGGCGTGCGGGCGCTCAAGGCCCGCAAGGCGTAACACTTACTTCGTAGGGGGCACGTACCCCGCAGCGACGTCGGCGCCTTCGCCGAAGAAATGCTTGTCCATCTGCTCGGCCAGGTATTTGCGCGCCTTGAGGTCGGCGAGGTTCAGCCGGTTCTCGTTCACCAGCATGGTCTGGTGCTTGAGCCACTGCGCCCACGCTTCCTTCGACACGTTCTCGAAGATGCGCTTGCCCAGTTCGCCCGGGTAAGGCGGGAAGTCGAGCCCCTCGGCCTCGCGGCCGAGCTTGATGCATTTCACCGTTCGCGCCATGGGAATCAGATTCGCTTGAGGAAGACTTTGGAACCGCGTCTCCAATTATAGAGCGCCTGGCGCTCGCCGGGCAGCGCGGCCGGGTCGGCGGCCTTGAAGCCTTGCTCCACGAACCAGTGCTCGGCGCGCGTGGTGAGCGCGAACAATTTTCGGATCTTCAGCCCCTTGGCGCGCTCCTGGCAGGCGCGCAGCAGCCGCTCGCCGTGGCCGGCGTCGCGCGCCTCGGGCGCCACGGCGAGGCAGGCGAGCTCGGCCGCCTTGTTGGCGGCGAAGGGATAGAGCGCTGCGCAGCCGACGATCATCCCGTCGTGCTCGATGACGAGGAAGTTGCCGATCTCGCGCTCCAGGCGCTCGCGGCCGCGCTTCACCAGCGTGCCGTCGGTTTCCAGCGGCTCGATCAGCGCGAGGATGCCGCCCGCGTCCTCGAGGCGCGCCTCGCGCAGGCGCTGCACCGGGTCGGCCGTGATCATGGTGCCGACGCCCGAATGGGTGAACAGCTCGAGCGGCGTGGCGCCCCAGGTGCGGCGCGAGAGCAGGTGCGCGCGCCCCACGCCGGCGGCGAGCGCGCGCAGCGCGTGCTTGATGGCGCGCGTGGTGTGCGCGCCGAGGTCGGTGTCCTTCAGCAGGGCTTCGGCCTGGCGCGCAGTCAGCTCGCCCAGCACGGCGCCCTTGCGATCGGCCGGCAGCCGGTCGACGAACAGGAGCAGCTTGTCCGCGCGCAGCGCGACCGCCACGTTCTCCGCCACGTCCTCCCAGGACAGGTTGAACACCTCGCCGGTGGGCGAATAGCCGGTATGCGGCACCAGCACCACTTCCCCGGCTTCCAGCCGGCGCGCGATGGCCTGGGCGTCCACCTTGCGTACCAGTCCGGTGTACTGATAGTCCACTCCGTCCACCACGCCGATTGGGCGCGCGGCGATGAAGTTGCCGGAAGCGACGCGGATCGAGGCGCCCGCCATCGGCGAATTGGGCAGGCCCTGGGAGAGCAGCGCCTCGATCTCCACGCGCAGCACACCCGCGGCGTGCTTCACCGCAACCAGCGCCTGCGCGTCGGTGACGCGCAGGCCCCTGGCGTAGCGCGAGCGGATGCGCTTTGCTTTCAGCTCCGCCTCGATCTGCGGGCGCGCACCGTGCACCAGCACCAGCCGGATGCCGAGCGCGGCGAGCAGGTTCACGTCCTGGATGAAGTGCGTGAAGCGGGCGCGTTCGGCGACCAGCTCGCCGCCGAAGGCGATCACGAAGGTGCGCCCGCGGAAGGCGTGCAGGTAAGGCGCGGCCTGGCGGAACCAGCGAATGAAAGCCTCAGGTTGCGGCATCGCGGCCATGATTGCGCGCGATTCTAAGGCAAGCCTCAGAAGTCGCCCGCCAGGGCGTTCAGCGCGGCGAGGGCGGCAAGCGCCGCCGTCTCGGTGCGCAGCACCCGCGGGCCGAGCCGCACCGGCACGAAGCCAGCCTGCGCCAGCAGCGCTTCCTCGGCGGCGCTGAAGCCGGCTTCGGGCCCCGCGGCGAGCTGCACCGCACCCTCGAGGCGCGCCGCAGCTTCGCGCAACCCCAGGCGCGCATCGGGAGAAAGCAGCAGCCCGTGTGCGGGACCAGCGGTACGGCAGAACTCGGCGAGCGGTACCGGCGGGAGCACCTCCGGCACCCGGTTGCGCCCGCACTGCTCGCAGGCGGCGATGGCGACGCGCTGCCAGTGCGCGCGCTTGTGTGCGGCGCGCTCCCCGGCGATGCGCCCGGTCGAACGCGCCGCAATCACCGGTTGCAGCGTGGCGACGCCAAGTTCGGTCGCCTTCTGCACGGTGAAGTCCATCTTCTCGCTGGAGGACACGCCCTGCACCAGGGTCACGGCGAGGGGTGATTCGCGCTCGAGCGCGCGGTGCGCGAGCACGTCCACCGACACGCGCAGCCGCTCGATGGCGGCGACGCGACCGGCGTACTCGCCGCCGCGGCCGTCGAACAGCGTCACCTCCTCGCCCGTGCGCAGGCGCAGCACGTGCACCGCGTGGTGCGCCGCGTCCTCGGGCAGGACCGTCATGGCGCCGGCGCGCAGCATTTCTGCGGCATGGAAGCGCGCAATGCGCGCAGGCTTGTCGCTCATGGCTAGAGCACCGGCAGGCACACGCGCGCGCCCTCCAGCGCCGCCACGCGCACCTCGACGCCATAGACGTCGCGCAGGTTATCCGCGGTGATCACCTCGGCGGGCGTGCCCTGGCGCCGTGCGCCGCCGTGCGCGAGGAGCAGCACGCGGCTGGCGGCGAGGAACGCCTGGCCCGGGTCGTGGGTCGAGAACACGATCGCGTAGCCCTCGGCGGCCAGGCGCCGGATCTCGCGCAGCACGCGCACCTGGTTGCCGAAGTCGAGGCTCGCAGTGGGCTCGTCCAGCACCAGCGCGCGCGCACCTTGCGCCAGGGCGCGCGCGATCATGGCGAGTTGACGCTCGCCGCCGGAGAGCTCGGTCACCACGCGCTCGGCGAGCTCGCCGATGCCCAGCGCCTGGAGGGCGCGCTGGGCGGCATCCCTGTCCGCGGCGCCCGGCGCGGCGAACAGGCTGATGTGCGAAGTACGTCCCATCAGGACGGCCTCGCGCACGGTGAACGCGAATTGCGCCGCGTGGCCCTGCGGCACGTAGCCCACGCGGCGCGCGACATCGCCGCGAGGCATGCCTGTAAGCGCCCGCCCGTCGAGCAGCACCGCGCCCGCCTGCGCCGGCAGCAGGCCGAGCAGGGTGCGGAACAGCGTGGTCTTGCCGCCGCCGTTCGGGCCGAGCACGCACAGCACGTCGCCGGCCGTGAGCGCGAGGTCGAGGTTCCCGCCGACCGGCCGCCCCGGGTACCCGTAGCCCAGGCCGCGCGCCTCCAGCATCACTGCCATGAGCGCCTCGCGGTGGCGAACAGCCAGAGGAAGAACGGCGTGCCGATGAGCGCGGTGAGCACCCCGGGCGGGACTTCGATGGGCGCGATGGTGCGGCTGAGCGTATCCACCGCCAGAAGGAACGCCGCGCCGAGCACCATGGACAGCGGCAGCAGGCGCGAGAACTCGGGGCCGATCATGAGACGCGCCGCGTGCGGGATCAGCAGCCCGACCCAGCCGATGATGCCGGAGATCGCCA
>CAZOSA010000154.1:0-4959 GCA_964582155.1 uncultured Enterobacteriaceae bacterium | reverse complement strand
TCCCCGGACCTCGCGCAAGTACGTGCAGGCCGCGCTGGGCCGCAAGTCCTAGGCCTGCGCCTCCAGCGCCAGTAGCGCGCGCTTCCTCGCCAGGCCGCCGGCATAGCCGGTGAGCGAGCCGTTCGAACCGACGATGCGGTGGCAGGGAACGATGATGCCGATGGGGTTGCGCCCGGTCGCCGCGCCCGCGGCGCGCGCACTTCCGGGTCGGCCCGCGCGCCGCGCGAGTTCCGCGTAGGGAATAGTCCTGCCGAAACCGACGCCCGCGATCGCCTTCCACACCGAACGCTGGAACGGCGTACCGCGCGGGGCGAGCCTGACGGAGAAGCGCTTGCGCTTGCCGGAGAAGTATTCGGCCAGTTCCCGCTTCGCGCGCACCAGCGGCGCATGACGAGAATCGCGCTTCCAGTCCGCCTCGATGCGCGGCAGGTACTTCTGCCCGGAGAAGTAGGCGCCCGTCAGCGCCTTGTCGTCGGCCACCAGCAGCATGCGCCCCTGGGGGCTTTTGAAGAAGTCGAAGTAGTGCATGGTCAGTCCTTTTGTAGTGAATTCCAGAGGTGCATCACCGCGTACGCGCGCCAAGGCCGCCAGGCCTCGCCGGCGGCCAGCACGCGGCGCGCGTCCTTCAGCCCGAGCGCCTTCATCACGCCCAGGTCGGTATGGGGAAAGGCGTCGGGCCAGGCGAGCGAGCGCATCGCGATGTACTGCGCCGTCCACTCGCCCACGCCCGGCAGGGCGCGCAGCCGCTCCAGCGTCGCCTCGATGTCGGCGTTGGGCATCAGCACGAGTTCGCCCTCCGCCACCGCACGTGCGAGCGCGACCACCGTGCGGGCGCGCGCGCCCGGCATGCCCAGACGCGCGATGCGACCCGGCGCCGTGTCAGCGACGCGCCCGGCAGTGGGAAACACCATGGTGAGCGCGCCGAACGGGGTATCGGCCGGATCGCCGAGCATCGCCGCGAAGCGGCCCGCGACGGTGCGCGCCGCGGCGACGCTCACCTGCTGGCCGAGGATCGCGCGCACCGCGACTTCAAAGCCGTCGAAGGCGCCGGGGACGCGCATGCCGGGACGGCGCTGCGCCAGGGCGCCCAGGGCCTGCGCCACCTCGGTCGGGTTGCAGGCGAGATCCATGAGCGCCTTGACGCGCGAAAGCACCGGCGGCAGCACCCGCGCGAGCGACGCCGAGACGGCGACGCGCAGCGCCGGCTTCTTCGGCGACATCCCGACCTCGATCCAGCCGAAATGCTCCTTGCCCTCCAGTGCCACGCGCACCGTGCGGCGGTAGCGGCCGTCCTCGAGCGCCTCGACGCCAGCGATGGCGCGCGCGCCGAGAAAGGCGCTGACCGCCGGCCAGTCGTAGGGCGGGCGGAAGCTCAGCTCGAAGTTCAGGGCGTCGGCCGCGGGCGCCGCCGCGCCGCGCATGTGGCGGCGCAACTGCCCGGGCTGCAGGCGATAGCGCTGCTTGAACAGCGCGTTGAAGCGCCGCAGGCTGCCGAAGCCGCTGGCGAACGCGATCCCGGTGACCGGCAGGGCGGTGTCGGTGAGCAGGCGCTTGGCGAGGAGCAGGCGCTGCGTTTGCGCGAACTCCACGGGCGAGACGCCGAACTCGGCGCCGAAGGCGCGGCGCAGGTGCCGGTCCGTGATGCCGAGGCGCGACGCGATGGCCTCCAGCCCGTCGGCGTCGAGCGCGTGGTCCTCGATCAGGCTCGCCGCGGCCTGCGCCACGCGCGTCGTCGCGTCCACGCTGGCGTTGCCCGGCGCGAGTTCGGGTCGGCAGCGCAGGCAAGGCCGGTAGCCGGCCGACTCGGCGGCGGCGGCGCTGGGATAGAAGCGGCAGTTCTCGCGCTTGGGCGGTTTCACGGTGCACACCGGGCGGCAGTAGATGCGCGTCGAGGACACGGCGACGAAAAAGCGTCCGTCGAAGCGCGCGTCGCGCGCCCTCAGCGCCCGGTAGCAGGTGGCCGAATCCAGCGTCATGGACGCCATTGTGGGCGCGGCCGGCGCCCTGTGCTCGCCGTTTTCGGACATCACGGCGCCAGGTCCGGAAACGGCCAGCAGGGTCCGCGGGGTTCTGCGACCATCCGCCCGTGACCCCGGCCGACTACGCCCGCCTGGTCGCCCTCGCCGCGATCTGGGGCGCCGCGTTCATCTTCATGCGCGTCGCCGCGCCCGTGCTTGGGCCGGTGTGGACGCCGGAATTCCGCGTCCTCATCGGCGGGCTCGCCCTTCTGGCCTGGTTTCGCATCGTCGGCTTCGACCCGGGGCTGCGTGTCCATTGGCGTTCCTACCTGCTCGTCGGCGGCGTCGGCATCGCAGCCCCGTTCGTGCTGTACTCGTTCGCGGCGATGCACGCGCCGGCGTCGCTGCTCGCCATCGTGAATGCCACTGCGCCGATATTCGGATTGGCCTGGGGCGCGCTGTTTCGCGACGAGCGGGTAACTTTGCGCAAGGCGGCCGGCCTCGCCTTGGGCGTCGCCGGCGTCGCGCTGATCGCCCGCCCCTCGGGCATGGAACAGGGTCCGCTGTTCGGCTGGGCGGTGGCGGCCGCGCTCGGCGCCTGCTGCCTGTACGGGGTCGTCGGCGTACTGATCAAGCGTTTCGCCGGCGGCGCCTCGCCGCGCGGCATGGCCGTAGGCAACCAGCTCGCCGCCGCCGTGGTGCTGCTTCCGCTGCTGCCGTTCGTGCCGCCGCTCGCCGCGCCTTCGGCGCTGGTGATCGCCAACGTGCTTGGCCTCGCGCTGCTGGCGAGCGGCGTCGCGTTCCTGCTCTACTTTCGCCTCATCGCCGACGTCGGCGCGACGCGTGCGCTCACCGTGACTTACCTGATTCCGCTGTTCGGAATTCTCTGGGGGTGGCTGTTCCTCGGCGAAGCGCTCCCCGCCGCCGCGCTCGCCGGCGGTGTTTTGATTCTCGGTGGAACGCTGCTGGTGACGCGCAGATAGAATTGCCGGCCTGTGCCGGCTTACCCGCACCTGTTTCGCCCGCTGGACCTCGGCTTCGTCACGCTGCCCAACCGCATCCTCATGGGCTCGATGCACATGGGCCTGGAGGCGCGGCCCGACGGCATGGCGCGCCTCGCGGCGTTCTACGCGGCGCGCGCAAAAGGCGGCGCCGCGCTGATCGTCACCGGCGGCTTCTCGCCGAACGACGCGGGCGAGTTGAGCCCGCACCGCGCGCAGGTGAGCACCAGGGCCGACGCCGAGCGCCACCGCGTCATCCCGCGCGCCGTGCACGACGCGGGCGGCAGGATCGTGCTGCAGCTGCTGCATTCAGGTCGCTACGGCTCCCACAAGAACATCGTCGCGCCTTCGCCGGTGAAGTCCGGCCTCAATCCCAACGCGCCGCGCGAGCTGGGCGATGCCGAGATCGAGCGCACCATCGCCGCCTTCGCCGCCAGCGCGTCCCTGGCGCGCGAGGCGGGCTACGACGGCGTCGAGGTGATGGGCTCGGAGGGGTACCTCCTCACGCAATTCCTCGCGCCGCGCGCCAACCGGAGAACGGATCGCTGGGGTGGAAACCTCGAGAACCGCATGCGCTTTCCGGTCGAAGTGGTGCGCGCCTGCCGCGTCGCGGCCGGCGAGGATTTCATCATCATCTATCGCATCTCGGCGCTGGAACTCGTCGAGGGCGGCCTCTCGGCTGCCGAGATCGCCGAGGTCGCCAAGGGGATCGAGAAGGCGGGCGCGACGCTGCTCAATACCGGCATCGGCTGGCACGAGGCGCGCATCCCGACCATCGCGCAGGCCGTGCCGCGCGGCGGCTTCGCCTGGGCCACGCGCAACCTGAAGGAGGCGGTGAGTATCCCGGTGATCGCCTCCAACCGCATCAACGCGCCCGAAACCGCGGAGGTGATCCTCGCGCGCGGCGACGCCGACATGGTGTCCCTCGCCCGCGCCTTCCTCGCCGATGAAGCCTTCGCCGCCAAGGCGAAGGCGGGCGACCGCGCCGGCATCAACATCTGCATCGCCTGCAACCAGGCCTGCCTGGATCACTACTTCATTGGACAGCCTGCGAGTTGCGTGGTGAACCCGCGCGCCGGCCGCGAAACCGAGCTGGTGTTCGCGCCGGTCAGTACGAAAAAACGCGTCGCGGTGGTGGGCGGCGGGCCGGCGGGCCTGTCCTGCGCTGCGGTCGCGGCCGAGCGCGGCCACGAGGTGGTGCTGTTCGAGAAGTCCGCGGCGCTGGGCGGCCAGTTCAACCTGGCGAAAAGGATTCCCGGCAAGCAGGAATTCGCCGAATCCATCGCCTACTACGCCGAGCGGCTGCGCCGCGCCGGCGCCAGGGTGCTGCTCGGGCACGCGCCGGATGCGGCGGAGCTCGGCCAATTCGATGAAGTGGTGCTCGCCACCGGCATCGACCCCAGGAAACCCGCCATCCCCGGCATCGGGCACAAGTGCGTGGCGAGCTATGTCGATGTGCTCTCCGGCCGGGTACTGCCCGGCAAGAACGTGGTGATCATCGGCGCGGGCGGCATCGGCTTCGATGTCGCGCTCTATCTTCTGGAACGCAACGCACGCGCGACGCTCGACGCCGGCGAGTTCGCCAAGCACTGGGGCATCGTGCAGGACAAGACAGCATCGGGCGGACTCGATCCGCAGGGCTTCCCGCCGGCGCACCCGGCGCACCGCATCACCATGCTCAAGCGCTCGGCGACGCCTTTCGGCGCGACGCTGGGGCGCACCACCGGCTGGGTGCATCGCGCGGAGCTCGCGAGAAACGGCGTGCAGATGATCAAGGGGGTCGAGTACCGCGGGATCGATGACGCCGGCGTGCACATCGCCGTGGACGGCAACGAAAGCGTCGTCTCGGCCGACACGGTGGTGATCTGCGCCGGCCAGGAGCCGCTGCGCCCGCTGCCGGCGAAGCACGTGATCGGCGGCGCGAAGTTTGCCGCCGAGCTCGACGCCAAGCGCGCCATGCTCGAAGGCGCGGAGCTCGCCGCCGCGCTTTGAGCGCCGCG
>CAZOSA010000153.1:0-5093 GCA_964582155.1 uncultured Enterobacteriaceae bacterium | reverse complement strand
CGCGCAGCTCTTCCAGTTCGGTGCGGTCGGCGAACGCCAGCACCCAGTGCGTGACGCGGCCGTCGACGCCACGCACCGCGCCCACCACGACCTCGACGTGCGCCGCGGAGCCGTCCTTGCGCTGCGCGCGCAGCTGCATCTGCACCGCGGGCTCCCGGAACAGCCGCTCGGCCGCGACCAAGTCGCTGAACAGCAGCGCCGGCGCAGGGCGCCCCAGGGCCTCGGCGGCGCGAAAACCGAAAAACGACTCGAACGCGTGATTCACGTAGCTGAACCGCCGGTCCGGCGCCGCCGCATCCACCAGCGCCACCGGCAGGCCGCAGGCGTCCAGTGCCGCGCGCGACAGCGCAGCCTCGGCGAGCAGCCTGAACAGCGCCGGCGCGACCTCAGGCCGCGTGCCGCCGAGCCGTATCCGTTCTGCAACCGTCATAGGTCGTTTGTGCCACGCTCGCGCGCTACGGGCAAGTGCCTTCGCGCCCCGGCCTGCGGTTATCTGCCGCTAAACGTGACAAACCCCACAGCGCGCGCGGCACGGGCGCTAGGCGAGTTTGGCGTCCCTGCCCGAAAGCGAGTAGCAAGAGCGCCGCATGCGTTTGAGATCGGCCTGCTCGATGGCGTCCTTCAGGAACAGCATGTTGCGATCGATCTCGGTCTGATAGGGGCTCGCGCCGTCGAAGTGCGCCGCGGCGTAGCGGTCGGCGCCCCCCAGCTTCTTCTCGATGCGGGTGCGCGCCACGTACTCGTAGAACCCGGGGGTCTTCAGCATCAGGTCCTCGGGCGAGGCGTAGCGTACGATCTCGCGGCCATCGGCGAGCGTCTCGCGCGCGATGCTGCCCCAGACGAACTCGGAATACAGGAACTCGCGGCATTTCTCCAGGTACAGGCGGTCCGACATCTGGCCGATCAGGTCCGCGGTGCCCACCAGGCAGCCCAGCAGCCGGTCCTTGGGGTCGTGCAGCATGATGTCGTCGATGTCCATCTCGTAGCCGGTGAAGTGCACCAGCTTGGCCGCCGCCTCCGTTTCCTCGGCGAAACCGAGCTGCGGCAGGTAGCGCGCCAGAAAGTCCGCGCTGCGGCTGACATGGATCTTGGTGAACACGGCACCGTTCCCGACGTGCCCCTCGGAGGCGCGCTTGAGGTAGCCGGAATCGTGCAACAGCGCGACCACCACCCCGAGCATGGCGCGCCGCGCGCCGATCTGATCGGCGGGTGCGAGCGCGCGGTCGTGGCCATCGAGCAGGCGCGCCATCGCCAGCGTCATGTCGAGCGTGTGACGCAGGTCGTGGTACAGGGTGTCGCAGGGCAGGTAGCCGGGGAAAGTGCCGCTGAACAGCGCCTTCACATCGTGGAAGGCGCGCCGCAGCGGCGCCAGGTCGGCGCCCGGGTAGCGATTTGCGATGATCGCCTGGACCGCGTCGCGAACCTGATCGGGATCCTCGACGTTGATCCTGTTGGTGACGTCGTTCTGGTTGAGGCGATCGTGCACTTTCTGTCCGCGCGGTCCTTGAAGGCCCGTTCTTCCTCCGGCACGAGGGATTGTCCGGCATTATCCTGCTGCCTTGTCGCCGAACGCAAAAGGAATTTGCGGTCGCGGCGCAAAGGACGTGAAAAAAAGGAGACGGCCGATAAGCCGGGTTCTGTGCGAAGGGGCGAACCCCTCCCGGCAGCCATTCCTCTAGGCCCGGGGTTGCCCCAGGGCTCAAGCCACCTACCCGCAAGCTTGGCCGAGCCGGCCTCAGGCGCTTGCCTATTTGGTGTTGCTCCGGATGGAGGTTGCCCGTTTCACCCCTCCCGTTGCCGGGAGGACTCGTCTCTGTGGCCCTGTTCGTCGCCTTGGCGCCGCTTGCGCGGCGCTTATGCGCGCCGGGGGGTTACCCCGCATCCCGCTCTGTGGAGCCCGGACTTTCCTCTGTGTTGCCACAGCGGCTGCCTGGCCATCTCCAGGGCGCGATTCTACGCGCCCCCGGCCGGGGTTTGCCGCCCGGGCGGGCGGAAATAGCGCTGCTCGTCGTAAAACCCGGCGCGCTCGCTCTCGCGCAGCCAGCCCGGGTAGCCGAAGGCGGGCAGCGGCGCGAGCAGGTGCGGCGATGCGTCGGCGGACAACTGCCCGAGCCATTGCGCTGCCTGGGCGTCCGCGTCGCGCCCCGGATCGATGAACAGGGCCTTGCAGGTGATGCCGGGCCAGGGCTGGAGCGCCTGTTCCAGCACCGCGTGGCCCAGCACGATGAATCTCATCGCCGCCCGCACGCGGCGGCGCTGCGTCCAGAACAGCTCCTTCCAGCGGCACTCGCGGATCAGCGCGTTCAGCTTCTCGTCGGCGCAGGCCACCAGCGCGCCGCCTTCGTCGAAGAGGGTGAGCAGGTCGCGCATTCTGCCGCGCTTGCCGCCCTCGCGCGGGATCTGCGCGGCGTGCAGGGCATTGATGCGCGCCTTGGTGCGCGGGAACGCGAGCCAGCACAGCGCGTTGAACAGGTCGTGGCGGTTCTCCGGTCGCGTATGCACCATGCCGGAGTCGAACAGGTGGATCTCGTAATAGGGATCCGCGCCCGTGGGCGCGGCAAAGCGCAGCGGCATGCCGCTTTCGGTGCGCAGGGCGAGGCGTTGCGCTGCGCCGTTCAGAGCCGCCAGTGACGGCGCAGTCCCGAGTTCTTCGAGCCAGGGCCGCAGCGGATCGTAGATCGGGTGGCCTAGGCGATCTTCCAGGGGATGGTCTCGCCGGCGCGCAGCGGTACCAGCTGCTCGGTGCCGAAAGGCAGGGACTCGGGCACGATCCAATCGCTGCGCTCCAGGGTGAGCGTGCCGCGGTTGGCCGGCAGGCCGTAGAACTGCGGTCCGAAGCGGCTGGCAAAGCCTTCCAGCCTGTCCAGCGCGCCCGCTTCCTCGAACGCGACGGCGTACAGCTCCAGCGCCGCGTGCGCGCTATACACGCCGGCGCAGCCGCAGGCGGCCTCCTTGGCGCCGCGCGCGTGCGGCGCACTGTCGGTGCCGAGGAAAAACTTGGGGTTGCCCGAGGTCGCGGCCTCGACCAGGGCCGCGCGATGTCCCTCGCGCTTGAGCACCGGCAGGCAGTAGTGGTGCGGCCGGATGCCCCCCAGGAACAGGGCGTTGCGGTTCAGGAGCAGGTGGTGCGCAGTGATGGTCGCGGCGACATTGGCGCCCGTGACCTCGACGAACTGCACCGCCTCGCGCGTGGTGATGTGCTCCAGCACCACCTTGAGGTTCGCGAAGCGCGCGAGCAGCGGGCCGAGCACCTCCTCGATGAATACCGGCTCGCGGTCGAACACGTCCACTTCGGGGTCGGTGACTTCGCCGTGCACGAGCAGCGGCATGCCCAACTCCTCCATCTTCTCCAGCGTGTTGAAGCAGCGCGAGATGCGCGTGACGCCGGAATCTGAATTGGTAGTGGCGCCCGCCGGGTAGAGCTTGACGCCGTGCACCTCGCCGGAGCGCTTGGCGAGCGCGATTTCCTCGGGCTGCGTGTCGTCCGTGAGGTAGAGCGTCATCAACGGCTCGAATGCGGCGTGTTCCGGCAGGGCGGCAAGGATGCGGCCGCGATAGGCCAGCGCCTCCTGCGTGGTGCGCACCGGCACACGCAGGTTGGGCATCACGATGGCGCGCGCAAAGCGCTGCGCGCTGTCGGGCAGCACGTCGGCCATCTGCGGGCCGTCGCGCAGGTGCAGGTGCCAGTCGTCCGGGCGGATCAGCGTGATGCGGTCCATGAGGAGGATTCTACTTGGCGCGTGCGAGCGCCAATTTGTAAAGCGCGTTGCGCGGCACGCCGCTGATGCGCGCGGCGAGCCGCGCCGCTTCGCTCGCCGGCAGCGACTCGAGCAGGATCTCGAGCACGCGCTCGCCCGCGGCGACGTCCGACCGGGTTGCCGCGCCCGGCCCCAGAACCAGGACGAACTCGCCTTGCTGGCGATGCGCGTGCGCGCGCAGCCAGTCTGCAGCCCCGGCGAGCGGCAGGCGCGCGACCTCCTCGAATTTCTTGGTCAATTCCCGCGCGATAACGACCTCGCGTTCGCCGCCGAACTGCGCCGCGAGATCTTGCACTGTTTCCATCACGCGATGCGGCGCCTCGTAAAAAATTACCGGCCAGGGCAGCTCGAGCGCCTCGAGCGCCTTGCGGCGCGCCACCGCCCTGGAGGGCAGGAAGCCGACGAACAGAAACCGGTCCGCGGCGAAGCCGGCTGCCGAGTACGCCGCGATCGCGGCATTGGGGCCGGGCAACGGCACCACGCGGATGCCGTCGCGATGCGCGGCCTCGACCAGCAGGGCGCCCGGATCGGATACGCCCGGGGTGCCGGCATCGGTCACCAGCGCCACGTTCTTTCCGGCCTGCAACTTGGCCAGCAGCTTCGCTCCGGCCGAGCGTTCGTTGTGGGCGTGCAGGGCGAGCATGGCGCGCTCGATGCCGTGCCGGGCGAGCAGGATGCGCGTGGTGCGCGTGTCCTCGCAGGCGACCAGGTCGGCCTGGCGCAGCGTATCGAGCGCGCGCGGGCTGGCGTCGGCGAGGTTGCCGATGGGGGTGGCGATGACGTACAGGATTCCGGGCACGGGGCGAGGGTGAGTCAACGGCGGATTGTGCTGGTCCGTTAGTCAGAGGGCAAACGGGGGACCGCATGAACCTTGACGGACGGCGCGCGGAGGACTTGTGCGCGGACCTGCTGCAAAAGGCGGGACTGCGCATCCTGGCGCGCAACTGGCGCTGCCGGCTCGGCGAGATCGACCTGGTGGCGGAAGAGGCGGGCACTCTGGTATTCGCCGAGGTGCGGCTGCGCCGGGATACAGCATTCGGCGGCGCGGCGGAGAGCATCACGCCGGCCAAGCGCGCGCGGCTGCTGGCGGCGGCGCGCCTGTATCTCGCGGGGCGAGCGCCGTCAGCCTGCCGCTTCGACGTACTGCTGCTCGATGCGCTGGCGCCGGAGCGAGTGCAATGGATCCGAAATGCGTTCGGCGAATGAGCGTGTAAAATCGCCCCGGCATGGGTCACGCCGAACACAGCGCCGGGCTTGCCGCCCGCATCGCGGCGCATTTCGCGGACAGCGCGCAGCTGAAGCTGGCGGCTGCGCAGGCGCTGGCGGCGCCGATCG